>CBFGRJ010000167.1:0-14506 GCA_965651135.1 uncultured Myxococcales bacterium
CGGGTGAAGCGGCCCAGCGCTGATCGATCTCTGCGCGCTCGGTTTCGAGCGCACGCGTCAGCTGCTCCGTCAGATCGCGCACGAGTTGATGCGCTTCGGCCACGGCTTGGCGCGGATCGTCCACGAACTTGGCCTGAATCAGCTCCCAACGCGGGAGCTGCGCCGGGGCTTGCGGCACCTGCGGCATGCCAACTTCCGGGTGCGGCACCGACTCGCCTCCGGTGGGTGCGGGTCCTTGTCCCGGAAGCCTATCGCGAAGCGAATTCATACGGCCACCGGCCTGAGTTGGTTGGCGGCCTGTTGAGGTTCGCCAAGCAGTTCTGCGAAAAGGGCACGATAATGAACGAATGCCTGGCGCAACTCTTCCGTGTCGGTGCGCCCCTCGCGGCTGGCATCGGTCAAGGCTCGCGCGGCTCTGTAGTGCTGAACGACGTGCGGGTGATCCACCGATAGGTCATCGACACGGGTTTCGAAATCGTCGATCGGATAACCGCGAGCGCGCATGACCTGTTGAATCAAGGCGTCCGCCTCGTGGACGGCACTTTCCGGGCTATCGACGAAACGCGTTTGGACGCCTTGCCAGGCTGCGGTGAACTGCGCACGATCGGCGTCGCCAAGCTCCCGGACGTGGAACTTCTGAACCCGCTTGGCTCTGCTGGCGAGCGCGCGCTCCGCCCGCGCTGGGCTCCCATATTCTTCGAGCGCGCGATCGTACTCGGGTCCAAAGCGCTGACGCAGCCCTTCACGGCGCTTACGGCCGTTGCGCAGGGCAAGCCATACCAGTGCCGCAGCAACCAATGCGACGATCACGATACCAATGAGTGCTTCTTCTGACATGACACACCGGGCCTCTTCTGAGCGTTGTCTGGCAGCTAGTGCAACAGTGCAACCCATGTGCCACGAGTGGAGCAGCGGTGTGGGGCCGCCATTTGACTGTTTGGAACCTGCCGACCAGGCATGTCCGCTCCAAATCCGCCCCGATGTGGCTGCTCAGACCAGCATGGCAGAAGCACCCTCGTAGCGTTCTCAGCGTACAGGAACGCGGAGCTTCCCCGGACGATCCAGCTCCGATTCCGCGGTGGCTCCACGAGTCACGCCCCACTCCGTCGCGAGCTCGAACGCCAATTGAGCAGCGTCTTCGCGACCGCAGCCCGCCTCACGCAAACGCCAGTACTCGGCCTGAGCCAGCGCGCGGGCGGGCTCGGCGAGTTGAGCGAACTTGGGATGTGGATATCTCATCGATACGCCTCCAAGGGAGCTCCCTCCCACCGTAGCGCGACGTGGCCTCTGCGTTGAGTGGCCAAGCTGTGCCCAGCTGTTTGCACTTTTCGTGCCCGCGCACGGAGTGATCGTCGCGCACGCATGGGCGATGGTGTAGCGCTTGCAGGAACGACCGCGCCCTGACCATGCGCGAGTCGAACGAGGCACACGGCCCTGGACACGACGTGGAACCGAGCGCGGAACCAGTGAGTCATTCATGAATATCGTCAAAACCAGTCCCTTTTTTGCAATATTGATCGGTGCCGGAATCGGCGTTACCGCGTGCGGATCTTCGGACGTCGAAGACGCCGTGGCAGGGTGTAGCGCCATGGACACCACAGTCCGAGCGCAGGCAACCCTGCGAGCTTATTCGGAAGCCGCTGCAAACTTGCGCGACCGCGCTGCGCAAGTCGAAGCGCAATTCTTGACCATTTGCAATTCGATGAACGCCGACCTCGGCCTGGATGCTTCGAAGACCACGGCTCAGGAAGCCTGCGCCGTCCTTAGAGCGCGCATCGAACAAGCCGCCGAAGCCGGCGTCAGCGTCACCGTTTCAATCGAATTCGATTGTCGCGCTGATCTTTCTGTCCAAGCCGAGTGCGAGGCGGAGTGCGACATCGAGGCGGAGTGCGACGTCGAAGCGGCCTGCACGGGAGGCGAGGTAGTCGTCGAGTGTGCAGGCAGCTGCAGCGGGCAGTGCGACGTGACCGCCCCTGACTTCGCCTGCAGCGGGATCTGCGAAGGCACCTGCAGTGGCGTGGCAAACATCGACTGCCAGGGCATTTGCGAAGGGACTTGCGATGCTCCCAGTTTTCGCGGCACCTGTGACGCCGGGTGCAGCGCGGGATTCGAGGGAACCTGTGAGGGGAGCTGTGAAGGCACTTGTGACGGCAGCGATGTTTCCGGAAGTTGCGACGGGCTGTGCGAGGGAACTTGCGAAGGTCGCGCCACGGGAAGCTGTGGAGCCGAATGCATGGGTGAATTTTCTGGCGGCCGCTGCGAAGGGCAGTGTTCCGGTTCGTGCTCGGCCAGCGCGGGCATCGAGTGCGACGGGCGCTGTGATGGCACCTGCTCGTACACGCCGGGAACCGCGGACTGCAATGGCCGCTGTCACGGAGAGTGCGATGCGGAGCTCAGCCCGCCGGTATGCACCGGGGATCTGGATTGCGAGGGCAGCGCCGAGTGTCACTCCAGTTGTGAGGCACAGGCGAGCGCTGAGGTCGATTGTCCTCCCCCCAATGCCAGCGTCATCGTGGAAGGCGATGCGGAATTGCAGCAAGTATTGAGCGCCCATATCGGCGACTGGGGCCAGGCGTTCAATCTGACCCTGGCGCTTTACGATCCCATCGTCGAGCTGGCGTCGAAAACCCTGACTGCTTTCGAAGCGGTCGGCGAGGTCGGCATTGCAGGCGCGAGTTGCTTCGCGTCGTCATTGAGCGCGGCCGTCGAAGCAGAAGCCAGCATCAGCGTCTCGGTAGAGGCCAGCGCCAGCCTAGAAGCAAGCGCTGAATGAGCCCTCGCTGAGGCACGCGCATTGCAGCGCGCCTGGCTTCGACCCCGAGCTCAAGGAGAGAAAGAACGATGGCAACGATAGGAATGCCGCTGGCGGCGGATTTCGAAGATAGCGAGTTTGTCGTTCCGCGGGAGCGCCTGGCTGCGGCAGGCCACACCGTGGTCGTGCTGGGAGTCAACGCCGGTGAGAAGGTCACTGGAAAACGCGGGAAGGAAACGGCTCGCATCGACAAAGCGATCAATGACGCCGAACCGGACGATTACGATGCCCTAGTGATACCGGGTGGTTACTCGCCCGATCACTTGCGCACGAATTCGGCCATGGTCTCCTTCGTGAGACGTTTTGGTGAATCGGGTCGCCTCATCGCGGCTGTATGCCACGGGCCTCAGTTGCTCATCGAAGCCGACCTGGTGAAAGGGCGTCGGATGACCAGCTGGCCCTCCGTGCGCAAAGACCTCGAGAACGCCGGTGCCGAATGGGTCGATGCCGAGGTCTGTGTGGACGACAACTTCATCACCTCACGCAAGCCCGATGATTTGGAAGCGTTCTCGAAGGCCATTGTCGGAAAGCTCGCGGAGATGGAGGCAGCCTGACAACCTCTCCCTCGAGGTAAGCGCGCATGCGACATGCGCGCTGAGCTCGCCACCGATGGGCCATTTACCGCCGAGAAATGGCCATCGCCAACCGCAAGTAGAACGGCTAATCTCTGGCCGCGATGGGTCAATTAGCCACTACCGCGCTGACGTGCGCCATGGCGCTCGTCACTCCTGCAGTGTGGGCGCAAGCCACCGTGCCAGCGGACCAAGCGCCAGCGCCCACTATGGAGCCATCGAGCAGCTCGACGGCCCAAGGCGCTCCAGGTCCTGAAGCAGCGCCCGTTAGCCCGGCCCCTCAGGTTCCAGCACCCGGCGCACCTGCGCCGAGCGGCATGCCGGCAGCCGTCCCCCCCGCGGGCATGCCCCCACCGGGTGGCATGGTACAGCCGGGTGGCACGGTGCAGCCGGTTGGCATGGTGCAGCCGGGCGTGATCCAGCGCCTGCGCTACATCGATGTAGAAATCGAGCGGCTCGAAGAAGAGCAAAGCGAATACTCACTCGGTGGGCCCATCACCATGACGGCGATCGGCGGGGGCACGCTGCTCGTGTCGTTGTACGTGCTGCTCGTCATCGAGGTCGCCGACAGTGCCTGCAACGCCAACTCAACCGGTGATTGTGATGGAGACGAGGGAGTTACCAATCTCGCCTATACGGCGGCACTGGTGGGTACAGGACTGACCGTGGGTGGGCTCGTCTGGCTCTTCAATCGCATTCCACCGCGGCGCGCACTCGGGCGACAAATCGATCAGCTCGAGAAAGAAAAGCGCTACCTTCGTCACCAAGTCAGCGTTGCTCCGGCGTTTGGCCCGGGCCACGCTGGTCTGCGGCTCCAGATGGCCTTTTGACACGGCAGGTTCTCTCGAGGGAGGTTTCATGAGACAGGTAACAGGTGTTCTTGCAGCCGCGCTCTTGGCGAGCGCCGTGGCGTGCTCGGGCGATGACTCGAGCGGCCCCAGCAGCGCTGGCTCGGCCGCGGACGCCGCACTGGCCCAGCGCGATTGTTATATCGGCTTGCAAGTTCCGGGCGTCGAACACACGGGCTTTTCATGCTCGGGAAGCAGCGCCCAGAGCAGCGTGAGCGGCCTGGTACCCAATAGGTTCGATGTAGCGCTGAGCGTCACGTTGGCGCTCGCCGAACCGCCGGCCTTGGGAGAGCTCAGCCTGACGAGCCTGGCGGTGGAAATCCCCGAAGGGGACACGCGAAACCGATGGGAAGCGCCCGTCGAAGCGTGCACAGCCACCGCCATCGGCAGCGCAACGGATGAAGATTTCGGATGGGTCTACTACCGGATCGACATCAGCTGTACGGAACCCGCCTTGCCCATCGACCCCAACCCGGGCGACCCCATCGAGCTCGGAGAATTCACCATCGTCACCTTCTTCACCTCCGACTGAGGCGCCCTAGTCGGGCAACGGTATGCTCTTCACGTAAGGTTTCTTGACCTGCTTTCTGAGAGCGGTCAGCGTCTTTCTCGGCCAGCTTTTCTGGATCAGATTGACCACCCACGATGGGATCCAGCCCTTCGGATCCGTTTGAATTTCGACGATCACGATCGTCTGATTCTTGCCCTTGGCGATGAGCTCGTACCGACTTTTCACCAGTTGGGCGCGAACGCCCACCGTCTCCGGAGCTTTCGGATGTTCGACCGACTCCAGATGCAGCACCACCTTGCCGGGACCGGTCTTCACCGCCTTGCCTCGATACACGTAGTCGCGATCGCTGGCGGGAAACGGCAATCCAAAGTGCTGGTACACCACGTAATCGTAAGGCCCCTTCTGCTCCAAGATCCTGCTGTGCTTGAGGCGATCGACCCATTCGGTGCGATACGTGTTGTCGCCTAGTACCCAAAGCACCTTTTCGATGGGTGCGTCGATCAACGAGTCTCCTCGAAACGCCACCAGGTCGGAGTTGGGAATGTCCTTCTTGTAGACTCGAATGCCGTCGCCTTCGTCGATTTGTTCCCACCCCCATGCGGTCCCACTGAGCAAGGTCGACGCCACAGCCAGCACCCATGCTCGTCGCGAAAGCCCACCTCGGACGGCGCTCGTTCGTATGCTCATCTTCATGAATTTACGGTGGGGACCCACTTTTCGGCAAGCCTGAGTGGGGGATTGCCGGGTTTTCACCACCGATTGGGGTGCGTCTCGGGCCTGCCTGGCGACGTTTGGCTTTCGTGGCACAACAGGGCTTCGCGATGCAGTCCCGTCCCTTCGAAGGTTATGACGCCTTGATCGAGCGCGCCGAACGAGCTGCGGCGAACGTCGTCGCAGCCGATGCCGCCAGCGCCCACCGAGTCGTGGTCCTGGCTCGCGAGCTCCAGGCGCGCCCGCGCAACGAAGGCCTGGTGATCCCAACGGCTGACGACAGCGTCGTTCGTCGTGAGCTCAATCGGCATTTCGAGCTGCTGGGCCGCCGCGGTGCCAGGGCCCTGCCGTTGGCGGCCCTGGCGAGGGCGCTTTTGGCGGACCTGTCGGGCACCCGCCGAGAGCTCGACGAAGCGCTGAGCGATTGCGAAAAGAAGCTTTCGATGTTCGGACTCTAGGCTTTTTTTTGATGCACGATACGAAGTTGCGGGGAGCCCGCACACACAACTTGCGCAATGTTTCATTGAACCTGAGTCCAGGTTCGGTGGTGGTGCTCACGGGGCCTTCGGGCTCGGGCAAGAGCTCCGTCGCCCTCGACACGCTATATGCCGAAGGGCAGCGGCGCTTCGTCGAAAGCTTCAGCCCGTACGCGCGCCAATTCTTGGAACGCTTGGAGCGACCACCGCTCGACGAGCTCGAACCAGTCGCGGCCGGCATTGCCGTCGATCGCCGTGCTCCCATCAAGAGCTCACGCTCGACGGTCGCTACGATGAGCGACCTGACGCCCTACTTGGCAGGGCTATTCGTGCGCGAGGCTCTGCCGATTTGTGAGGAGCACGGAGTCGAGGCCGTCCGGCACAGCGTGCACGACTCTGCCGCGCAACTGATCGAAGGGCACGCTGGGCGTCGCGCCGTGCTCACGTATCCGCTGCGGGTCGCCAGTACCGAAGAATACTTGACCGTGCGCGAAGCGTTGCTCGCCGATGGCTATCGGCGGCTGTGGGTCTCCGGCCAGGCACGGGACCTCGACAGCATCCGCCCCTCCGAGGCGCTCACCCAAGACACGGTCGAGGTGGTCATCGATCGGCTGACGCTGGCCCAATCCGAGCGCGACCGGCTGGCCGCGAGCATCGAGACGGCTGTGGGGCGCGGCGCTGGGCTCGCGCACGCGCACATCGACGAAGCCCACCTCACTCTTTCCGACGAGCTGGCCTGTCCGATTTGCCACAAGCAGCTCAGCCCGCCAAAGCCCGGCGTCTTTTCCTTCGAGTCGCCTCTTGGAGCCTGCCCTACGTGTCGCGGCTTCGGGCGGACCCTAGGTGTCGATCTCGCCAAGGTCATTCCCGACCCAAATTTGTCGCTCGCCGGCGGCGCAGTGCGCCCTTGGCGCGGCAGCTCCACGAGTTGGGAGCGAGGCGAGCTGAAAAAGCTGTGCCGGCGCCACTCCATCCCGTTCGACCGGGCTTGGCGCGAGCTCAGCGAGGCACAACGACAGCGCGTGCTCGAGGGCGACGGAGATTGGGACGAAGGCAAGTTCCCCGGCGTGCTCGGTTGGTTCCGCTGGCTGGAGACGCGCACGTACAAAATGCACGTGCGGGTGCTGCTCTCCCGCTATCGCTCCTACGACCAGTGTCGAGACTGCGGTGGCCAACGGTTGGGGAAAGACGCGCTCCGATATCGTGTGGGTGGTCGCAACCTGGGCGAGTGGCATGCTCTCGAGGTTTCGAGAGCGCTCGATGAGCTTCGCCGGCTTTCGGTGGCCACCGGACAGGGTGAGCTTCTGCGCTCGGAGCTGATGAGCCGGCTCGAATACCTGGAGCGGGTCGGCCTCGGCTACTTGACCCTCGATCGGCAAGCTCGAACGCTTTCGGGGGGAGAAGCACAACGAGTCACGCTGACCGCTGCTTTGGGCACCTCGTTGTCGAACGCCATGTTCGTGCTCGACGAACCGACCGTAGGCCTGCACCCCAGCGAGGTCGAGCGCCTCAACCTGCTGATCCGAGAACTTGCGGAGAGAAACAACATTGCTCTCATCATCGAACATGACCCGAGCGTCATCGCCGCTGCCGACCGTGAGGTCGCCTTGGGCCCGGGCGCAGGAGAAGCGGGGGGCCGTGTAGTCTACGATGGGCCACCCCGGTACAATCCGAGCCCCTGCTCAGGCAGAGCTGCCGGGCACGGCCAGCGCAAGCAGTTCGACGAATGGTTGACCGTACAGGGGCCACGCGCACACAACCTTCGGTTCGACAGCGTCGAGATTCCGCTCGGCGCGCTCGTGGCCATTACCGGCCCGAGCGGCTCGGGGAAAACGACACTCGCCGCCGGCATCGTCTATCGCGCCCTGGCTCGTCGTTTGGGCGACTACGACGTGGAGGTTCCCGAGCCACACGACGCGCTCGTCGGAGGCGACGGGATCCGCGCTGTACGCCTGGTCGATCAATCACCGCTCGGGCGCACGTCGCGCGGGAACGCAGCGACCTACACCAAGGCTTGGGATGCCATTCGCAAGCGCTTCGCCCAGACTGGTGAAGCCAAAGGCAAAGGTCTCACCGCTTCCCACTTTTCTTTCAATGTCGCCGGCGGGCGTTGCGAAGCGTGTCAAGGCGAGGGTTCCGAGACCATCGAGATGCAATTTCTTGCCGATGTGCAGCTGCCTTGTCCCCTGTGCAAGGGGCGCCGTTTCTCCGACGAGGTGCTGGCGGTGCAGGAGCGCGGCTTCAGCGTCGCCGATGTGCTCGACATGAGCATCGAAGCGGCGCTAGGGGTGTGGCGTGACGACCGCGCCATCGTGAGGGCGCTCACGCCCATGGTCCATCTCGGTCTCGGTTACTTGCGCCTGGGGCAGTCGCTCTCTACCTTGAGCGGCGGCGAAGCGCAGCGCCTGAAGCTCGGACGAGCCGTTGCGACCGAAAAACCCGGCACGCTGTTCGTGTTCGACGAACCCAGTGCAGGGCTCCACGAAAGCGAAGTGTCGCTGGTCGTGCAGGCGCTGGACACATTGGTGCGCTCGGGTAGCAGTGTATTGGTCGTCGAGCACGACTTGAACCTGATTCGATGCATGGACTACATCATCGATCTCGGTCCGGGCGGCGGTCACAACGGCGGGCGCGTGGTAGCAGCAGGCAGCCCCGCGAGCATCGCCAAATGTCCCACCAAAACCGGCAAGGCGCTGGCAGAGCTGCTGCGTGCCGCACCCAGCTCACCGAAACGTCGCGCAGCTCGCCCCTGTGAGACACCCGAGCTACGCGTGACGCGCGCCCGCGAGCACAATCTCAAGGAGGTGTCGGTCGCCATTCCCCACGGCACGCTGAGTGTGATTACCGGACCCAGCGGCTCGGGCAAGAGTACCCTTGCGTTCGACGTCATCTTCGCCGAGGGACAGCGACGCTTTCTGGAAACGCTCACGCCTTATGCGCGGCAATTTCTTCCCACCATGAATCGACCCGACGTCGATCGCGTGAGCGGTGTGCCCCCCTCCATAGCTCTGGAGCAACGCACTGCCCGCGCCGGCGCAAAGTCCACGGTCGCTACGGTTACCGAGGTCGCGCACTACATAAGACTGCTCTACGCCAAGCTGGGCACGCCTCACTGCCCAGAGCACGATCAGCCTGTCAGGCACCAGAGCCCGCTCGAGCTCTTGGAGCTCGTCACTGCGCGACGCGGCAAAGTAACGCTTTTGTCGCCGGCCATCGAAGCGCGCAAGGGCACCTACCTGGACTTGTTCACGGCCGCCGCTCGCGCCGGCATCGCCCACGCCTACGTCGATGGCGAGCGCATCGCCACGGATTCACCTCCGCTGCTCGACCGAAGGCGCGAGCACGACATTTTACTGATCATGGCCGAGGCAGTCGACCCGCGCTCGGTGTCGCTGGCAACGCTCGAGGCAGCACTCCGCTGGGGCAAGGGCTCGTTCATTCTGAGAGGAACGCGTGGCAACATCGACCGCTTTTCGCTGCGTGGCAGCTGCCCCGAGTGCGGCTTGTCGCCACCCGAGCTCGACCCGCGCTTCTTTTCCTTCAACACCAAGCAAGGTCGCTGTCCACGCTGCGAGGGCGACGGTGTGACCGTGGTGCAAACCAGAAAGCGCGGACAAGGCACCGTAGAAAGTGTGCGCCAATGCCCCGCTTGCAAGGGCCAGCGACTATCACCGCTCTCTAGACAGGTGCGCTTGTCGGGCAAAACCTTCCCGGAGCTCATGGGCTCCTCGGTCGTCGAAGCAGGTGACTATGTCCAGGGTCTCCGGTTCACCGGAGCGCGACAGGCCATTGCGGCGCCCGTGCTCGCCGAGCTGCGGCGCCGCTTGGACTTCTTGCAGGACGTCGGCCTAGGTTACCTGTGCTTGGATCGCGCGGCCGCAACGCTTTCGGGCGGCGAAATGCAGCGGCTGCGCCTGGCAGCCCAGCTGGGTGCAGGGCTCACGGGCGCCTTGTACATTTTGGACGAACCAACGATTGGCTTGCACCCGACCGATACTCATCGACTGCTCGACAATCTGCGCAAGCTGGTGGCCACCGGGTCGACCGTAGTCGTGGTCGAGCACGACACCGACACGATCCGCGCCGCGGATCACCTGGTCGATCTCGGGCCGAGCGGCGGCAGCGGGGGTGGCCACGTCGTTGCGGCGGGGCCCCCCGCGTTCGTGCTCTCCCGCGAAGAGTCGCCTACCGCGCGAGCCCTGCGCGATCGGCCGCCGCTCCGAACGCCGCGCGAGATTGCGAAGACCACGCCGTTCTTGAGACTAGAAGGCGCGAGTCTTCACAACCTCAAACAGGTCGATATTCGCGTGCCTATCGGCTACTTCACGGTCGTCGCGGGGGTTAGCGGGTCCGGCAAGAGCACCTTGGTGCGTTCGGTGCTGCTGCCGGCTTTGCGTGAACGCTTGAATCTAGTCAGCGAGCCCGCTGGTGCGCATCGCCGCCTGGTGGGGTGGGAAGCCATCCGCCGTGCACTGGCGGTGGACCAATCACCCATCGGGCGCACCCCCCGCTCCGTGCCCGCCACGTTCCTCGGCATTTGGGACGAGATCCGCCAACTGTTCGCGCAAAGCCCGCTCGCCCGTATGGAAGGCTTCGACGCCGCGCGCTTCTCTTTCAACACGAAGGGTGGCGGGCGCTGTGAAGCTTGTGTCGGAATGGGCACGGTGACCCACGAAATGAGCTTTCTTCCCGATGTCATCACTCCTTGCTCGGCTTGCAACGGTCAACGCTTCGAGCCTCGAACGCTGGCCGTTCGCTACCAGGGCCTGACCATCGGCGAAGTGCTGGAGTTGACGGCCAAGCAAGCCGCCGAATTCTTCGTGAACCATCCTAGAATCGCCCGGCCGCTGCTCACCTTGAGTGACCTTGGCGCGGACTACATCACGCTGGGGCAAGGGTCGCACACCCTTTCGGGTGGCGAAGCTCAGCGGCTCAAGCTGGCAGCAGAGCTGACAGCTTCCACTCGCCACGAACCGACCCTCTACGTCCTCGACGAGCCCACCACGGGACTACACCTGGCGGACGTGGCCAAGTTGATGAACGTGCTCGATCGCTTGGTTTCGCGCGGAGACACGCTGGTGGTCATCGAGCATCACCCCGAGGTCATTGCCGGAGCCGACTGGCTGATCGAGCTGGGCCCAGGCAGCGGCGCAGCGGGCGGTCGCGTGGTCGCACAAGGGGCGCCCCGGAGCCTCACCAAGAAAAAGACGAACACCATGCAGGTGCTGAAGCCGCTGCTGGCCGCCAGCTGATTCGCTTGAGTCGGACTGCAAGCCGATCGGCCATGGCCCTTCGAAGCGACGTCGCTTCTTCGAAATTGCGCGATCGTTCTTCCGCCAAACTGCATTAACGGCAGCGTCGCTGCGGGCCGGTACCACCGCGTCCCCATCTCGAGTGGCGGCTGAGCCCTGCTGGGGCAGGAGACATGATGAACGTCCATGCAGCAAAGGCCCTCATGACCCTCGCGTGGCTGAGCGCCGCCGGTTTTGGTGCAACCACCGCCTGCAGCTCGGAAGATCCGGCGCCACCACCCGATGGCAGTGCCCATCAAACCTCGACGGGTGCCGGCATCACGACGACTTCGTCCGCGAGCAACACGACAACCGCAACCGTTGCCAGCGCGGTCACGTCCAGCACCACCATGGGGACCACCACGGCGGGCACGCCGACCTCGGGTACCGTGAGCGCAACCAGCGGCGCTACCGTCACCAGCGGAGCGGGCGGGGGCGGGGCAACACTCGTCACCTCGACGACTTCATCCACGAGCACCGCAAGCAGCGGCGCGGGTGGCTCCGCAACGGCGACGACTTCGGCAACAACCGGTGGAGCCGCGACGCTGACGGACGAGCAATGTCAGGGCATCAGCAACGGCGCGGAGTGTACGACGGAGGGCACCTGCGCGCCGCGCTCTTGTGGCCTAGCCGATACTGGCCTCCGGACTTGCACCTGCGGAGCGGGCGATGCCGAATGCACCGCGACGACCTGCTGGGACTGTTCCTCGTGCTCCTGGACCGAGCCGTATCCCGAAGTCGCCGTACCGCCGGAGACGCCACTTGCTGCATGTGCCAGCGATGTTGCCGACGAGGTGGCGTGCACGACGCGCGGTGACCGCTGCATGCAGGGCGACGAAGTCTGCGCCTGCTGGTTGGAAGAAGATTCGGGTCCAATCTGGGATTGCGACAAGCCGCCATCGTTTTGGCCGTAGCAGCCCCACCACTGTCGTCATTGTAGGGCACGCCGACGCAGCAGCTGCGCCTCCGGCGCCAACACGCCACGCGGAAAGGCAGTGTCGTACTTGTCCAACACCACGAGCGCGCGGTCCGCCCGTCCGTGGGCAAGCAGCGTGCGTGCTCGATCGATCAGCGAAATCTCCTGACCTAGTTTGCTTTTGCTGGGCATTTCCCGGGCACGCTCGGGTAACGGGGGCGGCGCTTTTCTTGGCTGCACGGGCGCAGCAGCAGCCGGCTCGTCGTGTTTGACGGGCCGCTCTGGGGCGACGACCGCTACCGGAGGCTTTGCTTTTGCGGCGGGGGGTGGCGCAGTTTCTGACACGGCGCTTGGAGGAGCGGCGCCGCTGACCCCTTCGCTTGGAGGAATGTCACCGGCGCCGAGAGCGGTTGCCCCTGCCAGCGCAATGCCGAGCCCGGCCTGCACCCACCAGCTGCCGAGCACGGCCTTGGCTGCGGACGTGTACGCGATGAGCGGACTCAAACCGAGCGCTTGCGCCATGCGGCGACGCGCCGGCAACGTCGGCTGCTCGAGCGCACCTCCCTGGAGCATGCGACGTTCGAGCGGCGAAGGTTTGTCGAGCAAGATTCGCTTCAGCTCGCGCATGCATGCCCCCCAATAGACAGCGCCTGTCGCGTCCCCGAGCTACGCTCCAAGCGGCCGGCTGCATTGCGGCTCCGGTCCAAACGCGGTTCAGCGCGCCCAAGCAGGGCGGCATGGACCAGCGGCAGAGCGGATGCCGAGCGAGACATGCCTCGTTATGCGTGACAGCAAAGCGAATGATCACGTGAATCCAAAGCCGGCAAGAATTAGCGGATTTTCGGCCACGGAATCGATCTCACATGATCGCTGAGCGCGGCCTGCGCATAGTTAGCGAAGCGCGCCGACATGGGGCGTGCTTCACGAAGGTGAGATACCGTGGTCCAGAGCTGGTCGAGCCCCATCGCCACTATCGGCCCAAGCAGGTTATGCCTCATTTTCTGCCTGGGCTCGGCGTTTGCTTGCAGCGCCTCGTCGGATGCGCCGTCGGATATCACCAGGGGAAACGACGGCAGCGGCGGTCAACCCACGGCCGTCTCGGCGGCCAGCACCGGCACGGGTACGACTAGCACTGACGGCACCATCATCGTGACTACCTCGGGCCAAGCTGCTGCGACGACGGCGACCTCGCCAAACGACGCTTGTGCCATCGCGAGCGCAGACGCCACCCTCGTCAAAGAGCCGGTGGACATCATCATGGTGGTCGACAACTCCGGCAGCATGCAAAACGAGCTCGAATCGGTAGAAAACAACATCAACCAGAACTTCGGAGCCATTCTGAGCGCGAGCGACATCGACTATCGGCTGATTGCGCTATCTCGCCACCGCCATGACGACAACACCTCGCTGTGCATCACCGAGCCGCTCAGCACGCTGCCTAGCTGCCCCGCCGACGCACCCGGAATCTCGGACCGCTTTTTCCATTACAGCACCAAGGTCGAAAGCGACGACTCGTTCGATCTCTTGCTCGACACGTACGAAGCGCCCTTTCGCCAGCCATGCTTGAGCACGTGTGACAACGGCGAAACCGAAGAAGAGGACAACGAAGACAAATACGACAACGCCCCAGACGGCTGGTCCCAATGGTTGCGAGAGGGCGCCAAGAAGGTCTTTCTCGAAATTACCGATGCCAACGAAGACATGCCGGTAGCCACCTTCGTCAGCGAGCTCACGGCAATGGGGCCCGAGCACTTCGGAACGACGGAAAACCCCAGCTTCGTCTTTCACAGCATCACGGGCGTCGCCGAGAAGGCCAACGCCACCGAACCGTATCTGGCCAGTGAACCCCTCGTGGTCGAAACCTGCACGGGCAACGGCGGCGATGTCACCAATGCCGGCGAGACGTATCAAGAGCTCAGCGTGCTCACGGGCGGACTACGGCTGCCGGTATGCCAGTTTCAAGCGTACGACGCGGTCTTTAGAGCCATCGCCGAAGACGTCATCGTCAAGAGCGAAATCGCCTGCGATTTTGCGATCCCCGAGGCACCAGCGGGTGCCGGAAGCCTCGATCTCGACAATGTGGCCGTCAACTACGTGAAGGGCGACGGCTCGGGAGAAGTCAAGTTCGGGCAGGCTGCCGCACCCGCAGAATGTCAGCCCGACGCCTTTTACATCCAGGACGATCGCATCGTGCTCTGCGCCGAAGCCTGCGACACGGTCCGCGCCGACCCTTTCTCGATGGTCGACGTGTTGTTCACTTGCGAAAGCCAGATCATCATCAAATGAACCCTTAAACCGCGTGACGGTCGCACAGAAAAAAGGAACTCGACGTTGCGCTGGTTGGGCTCAGAAATTGAACAGGGAGACGG
>CBFGRJ010000168.1:0-14356 GCA_965651135.1 uncultured Myxococcales bacterium
ACGACCAGCAGCGTCACTCGGTAGTTCGAGAGGTCGAGGAGCACTTTGGTGGTATCGACGTGCTCATCAACAATGCTGGAATCACCTACCGCACCGTTGCGGAGTACGCGACACGGGCGGAGCTGGCACACCAGATGCTGGTGAACTACGAGGGCCCCATGGCGCTCGCAGCGCTCGTGCTACCGCGAATGCGCCGGCGACGCAGGGGTCGCGTGATTCAGATCTCGTCGGCAGGAGGCTTGGTAGCGATGCCTACCATGGGGCTATACTCCGCTTCCAAGTTTGCTCTCGAAGCTGCCTCGGAAGCCATGTACTATGAGCTTCGTCCGTTCCGAATCCACGTCTCGCTCGTCTTGCCGGGCTTTATCAATTCACCAGCATACCTGCAGGCGGTGGTGGGCAAGGCCAGTCGCATTGCGACAGAAAGTTCGACGGACGCATACCACGCGCACTTCATTCACATGGACCACCTGATTGGCCGCATGATGTCCCTTACACGTGCCACGCCAGAGCATGTCGCTCGACGCGTGATCCATACCATGAATCGATCCCGCCCCCCCCTGCGTGTACTCGCCACCTGGGATGCGCGCTTCTTGTGGTGGTTCCGTCGCTTTTTCCCACAACCGTTGTACGTGTGGCTCACCTATCGATGCCTTCCGGGCATACGGCACTGGGGAGACCTGCCCAAAAAGCCGCATCGAACGTTGCGCGAAGGGCCACCGTCATGAAGCAGCACCGCAGGGAACTGCTGGATTTTTTGCTCCCACGGAGTTCGCGCGGAGAAACCGACGGCAAGCAGTACTCAGTCATGCACCACACGAGAGCCGTACGCACCGTACCTGCAGCCCTCGCGGCAGTCGGCGCCAGTATCCATCGCAACGGCAATGCCCATGCTGGCGGAGCCGCCCGGTGAGGGAGCAAACCGCGGAGTGACGACGAATGGAGGCTTGTCGAGCGACGTGGCGGCGCGTTTGCTCCGTGAAGTCGGCCCCAACGCGTTGCCCACCGTCACGCCACCGTCGCTGCTTCGTCGCTTCATCCGGCAATTTCGCAGCGCGCTGGTATATCTCTTGCTGTTTGCGCTGCTATTCGACCTCGGGACGTGGTTGTGGAACGGCGCGCAAGCGGTTCCGCTCGAGGCCCTGGCCATTGGTGTGATCTTGCTCTTGAACGCGGGCCTCGGCGCATTCCAGGAGCACCGTTCAGAAGCCGCGCTGACCAAGCTGGAGCTCCTCACTGCTCCCGAAGCCTGGGCTCTGAGGGACGGCACATTCGTGCGGGTCCCGAGCCGCGATCTCGTACCCGGCGATGTGGTACGCGTGGAAGCCGGTGAGCGCCTGCCCGCCGACGGTTTAATCGTACAGTCGCTCGGCTTGCTCGTCGACGAATCGATTGTGACTGGTGAGTCGCTACCCATCGAAAAGGCGGCTGAGCAGCGCGTGCTGAGCGGCACTCTTGCAGTCCGTGGCAGCGCAAGGATTCACGTCACGGAGACGGGCCTGTCCAGCACGATGGGCAAGCTCGCCGTTCGGATCAGCGGAATCGACACGGAGCCCACGCCTTTGGAGCGCCGCCTAGGAGCACTCGGGCAGCGCGTCGCGCTTTGGGTCGGGGGGCTCGCACTCTTGCTGACTGCGTTCAACATCGCAGTCGACGGCTGGGAGCAACTCGATCATGCAATCCTGTTCGCTGTTGCGCTCGCCGTGGCGGCTGTTCCGGAGGGCATGCCGGCCATGGTGACACTCGCTCTCGCGCTCGGCGTGCGCCGCATGGCCAAGAACAAGGCCGTGGTCCGGCGCTTGAGCGCAGTGGAGGCACTGGGTTCGGTGACCGTCATCGCTACTGACAAGACCGGCACACTCACGGAAAACCGCATGGTCGTGCAGGACGTCCAGAGCGACGATCCCGAGCACGCACTGCGTGCGATGGTCCTAGCGGGAGACGCCGACATTGCGGCCCGAGCGGGCGACCCGATCGACACGGCCTTGCTCGACTATGCGGAAGGGCAAGGACTGGATCTCGCCGCGATGTCACGAGCCAACGCACGCGCGACGAGCCGCTCTTTCGACAGCGCGTGGGGCTTCATGCGCGTCACCGTGGAGAGTACTGAAGGCGTCCAGAGCTTCGTGAAGGGCTCCCCGGAGATTGTGATCGAACGCTCTGACCTGCCGGAAGGCGAACGAGAGCGCTGGCTGAAGCGTTCGGTGTCGGCTGCCCGACGGGGGTTTCGAGTCGTCGGACTGGCAGTTGGTGAAGGCGAGCGCGAAGACGGCCTTCGGTTTCTCGGTATCGTCTCGCTTTGGGATCCGCCGCGGCCGGGCGCGCGCGAAGCGATCGCCGGTGCCCGCCAGGCCGGGGTGCGCGTGCTGATGATCACCGGAGACCATCCCGGCACGGCGGCGAACGTGGCCGAGGCCGTGGGGCTAGATCCCGGAGCGATCGTGACCGGCGCGCAGCTCGAGGCGCTATCGGAGCAAGAGCTCCAGGCGACAGTTCGAGAGCGCACGGTATTCGCTCGCGTGAGCCCCGAGCAGAAGCTCATGCTCATCGAAGCCCTACGACGAGCCGGCGACGTCGTTGCGATGACGGGCGACGGCGTCAACGATGCGCCAGCGCTCAAGCGTGCAGATGTGGGCATCGCGATGGGACGTCGCGGAAGCGACGTCGCGCGGGAGGTGTCGGATATCGTACTCTTGGACGATGACCTGAGCTCGATCGTCGGAGCGATCGAGGAGGGCAGAAATATCTACCGCAACATCCAGAGCTTCATTCGGTTCACGTTCTCCACGAACATCGCTCTCGTGCTCGTGGTTGTCGTTGGTGCTGTCGTCTACTTCGCGCAGGGGGTGCGCGACGCTGCAGGAGCGACATTGCTGCCGCTTACGGCGCTGCAACTCCTTTGGATCAACTTCTTGGGAGATGGTCCCCCCGCGCTCGCGCTCGCGCTCGATCGGACTCCGGACGTAATGCATCGTCCGCCCCGTGCGACAGACGGCTCCCTGTTGGATCCTGGGTCGACCTGGTTCATCCTGAGTACGGGGTTGATGAAGGGCCTGGTCGGTGTCGGGCTCCTGGTCGTCGGTCCTCTCCTCGGCGCGACGCTGGTCGCAGTGCAAACAGCCGTCTTTCTGTATGAGTCAGTCGCCAAGCTCGTCAGCGCATACGCTTCACATCGTTGGTCCAGTCGCCCCAAGACGAACATCGTGTTGCATGTCTGCATCGGTTTTGCCATCGCGCTGCAGATTGCAACGCTGTTCGTGCCCGGGCTGCGTTCGTTGCTCGGACTCACGGGGCTGGGCCCGCTAGACCTGTTGGTTCTTTCGGCCGCGATCATCGCCACCTGGGCGTTTGCAGAGCTCATGGGATATATGCTCGGCCCTGGGAAAGCAGGCCACGGCTCCAGCTGGTTCACTCCGAGATAGCGGCGTACCGCCAAGGCACACAGATGTCGCGGGGTCTCGATCCGCGAGAGCCACGGCCCACCTGGCAGAGCAGAGATGTGCTCCAACGCGACCTCCGGTCACCGTCTAGGAGCGACCAGCGCTCTTGGAGAACGGTGACGTGGACGTCCGTGGGCACCCTGAGCAGGCGGTCCCGCCGGGCCACTGCTCCCGTCACTGGTTGTGCTGCTTCCCTGGGTAATCCAGCCAACGCGGCGGCCCCAAGAGGTCCACCAGCACGATCGCTCGTCGTAACTCTGCACGATCTCGCGGCACGAAACCCGCGCGCAAGCTGGCCTGCCTTCGAAGCTCTTTCGCCACCTCCGTGCTCGGTCTTTGGAGGTTCTGGGCGCGTGGCAGCTCGCTGACAGCCGGCTGCTGAACGGCCACCTGCGGTAGCCCCGGCGGGTACGGTTTCGCCAACACCGGCATTTCGGAGCTGTTGTCTGGCACGGGCTGCCTGTCGAGCTGTTCGTCTCCCGAGCGCTGCTCGGGTACGGCTTCCGAAACGCGCATCCGCTCCAGGAAGCGCCCCAAGAGCTGCAACAACAGGACGCCGAGGATAGCAAGGAAGATCAGTGTCTCCGTCACGAATATCGCCTCACCTTCCTCCGCGAGGCGGCTCTTCCGTGCCGGCGATGGTTTCCCGCATCCCGGTGTCGGCTTGGATGTTGCGCATACGATAGTAGTCCATGATCCCCAGATTCCCCTGCCGGAATGCCTCGGCCATGGCACGCGGCACCTCGGCATCGGCCTCCACCACACGAGCGCGCATTTCTTGCTCGAGCGCTACCGCCATGGCACGCCGTTCCTCGGCCTTGGCTTGGGCAATTTGCTTGTCTGCGTTCGCCTGATCGATCTGCAACTTGGCGCCGATGTTCTCTCCGACGTCGACGTCAGCGATGTCGATCGACAGGATTTCGTAGGCAGTGCCGGCATCCAGCCCCTTCGATAGAATGTTTTTCGATATGTGATCGGGGTTCTCGAGAACGTCCTTGTGCGTGGTAGCCGAACCGATGGTGCTCACCATACCTTCGCCCACCCGCGCAATAATGGTCTCTTCGCCAGCACCGCCAACGAGTCGATCGATATTGGTGCGTACGGTTACGCGGGAGACGGCGATGAGCTGGATGCCATCCTTGGCCACAGCCGCGATGCGCGCGGTTTCGATCACCTTCGGCAGCACGGACATCTGGACGGCTGCCAGGACATCGCGACCCGCGAGGTCGATTGCCGCGGCGCGCTGAAACGGCATCTGAATGTTCGCCTTGTCGGCTGAGATCAAGGCGTTGACGACGCGCACGACGTCCCCCCCCGCCAGGAAGTGTGCCTCGAGATCGTTGATGGAGAGAGAGAGACCGGCCTTCACGGACATGATGCGGGCCGTCACGATGACAGACGGTGGAACACGCCGGAGTCGCATCCCGATGAGCGTCACCAGACCTACGTATGCGCCCGATGACCAAGCAGCAATCCAGAGCCGTAGTGGAACCAGGTACCCCAGCAGGACCAGGAACACCAGGATGGCAATGGCTATGAAGCCCGCCCCCACCACACCACCATCTATTTGGTTCATGAGCGTTCCCTTTCTTTGGAATGCATCTTGACGACCACACGGTGCCCTTCGTCTCGGACTACCTCTACCGCTTGGCCAAGCTCGATGAAATCGCCCTGGGAAACGACGTCCACTCTGCGCCCAGCCAAGGAGGCAATACCGGCCGGGCGCAAAGGCGTTAGTGCTGTGCCCACGACTCCCTCCAGCGATGGCAGCTCCTCAGGATCGGCGCGTGGCTCGTGCGCCAGTGACGTGCCAAGGACGAACTTCCGACCGAAAGGCAGCGCGCCGATGAGACGCCAGACCACGAGTGCTGCAATCACTGCGAGCGCTGCGGAAATCGCCACGCGCAAGACCGCGTGAACGATCGCGCCAACCGATGCCCCGGCCCCAAACAGACTCGAGCTGAGCCCGGCGACCAAGGCAATGATGCCAAGCACGCCCGCCACGCCGAAGCCTGGAATTACAAATATCTCGAGCAGCAGCAGGATGACACCCCCAAGAACCAGCAGCAGTTGCTCCCATCCGACCAGCTCGACGAGCCAGTGCCCCCAGAAGAACGTGATCAGACTGAGACCGCCTACGATGCCGGGAACGCCGAACCCTGGTGTGCGGATCTCCACGACAATGCCGAGCAGCGCGAGCGTCATGAGCAATGAGGCGATCGCCGGGTGTGTCAGAAAACGCACGACGTACTCTGCCCAGTTCTGTCCAACCGGCACCAGCTTGGCTCCCGCATGGCCGAGCACAGCGAGCAGTGCGTGATGATCGTCTGCTCGAGCGTCGGCGACGCCATGCTGGAGCGCTTCGTCCGTCGTCAGCGTGAGAAGCTTGCCTTTTTCGATCAGGCCTTCGATCTCCACGTCGGCATCGACCATGGCTTCGGCAATCCGCCCGGGTCGCTTGCGAGCGTCCGCCGTGGCACGAAACTCCTTGCGCACGTAGGAAACAGTCTTCTCATCGACGGAAGTGGTGCCACCTCCCGGGTCGCCCGCTTGCACTGGCGTGGCCGCACCAATGGTGCCTCCCTGCGCAATGACGATCTTTTCCGCAGCCAAGCTGATCAACGCGCCAGCAGAAATTGCCCGCTTGTTCACGAATGCTACCGTGGGCACCCGGCTCCGCAGCAGCTGGTCGCGAATGACCACAGCCGCATCCACTCGGCCACCGAAGGTGTTCACGTCCAAGATCACGAGCGTGGCGTTTGCTTGGTCGGCTTCATCGAGCGCGCGCTCGACGAAGGGGGCCAGGCCCAGGTCGATCATGCCTTCAACGGGTACGACAAAGGCGACTTTCTCCGATGCGACGGGAGCGTCGGCAAGAGCCACTGACAAGGCGCCGGCGACAATGCCAAGCAGGACCAAAAGCGTCATGAAAGCGTATCTCACCGCGCACCGAGAGTGGAGCCTACGCTCGATGCTGGCGGGGCGCAACGCGGCGCGGCGCACTGGGACGAGTGCTGCGCAAGCGAAAGCACACGCAGAGTGCCCCGGGGCAAAGCTCCTCAGGCGAGGTCCACGAGCGATGGTATACCCTTGGTGGCTGTTTCAGGTTTCCTGGCGAGTCGCGCTCAGCTCCCTGTGATCGCTGTCGCGCCCGGCGAGCAGCGCCGTGAGCTTGTCGAAGTCCACAGGCTTGAGCAAGTGATCATCGAACCCTGCCTCTTCGAGGCGGTCCGCGTCCCGCTGATAGCCCGTCATGGCGACGAGGAACATGGGCTCCTGGTGCTCTTCGCGCAGCTTCCCGGCAACCTGGTAACCATCCATTTTCGGGAGCCCGAGATCGAGCAGGACGACCTCAGGGTGGAACGTCCGCGCGAGCTCCAGAGCAGCTTCCCCGTCATAGGCAGCCCTGGCGTCGTGTCCCTGGATGTTCAGGATTTCGACGAGCATCTGGGCGGCGTCCGCTTCATCGTCGACGACGAGCACTCGCGACGCGGCGCGCAGACGCGACGAACGTCTCTTTCTCTCGCGCTGGGGCCTCATGATCTCCGCGCTGTGCAACAGGGGGAGCGTCACCACGAACTCGCTGCCCTGGCCGGGACCGGCACTTCTGGCCGTCACGTCTCCTCGGTGCAGGTGAACCAGAGCGCGGACCACGGCGAGCCCAAGCCCGAGTCCGCCTCTGGCACGGTGGAGGCTGCCACGAGCCTGCGTGAACGGTTCGAAGGCGTGCGCCTGGAGAGCTTCGTCCATGCCAACGCCCGTGTCGCGAACGGAAAGCTTGACGGTATCCGCCGTTGTCTCGACTGCGAGCCAGATCCGACCGCCTTTTTCCGTGTACTTGACGGCGTTGCCCAGGAGGTTTTCGACGACCTGCGCGAGCCGCACGGCGTCTCCCAAGACAACCGCGGTCTGCTTACGAGGCAGAGAGACGCTCAGCTGGTAAGCGCCGCGATCGATCATCGGCTGTAGGGTTTCGAGCGCGGAACGGACCACCTCGACGAGATCCACGGCGTCCTCCGCCAGCTCGAACTTCCCCGAGGTGACCCGCGCGACGTCCAAGAGCTGATCGAGCATCGCGGTCATGCGCCGAGCCTGCCTCACCATCATGAGCCGGGTCCGTTCGATATCATCCGGGGCGCCGGTCACGCTCAAGAGCTCGAGACCATTGGCCAGCGCGCCCAGCGGGTTTCTGAGCTCGTGACCGAGCATTGCAAGGAATTCGTCTTTCCGGCGATGCTCTTCGAGCAGCTCGTCAGCGCGCTTCTTGGCTGCCACCTCGGCCTGGCGCAGGTCCGTGACGTCTTCGATGGACACGAGGATGAGCGCCGTCCGTCCCTCCCGCGTCATCGCATTGGCGTTGAGCCGCATCGCTCGCCAGCCCACGTCCTGGAACGTGTGCTCGAGGTCGTAGTTTCGGACTTCCTGCTGGCCGGACAGCACGAGCTCCAGAAGCCCCCGGAAGCGCGGAATGTCCCACTGGTGGTCGCCGACGTCGTAGATCCGAAAGCCTTCTCTCGCACTCTCTTTCTCGCCAAAAGTCTCGTAAAATGCCCGGTTCGCGGATACCACGCGAAGCTCTGCGTCGAGAACCAGGAGCGGCGTCCGAGAAGTCTTGATGATGGACTCGGCGAAGAGCCGCGCGCCCTCGCTCGCCGCGGCGGCGCGCTTCTGCGCGGTCACGTCCTGGAACGTCAGACAGACGCCATCTACCGCGCCTTCATCCGTCCGGTAGGGCAACGCCTTCCTGACGAACCATCGATCATCTTCCGTCGATACCTCCGCGTCCATCGCTTCGGCGGCATGGAGGGCACGCTCTGCATCGGCAAGAAGGTGCTCGTCGCGGACGCGTAGCTTGATATTTTCGAGAGAACGACCGACGTCCGTGGACACGATGCGCATTACCTCCGTGGAAGCCGGCGTGAAGCGTCGGACCCGGAGCTCGCGATCCAGAAAGACGGTCGGAACTTCCGTACTCACCAGCAGGTTGTTCAGATCAGCGTTGAGGAAACGCAGATCTGAGTTCCGCTCCTCGAGCTGGCTGTTGATCGTCGTCAGCTCCTCGTTCAGGGACTGGAGCTCTTCCTTGGAGGTCTCGAGCTCCTCGTTGCTCGACTGGAACTCCTCGTTCAGCGAGAGGAGCTCTTCGTGGCTGGCGTGGTACTCCTCGTTGGCGGTCTTGAGCTGCTCGACGGCGACGCGCAACTCTTGGCGGGTCTCGTCCAGCTCCCGTTCGAGCTGTGCGACCAGGGTGCCCTCGCGCGTTCCGGCCTCAGGCGCTCCATTCTCGGAATCCAAAGAGCGCGACACATCCCGGAAAGCCACGGCGAACACACCCTCGGCCCCACGCATCGTGGTGACCGGCTCGATGCTGACCTCGATGCGCCTGGCGGTCGCATCGCGTTCCGCATACAAAGCCGTGATAGTGAGCGCGTGCTGCCGCTCGACGGCTTCCGCGAGGGCGGCACGGAGCCTCGCGTAGAGGCCCGGACGCACCCAGGAGAGCAGGTCCATGCGCGCTTCGCCGTGCGGACGGGTGAGATAATCCTCGGTTTTACCGAAGAAGTAGAGGATCTCGAGGCTCCGACTGATGACCACGCACGCGGTCGTGAGCCGGTGCAGCACGAACTGCTCGACGACTCGCCCCAGATTCGGCCCGACCCGCACCTCCGACCCCTCGGGCCGAAACTGCTGGCGCCCGGCAGCGCCCGTCCGGGTCGGCACCTGGTGCCGACCCGGCGATGCCGCGCCGATCGAACGGTAGATCCGGTGCGCCCGCGATCGAGCTTCGAAAAGCTCCGTTCGCCGGCCGATTGTTTCCGAGCCGCCGAGCCACAGCACACCGCCCGGTCGGAGCGAGAAGTGAAAGCCTTCGACAAGCCGCTCCTGCGCGTGCGACCGCAGATAGATGAGCACGTTCCGACAGCTGACCAAATCGAGGTGGGCAAAGGGGGGATCGGACAGCAGATCGTGAGCCGCAAAGGTGACCGAGTCCCGGAGCGCTCGCTCCACCTCGTAGCCCTTTTCCGTACGCCGGAAGAAGCGGCGCAGGCGCTCCGGTGCCACCTGGTCCTCGATGCTCCGGGGATAGGTTCCCCGCCGCGCGGTCGCGAGTGCCTCCAGGCTGACGTCGGACGCGAACACACGCAGCTTCGGGTGCCCTTTGATTCGCTCCAGATGTGCGAGGAACACCATCGCCAGGCTGTAGGCTTCCTCGCCGGTCGCACAGCCGGCGGACCAGATCCGAACGGGTTCGTGGCGGCGCCCGTCGCCGAGCAGCTCCGGCACGACCTCCTGTTCCAGAAAGTCCCATTCGTCCGGATCGCGGAAGAAGCTGGTCACCTCGATGAGCAGATCGTGGTAGAGCGCCTCGACTTCGTCGGGATGCTCGCGCAGGTATTCGACGTACTCCTGCCTGCCGGCGACTCGCTTGAAGCCCATGCGCCGCTCGGTCCGGCGCTCGAGGGTTCCCATCTTGTAGTTCCGAAAATCCAGACCGTAGCGTTGCTCCACCAGAGCGAGAATGGAATCGAGCCCCTCGCGCGGCGCCTCGGCGCTCTGCCGCTCCTCGCGAAGGCCGGCGCTCGGGCGCACACCCGGCACCGCACAATAAGCACGCACGATGTTGCCCATCTCTTCGGGCGACACGACGCCGTCGGCCATTCCCGTCTTTACGGCACTCCGAGGCATCCCGTCGTACTCGGCTGACTCGGGCTCCTGCACGAGACACAAGCCCCCCGCCTCCCGGATCGCGCCGAATCCCGCTGACCCGTCATCACCCGTCCCCGACAGAATGATGCCGACAGCCCGTTCTTTTCGATCGGCCGCCAGGGACGCGAAAAACGCGTCAATGGGACGGGCTCGGTAGTGTGGCTCCTCGGGTTCGCCGGCGGTCAGTTCTCCGTCATGTATCGCGAGCGAGGTCGCCGGCGCGATGACATAGACGTGGTTCGGCCTGAGGCGCTGGGTCCCCGCTACCTGGCTCACCCGCATCGGGGTGACCGCGCCGAAGATGCCCGCGAGATGGCTCTCTTGCGCGGGCGCCAGATGCAAAATGACGACGAACGCGACGCCCTGGTCGGCCGGCGCGCTCGCCAGGAGCCGCTTGCAAGCGTCGATGCCGCCGGCGGACGCACCGATCCCAACCACCAGCGACGGTGCCGAAGCGGTCGCGCCGTCCGCACGTCCTTCCTGGATCGAATTGTCGTTCAATTGCCCTCAGCGACGTCCTACCCCCCGGGAGAGTGCGCGGGCGCATGCTCTCACGGGGACGATGCCAACGTCTACGCAATAGCGCTCGGGTCTTCCAGGCGCCAGACCCGAGTGCGGTGAGAGGAATCGACGCACAAGCTGCGGCAAGCAAGCAGATCATGCGGACAACGCCTGGCGGAGTGGACGCTTTCGAGCCGTGCGCGAGCGAGCGCCTACCTCGCTCGGGAATGACGCGCTTGCCATTTCGCCCCAACTCCCGCAGCATCCACAGACTCGCCGCCAGCGGTAAGGGATTACGCAGTCCTGCGAGCCGCGATCGGTGCCCCCGCCGGCGGAATTCATGGGTCGCACCTCACTCATGATTGCCCCGCTGAGGTTGATCTGAAGGACCGCGGCAACTTCATGCTTGACCGAGACTCACCGGGATCGGATTGGTCATGTGTCGCCCTTGTGGAGGTGCACGCTCGAGCTTGGCAGCCGCGCGCTGCTCGAATTCTCTGCAATTGATGAGAATGCGCGACGCTACCCTGCCACGAACGTCGTGCCCTGCCTCCGGCCTGGCTCAACTCTTGCAGGGGTGTACGGTCGTGAGCTGACTCACGAGATTGCGAGCCCGCCCTGCGGTCGCAGCCCGGGCGCAGGCTCGGATGCACAGGGGGCGTCCGCGCAATCGCTCGAACCGAGCCCAGCAACGGCATGAATGACAGGGAGCATCCCTGGCGAGATGCGGAGCGCCACACGCGCTCCACAGCAACCATCCAGAAACGAGCAAGACCATGAAACCGACAAACGTAGTTCTTCACTTTGCCTGTCCAAGGCCTCTTCTTCTCACGTTGGCTCTCGCTTGCGGTCTTCCGCTCTCGTGTGCAGGCCCACAGGCGATGCAGAACAGCCCCGCAGTTCCGGCGAGCCAGGGATCGGTGCAGGCGACTCTGGGGGACAACGGAAACACGAATGTTGCGGTACGAGTCAAGCACCTGGCAGCTCCAGAGAACGTCGCAGCAGATGCGAAGGTCTACCTCGTCTGGATACAGCCGCATCACGGAGACAAGCAGAGTGTCGGTGCCCTCGTCTTGAACAACGACCTCGAAGGCTCGCTGGACGCAGTGACCCCGCACCGTCAATTCCGGGTGCTGGTGACACCGGAGCCAACAGCGCTGGTAGCGCAGCCCACGCACGAACCCGTGTTTACCGCGGATGTCGAGCGCGGCGAGTAAACGTCGCGAGGCCATGCCGCGCCGTGGAACTGGCTCGAGAGCGAGGCGGACTCGCCGAGCACCCGCGCCAACTCGGCCTCGCTCTCCTCGCTAAGTCATCGGTGTTAGCCGACCGGCAGCGGGGTAGCGCTGCACCGAGGCGCACAACCCAGAGCCCCCGCCGCCTGCTTCCGCTCAGGTGGATGATCCAGCGCCGAAGTCGATGGCTGCCCGGTGCGTGTGATACTGTGCTATCGAAGCCAGCACGCCGTCGGCGTCGTTGACCAGGTGACTCAAGACCTTGGGGTAGCGGTCCGGCACGAATTCCATGTGTTTCCGGGCCTGCTCGACGCGTGCGCCCTGCTCCAGCGCGTCGGTGGCAAGTCGCAGCAGCTCGCGGGTCTCCGTCTGAAGGTCGAGGGCGAGCGTTGCGAGGAACTCCAGCGCGTGGGCATGGCCGGCTCTTTCTCCCGAAGCAAGGGCGCAGGCGGCAGCACGAATGTTCTCGTCCGGGTTGATCAAGTGCAACAAGCGGAAGGCTCGCTCCAGCGCCTGGGCCGCCTTATCGGCGAGCAGTTCCAACAAGAGCTGACCGCTGACTTCTCCGGCAGCGGGTTGGGCGGGCAACGCCGTGCCAATCACGTGGCACATCGTCGTCATACGCAGATGCTCGAGAAGATTGTCCTTCAGCTGACTCTCCAGGGGCTCGCGCTCCAGGTGCACCGGGGTATCCGCAACGAGTCGGCCGAGTCCGCGCAGCGCCTTGTAGCGCACCAACCCGTCCTGTTCCTCGCAGAGCACCTCGAGCAGCAGGTCGGCCGCACGCTGGGTGCCGAACCTGCTGATGGTACGAGGCAGGTGGCGCCGCAGCCGGGGCGGTGTGCTTTCGTCCTGTAACAGCTTCTCCACCGCGTCGAACGCCGGCTCGCCCTGGGCGACCAGTGCATCGCGGACGGCATCACGTAGCTCGCGCTCTCCGAGCCTGGCGACCAGCCCCGGCACCAGCCTCGCCTCCACGAGCCGTGCAGCGGTCTGCACCGCCTGCTTGCGCACCTCGGGTGCGGCGTCGTCGAGCAGGCGCGCCACGAGCTCGGCAAACCTCGGGTCGGGTTGGGTGCGCATCGCTTGAAGCAACGCGGACTTGCTGCGGCTCGAAGCAGCATCGCTGGCGTTCAGCAGCGCGACAATCGAGGCGCGTTGCTCGGGCGCTCCCGAAGAGCTGGCTGCGAGCAGGAATGCCGCGTGCCCTCGCGCTGCCGGGTCGCCGGTATTCAGGCGCCGCTCGACTGGCTCGCTAATTCCGTGCGCGAGCAGGGCCCCCATGGCGGCCAGCCGAACCTCCTCCGCTTCGTGGTCGCAGAGCCGCTCAGCGGGCTCGATCCAATCCTCGCGCAGTGGTGTGGGGATATGCTCCAGCGCGCTCAGGAGCACTTGCTTGGACGGATGAAACAGGACCAGGGCCGGGATCAGGCTGGCTCGACCGTTGGCGGCCAGCAATTGAATGGCGGCGATCGATCGGGAGGGCTTGCAGCTGGAGAGTGCTTCCAACAGTACCTCCAGCGAACCCAGGTTGAGTCGCAAGGGACCGTCGATCTCGCGGTCGTCCTCCAGGGCGTTGCGCAACAAGCCCAGATAGGGCCTCTGCAGCGCAAACGTGAGGAGAATCCAGGTGACGGCAAGGCCCAGGATGATCATGGTCAGCATGCCTGGTGTGTCCAGCTGCCACCAGGCGAGCATGAAAATTCCGGTAGCCGCGACGCCTTGCGCGGAACGGACCACGAAGGTGTCCACGAATGGCTTTGCTCCAACTCGGGATTTTTGGGTCAGCGGCATCCACAGAAGCTCCGTCGACGTACGGTGCAGCGAGTGCCGCAGACTGCCGTCCGCTGCCTTGACGAGCAAGATCACCAGTAATGCTGGCCCGAGCACCAGGCTCATCAGGCTGCCCACCAGCAGCAGCGTCGGCAACACCGCCACCGAGGGCAAGACGCCGAGCCTCTTCAGCAGTCGAGCGGATCCGAACACCTGAAACAAGAAAGCACCGAGATTCAGGACGGCGTAGTACCCGGCGAGGAACGTTCCCAACTGAGCGCTATCGATGCTGCGAGCGGCGGTGGCCTTGAAGAGGTAGTCCAAGATCAGGAGTGCCGCGGTAGCCGTGGCGACGAGGAGCGCGACGATGCGCAGGTAGCGATGCCTGCCAAGCGCCTGGAAGCCCCACCCCGGCGAGCCAGGCTCGCGCGTCGCTACCTTGCACTCTGGGGCGGGAGTGGCGTGTATGCTGCGCGCCGCCAACGCTGCTGCTGTGAAGAGACAGGCGGCCGCCGGCAGCAAAGCGTTGGTGGTCAAGTGCTGCAGCAGGACGATGCCACTGCCGCCTCCCACGACGCCGCCGAGGATACCACCCGCGGCAACGGGTCCCAACAGTCGCTTGGCCTGCGCCACGGTGAGCACGTGCCCAGCCAAGATGCGCGTAGCTCCAACGAACGCCCTCTGTGGATGCGAAAACGC
>CBFGRJ010000169.1:0-14252 GCA_965651135.1 uncultured Myxococcales bacterium
TTTTCGTCTTCGAGAGCGCGCCGGCGCGCTCTCGGGTCGAATACGTGCCAGGCTCGATCGATCACGAGCTCCTGCCCTACCATCACACGAACGTTCCAAAGCCCCAGCGGGTCGCTGGGTTCGAGCTCCACGAGCTGGTCGAGCTGACGTTGTCCGGCGCGCAGCGTCGACTCTCCCAATTTCGTCTGCTTCAGCGACTGGACACCTCCCTCGCGAGAGCCGGGCATCTCGACCTCCCAGCTAATGCGAACGTCGTGCTCCAGGGGTCGTGCCAAGACGATCCGAAACCCTTGAGCTTGCCGTTTGGCCTCCGCGTGACGAGGGATTTCTTGCCGCTCCTGGACCTGCCCTCCGTAAAACACGCCCAAACGCGCTTGGGAGACAAGGCCGGGGGAGCTCTGGGCAGGCTCCTGGTTCCCGCGACAGCCAACCATCAGGGGCGCGAACAGCATCCCCATCGCCAGCGCGCTTCGCGGGCTCATCGCACCTCGAGGAGTTCTGCCAGCTGCCAGTATTGACCCACGCTCAGGCTTTCACCGCGCTGCTCCAAGTCGATAGGCACCTCGCGAGCAGCTCGCTCGATTTCGGAGAAGCCCACACCTTCTACGCTGCGCCAGGCGTTCCTGAGTTGCTTGCGCCGTTGCTGAAAGGCTCGATGCACCAGCTCTTTGAACAAAGGTGTTTCCTGCGCCAACGGCGGCCTGCGCGGGACGAGCTCCACTACGGCGGAGTCGACGTTGGGCTGGGGATAAAAAGCGCCGCGCCTGACCAGGAGTCGGCGCATGGGGTCGAAGCCGGCTTGGACGAAGACGCTCAGCGCCCCGTAGTTGCTCGTCCCCGGACCGGCCGTGAGCCGAGCCGCGACCTCCAGCTGCACCAAGACCACCGCCTTGACCACTCGCGCGGCCACCGCACACAGCCGTTCGAGAAGGGGACCCGTGATCTGGTAGGGAAGATTGCCGGCCACCACGACATCATCACCTGGGTCGATATCCGCGAACCAGTCGGCCGTCTTCGCGTCGGCCTCCATCACGACCAGGCTCCCGGCGCCCACCTCGTGAGCAAAGCGCTCGGTGAGAGCGGGAACCAGCTCGCGGTCGCGCTCGATGGCCACGACTCGGCGCGCCCGCTCCAACAGAGGTCGGGTCAACGCCCCCAGCCCAGCGCCTATTTCTACGACGGACACCTGGTCATGCGGCGTACAAAGCTCCGCAATCCGGGTGGCCAGCCCTTCGTCCGCCAAAAAGTTTTGTCCGAAATGGTGCTTCGGGCGCAGGCCAAGGGCAGTCAGCTGTTCCTTGGGATAGCGCGGCAGGCTGGTCACCCACCTGTTCTAAGCGCCGGGAGCCCCGCTGTCACCCGGCTAAGACGAGGAGCTCGCTCGCTCCTCGTCTTCATCGGTATCGAGCGCTTCGTGCCCTAGATGAGAAAGCTCGCTTTCGACGCGAATCGTGGGCGGGGGCGGATCACCATAGAGCTCCAGGCGCGCCGCCGCCCAAAGCGAGGCGGCGATCAGCTCGCGGCGTTCGACGTCCGACCCTTCGAACTTCGCCAGCTTTTCTTCGGCGTTCTTCAAGTCGCGGCGGGCGATAACGGGATCGACGTCCTGCTTGCGGATGAACTTCTGGGTGAGCAGCACCGCGCGATCGTCCACCACTTCCACGAAGCCGGGGCCCACCGCGACCGCTTCTTCTTGGCCGCTTTCGACGAAGCGAACGATACCGGTCTTCAGCGCTGCCAAGAGCGGCCGATGGCTGGGCAACACCCCGAACTCGCCTTCTGAGCTTTGGGCCGTGAATTCGGAGACGCTCGCGGTGAGCATGATGCCCTCCGGGGTGACGATTTCGAGCTCGACGTTCGCCATGTTCAGGAGCTGGCCTTGAGCTTTTGCGCCTTGGCCTTCACGTCTTCGATGTTGCCGACCAGGTAGAACGCCTGCTCGGGCAGCGCATCCAACTCACCTGAAAGGATCTCTTGGAAACCCGCGATGGTTTCTTTGAGAGGAACGTAGCGCCCTTCGAGACCCGTGAACTGACTCGCCACGAAGAAGGGCTGCGACAAAAATCGCTGAATTTTTCGGGCCCGAGCCACCGTGAGCTTGTCGTCTTCGCTCAATTCATCCATGCCCAAAATCGCGATGATGTCCTGAAGGTCCTTGTAGCGCTGCAGGGTTTTCTGAACATCGCGCGCCACGCTGTAGTGCTCTTCACCCACGATCTCGGGGGCCAACATGGTGCTCGACGAGTCCAGCGGATCGACCGCCGGATAGATGCCGAGCTCGGCAATGGCTCGCGACAGAACCGTGGTCGCATCCAAATGCGCGAACGTGGTTGCCGGAGCAGGGTCGGTCAAGTCGTCCGCCGGCACGTAGATGGCTTGCACGCTGGTGATGCTGCCCTTGCTGGTAGAAGTGATGCGCTCCTGCAGAGCACCCATTTCGGTGGCCAGCGTGGGTTGGTAACCCACCGCGCTCGGCATACGCCCGAGGAGTGCGGAAACCTCGCTGCCCGCCTGGGTAAATCTGAAGATATTGTCGACGAACAGGATCACGTCCTGCCCTGCTTCGTCCCGGAAGTATTCCGCGGCCGTCAGCGCGCTCAACGCCACGCGCGCGCGAGCACCGGGCGGCTCGTTCATTTGCCCGTAGACCAGCGCGGTCTTCGTGAGCACGCTCTCACCCGTTTCGAGCTTGGATTCTTTCATTTCCAAGAACAGGTCGTTGCCCTCACGGGTCCGTTCGCCCACTCCGGCAAAGCAGCTGACGCCGCCGTGCGCCTTCGCCACGTTGTTGATCAGCTCTAGAATCAAGACGGTCTTGCCGACGCCGGCACCCCCGAACAAGCCGATCTTGCCGCCTTTTCGATAGGGGGCGAGCAAGTCGACGACCTTGATGCCGGTTTCGAACACCTCGACGGCGGTGCTTTGATCGACGAAGGCAGGCGGAGGCCGATGAATGGGCCAGCGTGTGGTCGACTCGACGGGACCGGCTTCATCCACGGGTTTACCGACCACGTTCGTGATCCGCCCCAGGGTGGTCGGACCCACCGGGACCAAGATGGGTGCGCCGGTGTCGGTTACGGGTGCGCCCCGCACCAAACCCTCGGTCGCATCCATGGCAATGGTTCTGACGACGCTTTCTCCCAGGTGCTGCGCCACCTCCAGCACGACGTTGTCTTTTTCGTCGGACACGCTGGGGTTGGTCACGGTCAGCGCATTCAAGATCTTGGGGAGCTTGCCCGGAGGGAACTCCACATCGACGACGGGCCCAATCACCTGAGTTATTTTGCCGCGAGCTTGCGCGGCCGTACCGCCCAGCGTTGACGTCTGCACCATTTGGAATCTCACCTTTGAAATTGAACTGGGAATTGGAGCTGAAACTCGACCGATCGCCTGGATTCAACGCGGTGGAAACCCGGGCAATCGGCGAAACTGCGCCCGCCTCTAGCACGACGCCCGGGGCTTGCCAACGGCGGCAATCCACACGGCGGAGAGTCGACGCGCCGGTGCTCTTCGTGCCGGCCGCTCATCCGGAACAGGAAACATTCCAACACGTTGGCGCGTTTGCTTGGCGACCCGGGAATATGCGGTATTGACAGCCTGGTGATCGGTCAAGACACGATCGACCGCGTCCGCGAGCAGGCGAATGTCGTCGAGCTCGTCGGTGAAACGGTGAAACTCACGCGCCGCGGCCGCAGCTTCGTCGGCCTCTGCCCGTTCCACAAAGAAAAGTCGCCGAGCTTTCACGTCAACGAGGAGCGGGGTTTCTATCACTGTTTTGGCTGCGGCGCCTCGGGCGACAGCATCAAATACCTTCAAGAAACTCAGGGCCTGAGCTTCGTCGAAGCCATTCGGACCCTGGCCGAGCGCTACGGCATACCCATCACCGAGACGGGCTCGGAGCTCGAGCGCAAACGCGAGCAGGCGTTGCGCAAGCAGACCCAAACGCTCTACGACGTCGGAGCGTTCGCCGCCGAGTTTTTCATGAGGATGCTGCGAGAGCATCCGCTCGCCGGCTACGCTCGCGCGGAGCTGGAACGCCGCGGGCTCTCACTGGGTAGTTCCGAACAGGCTGCGGAGACCCTCAAGGCCTTCTCGGTGGGTTACGCGCCCTTTGGTTGGGATTCGCTGGCCAAGCAGCTGCGCTCTGCCGGGATCAGCGCTGCCGCTGCAGAAAAGGTGGGGCTCGTCGTCCCTCGCCGTAGAGAAAGCGGATACTACGATCGTTTTCGCCACCGGCTGATGTTCGCCGTGAGTGACACCGCAGGGCGTATCGTGGCTTTTAGCGGGCGCGCCCTGGAACCACCAAAAGACGAAGAATTGCGGGCGTTGGGCCTCACCCCTCCCAGCTCCGGCGACCCGCCGGCGAAATACGTCAACTCGCCGGAAAGCCCCATTTACCGCAAGCGCGAAGCGGTGTTCGGACTATTTCAGGCGCGCCAGGCGATTCGGCAAACCGAGCAGTGTCTGGTGGTGGAGGGCAACTTCGACGTGGTGAGCTTGCACGCTCGCGGTCTCAAGAACGTCGTCGCACCGCTCGGCACGGCTTTCACGAGCGAACAGGCCAAGCAGATCCGGCGCTTCACCACGTCGGTCACCCTGCTCTTCGACGGCGACGCCGCCGGTCAGCGAGCGGTACGAGCCGCGCGCGAGCCCTGCCGCCAGGCTGGCCTGACGGCGCGCGTCGGTACGCTGCCGGAGGGGCTCGATCCCGACATGCTGGTCCGCGAACGTGGCATCGAAGCCATGAACGCCATAGTCAATGCCGCCAGTGGCATGCTCGAATATTTGATCGATGCGGAGCTCGATCAGGGTTTCAAGGCTGACGATGCGCAAGGACAAGCTGCGCGAATCCGCGCCGTCACCGAGCTCTTGGCCGAAGAGGACGATGTCGCCGTCCGCGCCCTTGCCGAGCAGCACGTCAACCGCATCGCCGAAAGGCTCGGTATCGCCGATGCGCGGACTTTCAGGGCCCTGGGCCGAGCGGTGAGGGCTTCGCTAGGGCAGGGACGAACGACCGACAACGCGGGAGCGAGCGCGCAAAGCCCCTGGCGTGTCCGGTCCCCCGAGCAACGCGAGCACGTGGCGAGGGAGGTTCTAGGCGCCATTCTGGATTATCCTGAGCTGCTTGAATCGCCTGAAATGACTGATGTTTTACCGTTGCTCGAGGGTGACGTCGCGGTGACTCTCGCTGCGCTGCGTCACGGGCTCGTCAGTGGCTCGCCGCAAATTCCAGAACAAGTCCTTGCGAAGTTGCCGGCGGCGATCCATCCATTCGCCCTCGCTCGAATAGCCGCCCCCAGGCACGCGAGCCTTGAGGACGCAAAGACGGTGCTTTTCGGCAACGTGAGGATTCTGAAAGGTCTGGAACTACAACGCCAAGACGTCGAAGCGAGAGAGGCAAGTCAACGCGCGGCTCGAACCGGCGATTTCGATCGCGAGCTCGAGCTCCTGCGAGAAGTCCAACGCAGTGCCCGTGAACGGCGCGGTTTGTAAGAGAGGTCGCGGTGGGAGCAAGAAAAACGGAACGCTCGAGCAAAAAGACGGCAGCCACGCCCAAGAAGGCACCCAAGGCCAAGGCCAAGGCCAACTCTGCAACGAAAGCCGTGCAGCGCAGCCCTAGCAAGGCGAAAGCCACGGCCGATGCCAAGAGCGCGGCCGACGCGAAGCCACCAGCAGGCAAGCCCCAGGCCCCCAAAGAAAAGGCAGTCACGCGCGGGTCTGCTTCAGGGCGCGCGTCGAACAAGGCCTCCAAGGGCGCGAATGGTATGTCGCACAGTGCGGCACACGGTGCGGCCGTACACGGTGCCAACGCCTCTCCCGCCAGCGACAAGCCTAGTAAGACGCGCGGTCCGGCCAAAAGCAGCGGTCAGGCCAAAGAAGACTTGATCAGCCTGGGCAAGAGCAAGGGGTTTTTGACCTACGACGACGTCGCGGACGCGCTGCCGCCGGACCACGTCGGTCCCGATCAGATGGACGACATGCTGAGCGCGCTCGACAGCGAAGACATCGCCGTCGTCGAAAGCAGCAAGGGTTTCAAGCCGGGTCCAGACAGCGTCCCACCGGATAGCAGCAGCAGCGACGACGACTTGGATCTCGACGTCGACCTGGACGATGACAGCAAGGTTCCGACGCGGGCAGAGCTCGAAGCTGCCAGCGCGGTCGAAGCCGCTGCGACAAAGAAGAGCCAAAGCCCCGGCAAGGCCAACGACGAAGATCAATACAAGAGCAACGACCCGGTGCGCATGTACCTGCGCAAGATGGGCAGCGTGGCTCTCTTGACTCGCGAAGGCGAAGTCGAGATCGCCAAGCGCATCGAAGAAGGCGAAAACGAGATCCTCGCATCCATTTTGTCGAGCCCGATCGCCGTCAGAGAAATCATCGATATCGGCGAACGCCTGCGCAATCACAAAATCCGCGTGAAAGACATCGTGCGCGACGCGGAAGACGAAGAGCAGGAGTTCGACGAAGAGGAAGCCGATCGCCGGGTCATCCGCTTGATCGATCGCGTCAAGCGTTTGGACAAGAAAGCGCAGGAGCTGCTCGAAGAGCGCAAGAACGCGCAAGACGGCAGGCGCAAAGCCGTCGACAAGGAGATCGCCGACAACAAGAAGGAGTTGGTGCGAACCCTCCAAGAAATGCGGCTGAACAAGAAGACCATCGATCGGATCGTCGGCAAGCTGAAGAGCATGATCGAGAAGGTTCATCGCGCCCAGGGGCGCTTGATGGCCTTCGAACAACAGGCTGGCCTATCCAAGACCGAGCTCAAGCGAGCCCTGCGCGAAGCGAAAGAGAATCCGGAGCTCGAGCAAGAACTCGCTGGGAAGCTCGGGGTCGAGCCCACGGACCTGGAGACCGTCGACGCAGCCGTACGCAGCGCTCAACGCGGGGTGAAAAAGGTCGAGGAGGAGCTGAAGGTCGACGTCACCGACATGATGAGGACGTACGCTTCCATTCGCAATGGCGAGCGCAAGGCGGAACGCGCCAAGGCGGAATTGGTGGAAGCCAACCTGAGGCTCGTGGTCTCCATCGCCAAAAAGTACACGAACCGCGGACTGCAATTCTTGGATTTGATTCAGGAAGGCAACATCGGCCTGATGAAAGCGGTCGACAAGTTCGAGTACAAGCGCGGCTACAAATTCAGCACGTACGCCACGTGGTGGATCCGTCAGGCAATTACGCGGGCAATCGCGGATCAAGCTCGAACCATTCGCATTCCCGTGCACATGATCGAGACCATCAACAAGTTGATTCGGACTTCCCGCTACCTCGTGCAAGAGTTCGGGCGCGAACCCACTCCGGAAGAAATCGCGGAGAAGATGGAGCTTCCGCTGGATAAGGTGCGCAAGGTCCTGAAGATTGCCAAGGAACCGATTAGTCTCGAAACACCCATCGGTGAAGAAGAAGATAGCCACCTTGGCGACTTCATCGAAGACAAGAGCGTGGTGAGCCCGGCCGAAGCCGTCATCAACATGAATCTCAGCGAGCAAACGCGTAAGGTGCTCAAGACGCTGACGCCTCGCGAAGAGAAGGTGCTCAGAATGCGTTTCGGCATCGGCGAGAAGAGTGACCACACTCTCGAAGAGGTCGGGCAAGACTTCGAGGTCACTCGCGAACGCATTCGGCAAATCGAAGCCAAAGCGCTCCGCAAACTGAGGCATCCCAGCCGCTCGAAGCAGCTCAAGAGCTTCATCGACAGCTGACTCGAGCGCGCACGGCCGCCCCACCCACCCGATCGGCGTCCCGGCGTCCAAACCGGAGGCAAAGCGTCCATCGCCAAGGACAACGGACGCGCGCTGATCGCTTGGCGCACGATCGTGAGCACTTATGCATTCAGCCTTGCGGCCGGCAGCGAACCAGCCTTTCCCAGCGGCCTCTGAGTGAGAGAGCGCGCGCTGTCGGGGTGACACCAGTCGCATAAACCCGCACCAATTCTGACGTTCTGGCATCGTTGAGCTTGACGCCCGCGGCCGTAGAGTGGAAACAAGGAGCCCATGGCTCGCCGCTGAGTGACACACTCACGGTCGGGTCGATGCAGCACAAGCTGCGGTTGGTAACCCAGAAGTTTCGAACTCAGTGATTAAGCAGCCAGGGGAGTTTCAACCTATGCGCAGTTGTAGACAGAGCACTTGGAAGGCCGGGATCGTCATTGCGAGCCTGGGTCTACTCCAAGGATGTGCCGGCCAGATGGCTTTCGCTGGGGAATCCGCACTAACCGTAGCGGGCGATCCCCCTCCACCTCCGCCTCCGCCTCCGCCTCCGAAGGCCGAGGAACCACCACCCCCGCCAGCACGGGTCGAGGTACGAGACAACAAGATCGAAATCCGTGAGAAGATTCAGTTCGATCACGCCAAGGCGACCATCAAAGAAGAGTCCCACGATCTCTTGAACGAGATTGTCGACGTGATCAAAAAGAACCCTCACATCAAGAAGATCTCGATCGAGGGGCATGCCAGCGCCGAAGGGGACGCCGCGTTCAACAAGCGGCTTTCTGCTGACCGGGCCAAGAGCGTCATGCAATACCTGGTGGACAAGGGCATCCCCAAGGAACAGCTCCAGTCCAAGGGTTTCGGTGTGGAAAAGCCCATTGCCTCCAACGACACCGAGGAGGGCCGAGAGAAGAATCGCCGCGTCGAGTTCAACATCATCGAGCAGGACGTGACGAAGAAAAAGGTGGAGATCGATCCAACGACCGGCAAGGAAAAGGTGATCGAAACCACCAAAGAAACCACCGCACCGAAGGGCGAAGAGAAGCCAGCGGATGCGAGCGCGGAACCCAAGAAGTCCGGGCTGTCTCGGCCGAAGGCGGCCCAATAGTAGAGGCGGAGGAGATTGATACCCATGTTCAACACCGTAAGAAACTGTGTCGCACTGGTGGCCGTCACGGGCACGATAGGTTGCAGCTTTGCCGTACGCGACGCGGAGACCTACCGTAAAGACACCGAAGCTCTGCTCGAGACGCGCAGCGGGGCCATCAAGGCCTGCTACGACGAGACTCTCAAGACCGATCCTACCGCCCAAGGCAGAGTGACCGTGCGCTTCACGGTGGAGAAAGAGACCGGCAACCTGACGGCCATTCAGGTCGACCCAGCTGGCACGACGGCGCCAGAAACGTTGAGCCAATGCGTGACCACTGCGCTGGGTGGCCTGGTTCTGACGCCTGCCGATCAGCAGGACGGGTTGGCGACCTTCACCTACGAGTTCGTGATCAATCCGCCCCCCGCACCGGCCGCAACCGGCTGAATCTCACGAACGACCGACATCTCGGCACGGCGACGCTCACGGCCTCGCCGTGCCGGTCTTACTTACTAGAGCCAACAGGGATTGGGGTGTGTCAGATTGGGGTGCTGGCCTAGTCGCCCGTCCAGCGACGGCCTAGCTTGTTCAAGGCGCGCTTGGCCTCGGCCCGGTACGGGGAGTTGAGCGGGCCCAACTTGAGATAGGCCTCCCAGTGTTCGACCGCCGCTGGCGTTTGACCCAGCGACTGTGCCAGGAGCAAGTGCGCTTCTGCGAGCCAGCGCGGCGGAGGTTCGTCGTTCTTGGCGAGCTCCAGCGCCCGTGCGAGCTCCTGTTCGGCTGCGGCTCGCTGCCGGTTGGCGAGCAGCAACTTGCCGTAGCGGAAGCGCCATACGGCCTGATTGGGCATGGCCGTGATCGCCGTGCGCCACTCCGCCAGCGCCTCCCGCTCCCGTCCGAGGTCGTAGTACGCCTCGGCCAGCGTCGCGTGGGCTTCATGACGGGTGGGCGGCAGCGATAGCGCCTTCTTCAGGTCCACGATGGCGTCTTTGACGGCGCCCTGCCGCGCCAGGAGAACGCCCCGCTGCCAATAGGCGTCCGCCAGCGATTGGTCCAGCGCCAGCGCTTTTTCTAGTGCGGTCTTGGCCTTCGAGAAATTACGCGCTTCGTTGGCTGCCCAGCCAACATACAGGTGATACTCGGGTCGGTTCGGATCGATGCTGGCGGCCCGTTCCAAAAGTCGCAGTGCCTCGGCGAGGCGCGCCGGGTCGAGTAACATCGCACGACCCATGCAATGATTGGTTTCTGCAGAGTTGGGGCGCTGTGAAAGCACCTTGCGCAGCAGCTCTTCTGCCTTGTCGGCGCGGCCCGCCGAAACGTAGCTGCAGCCCACTCTCAGCATCAAATCGAGGTCGTCGGGCGCCTTGGCCAAGGCGGCTTCATAGGCTTTGAGCGCCTCGTCGCCACGACCCGCAGCTTCGTGCAAAAGCCCGCGTTCTAGCGCGAGGCCAGGATAGTCGCCGTCGACTTTCGCCACCTGCTCGAAGGCAGCTTGCGCCTCTTCCAGTCGACGCGCCCGCCTCAGCGTGACGCCCCGTTGAAAGCGCACACTGAGGTCGCCCTCGTCGAGCGCCAGAGCCTGGTCGTATTCAGCGAGAGCTTGCTCGTAGCGCCCCTGGGCCAAGGCGACATCGCCGAGCGCCTTGTAGATCTCCGGTGATTTGGGCAGCTCCGCGCGAGCGCGATCCAAGAGCTTCTGAGCTTCATCCGCCTTTCCGAGTTGGTTCAGCAGCAACGACAAGGCCACATAGGGCTTCACCGCCGATTCGTCTTTTTCCGACAGCTCCACGGCTACACGATAGGCAGCCTCGGCCTGTTCGCGCTGCCCGGAGGCTTCCAGGGCTCGACCGTGCCAGAGCGCTGCGACCGCAGACTTGGGATGCGTGTTCCTGAGTGTCTCGGCCAACGCGGCTGCTTCTTTGACGCGCTCGAGCACCAACTTGCATTGGACGACGCCGAGCTTTGCTTCCAGATCGTTGGGATCGGCCTGGACGGCAGCCTCGTAGCGGGCCAGCGCCTCGGAGTATCTCGCTGCAGCGTGCAGCGTTGCGCCCAGCCCTCGGAGCGCTGCCGCGGTTCGCGGGTTGACTTTCAGAGCAGCGCCGAACTCGGCTTCTGCAAGGCCAATGCGCGAGCGTGCCAAATACGCATTGCCCAAAAGAATATGCGCCGTCACCAGCTCCTTGGGGCTGAGCTTACCAGCTCGTTGCGCGACGATGTCCTTGAGCAATGCGATCGTATCGTCCCCCGAGTCGCGCCGCGAAGTGGCCTGCGCCACCAGCAGCTTCGCGCCGGCATGGTTCGGTTCTTTCGTCAGCGCCTCGCGCGCCAGCTGTTCGGCAGCATCGAGGTCGCCGGACGCGAGGCGGGCCCTGGCCAAGCCGTAGCGAGTTCGCGCGCTGTCTTCCAACTTGCTCGCGCGCTCCCAGGCCGCCGCTGCCGCCTTCGCGTTTTCTTGTGCGAGCTCGAGCTCGGCGAGAATGATCCAGCCGTCGACGTGCTTGCGGTCGCGTGCGACTAGACTCTCGAGCGCTCGACGCGCGTTGGCGGGCTTGCCGTCGACCGCCTCCCGAGCCGCTTCTGCCAAGCCGCGGTGCGGCACGTCCGGCTCGTGCAGGCTCTCCAGCGAGACTTTTGCACGCGCATGAATCTCAGGGTCGGGGCCGAATCTGAGCTCGCGCGCAAATGCGACGAACGCCGAGTAGGCGGCCAACGCGGGCACCCTGGGCGCGCCGGCTCGCGCCGCCTCGATTTGCTCCACGGCCTGGACCGCGCTGGGGAATGTGTCCTGCGCAAGCAACTTCCGGCTGTCGGCAATGGCCCGCTCGGTGAGCTGATGGTACTCGCCGCTTCTCAGCGCGTCGGTCACCACGTAGTAGCCGAAAGGTCCGATGTCTGGCACCAGCGCCAACGAGCCACCACCGATGCACACCACGACCAACGCCCCGAGCGCGAGCTTCAGTCCACGGGATCGCCTGGGCGGCTCCGCTGGCAGGCCACCGACCTGCATACGCACTTGGGAAGCACCTGCCGTCACCGAACGGCTGTCGAGCTCCTCCTCCTGCGGGATCGCTCCAAACTCCATTTCCTCGTCGGGCACCGAGACCTGGGGCGGGCGGTAATCATCGAGGGCTACGTCCGCACCGGCTACGTTGTCATCCAGATTCACCTCGCCGAACGAGGTTCCGCCTCCGGCCTGTCGCTGCAGCGGCACCGCTGCTGGTGTCGAGCTCCGGCCTGGCCCGTTCGGAGCGCTGGGCGGCTGAGACGCGTGGAGCTGACCATAGCTCATTGGAGGCACACTGCTCAGGTCAGCGGCTGCCGAGCTGGCGAAAGGATCGCTGCCGAGCGGTAGCTCCAGCTCGCCGAACGATTCTTCCCTTGGCTCGTCCGCCGTATCGAGACTGAGCAGGTTCTCTGGTGGCAACGACAGCGGTTCGTGGCTCTCTCGAGCTGCCACGCGCGGGAGTGACTCGGCGGCTGTGGGCAGCGACTCGGCCGTCACGGGAAATGCATCCGATAACTCCGGTAGCGTCGTCGCTTCCGGGGCAAGGTCCGGCAGATCGACGGCGTGCAACGGAAGCGATTCGGCGAGCGACGGCAGCTCTGCTTGTCGGCGCGGCACGGGCGGCAAGGCAGGCTCGGGGGCCTTCGGAACGGGCAACTGCTGAGAAGGCTCCAGCTTGGCGGGCAAGTCCGCGGCTGGCGTCGGCAATACCGAATCGAGCGAGAGCAACGGGATGTCCGACGTGGCGACCGGGCTCGGCAAGTCCGCGGAAGGCGTGGGGAGTCCCAAATCGAAGGGTGGCTCGGGATGCGGTCGAGCACCCACCGTCGGCAGGTCTACCTCGTATTGGGCCTGACGAGGTTCTACCGAGCGCGAGGGGACCGCCGGCAGGTCGTCACTTGGGTCCGAACGCCGCACGGGAGCCGGCAAGTCCAGCTCCAGATCGGAGCTAGCTGCACGCTGGAACGATGAGCCCGGTGGGCTCGCGTCACGGGGCACCGGTAAATCGTCGGGAGGTGGCGACTCGCGCGCACCGGTCGAGCGCCCGAGCGTAGGCAAGTCGGCCTCCGAATAGGGATCGTCCACGATGGGCGCGGGCGCAGCTCGCCTGGGTGGTGGCGGAGGCGCTTGCCGGGTCGACGCAGCAGAATTCGGCTGGGGCGGTGCGTTAGGCGCGGGTCGCCCCAACCGCGGCGGCGGAGGCGGCCTTTGAGGAGGAGCTTTGTTGTCCAAAAGCTCCGCGGGCGCCGCGACGCCGAGCATCGTCGACTTGAGTCCCGCCGCAGCAGCCCGACTGCGCGCCGGAAGCTCATCGCCTCGCAGGCCGAGCGCAGCACCAAGAACCGGAGGCGGAGCTTCACTGGGTTGATCCGGAGAATCGACCTTGAAGGAGGTGCCGCACTTGGGACACCTCATCTTGAGACCCGCCTTCGGAACCCGCCTCTCGTCAACTTGGTAGGGCGCTTTGCAACCCGGGCACTCGACCTTGAACATGCGAAGCCTGAGACGGACTATTAGCAGGTCACCCCGCGATTTGTCTCAGTTTGTGACTGTACGGGCGGACCGGCCCCTATCGTTAGGGCCTTAATCGTGCTACGCGCGGGCGACATTGATGCACCGCTGGACCTCGCTCGCTTTCGGCCTGCTGTTCGTCGCCGCACTGGTCGGCCTCGTACTTTCGTCACGTCTTTCGGAGCCGGCTCCTGCGGCATCCATAGCCAGTGCAGTGGCCAGCACACCACCAGCGGCGAGCGCGGAGAATCCAGTATCAGTGGATGCTGCGACCCCGCTCGACGCGGGGATGGATCCGGCCGAAAGTTCGGCATTCCATCGCCTGGCTGATGGCGGTTCGGTGCCCAGCCTACCGGACACGGCGCCGAAGCAGGTGCAATTGGGCATCGTGTTGTTCCAGTACCGCGGCGCACAAGGTGCACCCAGCAATGCGAGAAGCAAGGAGGCTGCTCGCGCGAAGGCTGAGCAAACCATTGAACTGGCGAAGAAAGACTTCGACGAGGCGGTGAAGCTCGGTGACCCCGGCTCCTTGGCTAGTGCCGGCGATATTCCGCGAAACGTACTCGAGCCCGTAATAGAGTACACTGTGTTCACGATGGAGCCAGGAGCAGTCCACACCGAACCGTTAGACACACCCCGCGGTTATTGGATCGTGCGCCGGCTCAAATGAGTGTTGTTGCAACGAGCCCTAGACCCACTTTCTCGTATGAGCCCGCTCGCAAGCGCTCATGCCGTCGAACCGCCATCGATCACCAGCCACTAGGCATAGACCTCGGGGTCCTTTAAAGTCGCACAGATCTATTCGCTCTAGGTTATGCCGAGCACCACAAAGACCGCCGCTGCGAGCGCAGATTCGACCTTACCCGATTTGGGTTTAGTGACGGCGACGATCGAGCGATTGCGAGAGGAGCAGGAGAGGGCCGACACCTCTGCGCTGCGG
>CBFGRJ010000170.1:0-14229 GCA_965651135.1 uncultured Myxococcales bacterium
CCACCGTCCGTTCGTACGGTCAAGCGCATGAACGCCAACGCTTTGCCTCTGCTTGTCGCTTTGGGTCCCCTAACGCTCGCCTTGTCGCATTGCAGCAGCGAATCGGAGGGCAAAACTAACACCACTGGCGCGGCCACCGTCGACACGACCTCGACGGCCACGGGCACCAATACCGTCACCGCCACCTCGGCTGGCCCGCTCACGAGCTCGATGAGCGCCTCGGTGAGCAGCTCGAGCATGAGCAGCGCCACCGGAGTCGGCGGCACCACCTCCACCGCTACTACCGCGACCGTCACCGCCACGGCCACCGGTTCCACGGGCATGGGAGGCATGACCGGAGCAGGTGGCACGACGGGCACCACGACGGACAGCACGGGAGTGGGCGGCTCGATGTCGACCGGCATGGGCGGCATGGGTGGCACGAGCGGCGGCGGCGATTTCACGCTCACCAGCAGCGAGCTCGAAGAGGGTGGCGAATTTTTGCCGAAGCACACGTGCGAAGCGAATGGCTTCGACAACGACGAGTCGCCTCCGCTCGCGTGGACGAATCCACCGGAAGGCACCATGAGCTTTGCCATCACGTTCATCGACGTGACGCTCGCTCCCACCAGCATGAATGGATACCACTACGCCATCTGGGACATCCCTGCGGATGTGACCGAGCTCCCCGGCAACCTCCCTAGCGGCGCCACGCTGACCACCCCTGTGATGGCCAAGCAGTACAATCCGCTATCTCCTAGCTACCTGGGGCCCTGTCCCAACTTCGGTGGAGGTGGTGGTGAAACCCACACCTACGAGTTCACCATCTACGCCCTGCCCACGGCGACAGCCACGCTGTCCAACGCTATGAGCGTGCAGGCGATTGACGACGATCTCAAAGCCGCCGCGATTGGCTCGGCGGTATTGAGTGGCGTCTCGAGCGCCTCTCCGTGAGAGCCCTCGATCTACGTCGCGCTCGGTAGCGCTATTGACATGGCATCACGCGTGCGATGCGGATCGACCGATTGTTGCTCCCCACGGCAGGGTACGCGGCGCTGCCGTCCGGGAACGCCTTGAACGCGTGGTAGTTATGATCTTCTACGTCGATGCTGAACTCCGACCCAACGGTGGCCCCGCTGGCGCTGTCGAGAACTTTGGCAGACATTCCCGACCCTGACTCCCACGCGAGCAGCATGTGCCGTTCACCGTAGCTCACGAGCTTGGCATGGTCGGCGCTGCCGGCGTTGTCGATGGTCGCGTCCGGACCGCTGTCGGTGAAGTGCACGAGGTGGATGGAGCCCGCTTGGGTGTAGGCTGTCCAGTACCCCTCTCGTTGAAGCGCATCAATGCTCAGCGGCTGGCTTTTGTAGGGAGGTTCAGCACCCGCCGACACAAGCGCAACCAAAACGGCAACGGCGAGGTTTGCCCGCCCGGGGCATGCGTCAATTACCGACGATGCGCAAGCGGAAGGAATCCGACTGGGTGAGGTCCACCAGGACGTCGAGCAGGTGGTAGCCATCGAACGCTAGCTTCGTGGCGATCTCGCCGACCATGCACATATCGTAGCCATTGGGCTCACGCCCGGTGAAAAATGAGACGAGATTCTGAGCGTAGAGGTGGCGCGCCATGGGGTCGGCAGCAATCGCTTGCATCAGTTCCAACGCAGAGCCCATGGTTCTGACGCTACCATCGGCGAAGGTGACGTCGGCGGTCGGATCGATCGGACCGCCTAGCGGATCGGTGTCTTGCCAGCTCCCGACGGCATCGAAGGCTTCGAGGACATAGCCGGGAGGATTGATGAGCTCATGACATGCGGCGCAGGAGGCATCGGCAGTGGTGAGCGCCTCGACCTTTTCCCGTTGGGTCGTGTACTCACCCGATGGAACGCGCGGCATGATGAAGTCGGGATCCGGCGGGCCCGGGTTGACGCCGAACACGTAGATCGCCAAAAAGCTCCCACGCCGGATGGGATTGGTAGCGTCATAGTTGGAAAACGAGCTCAAGAAACCGGCACGCGTGAAGATGCCGGGGCGCTTCGTGGCATCGAGCTCGACGCGGGCTAGGCCGGTGTCGTACTCGCTCGGGTCGAGGCCGTAGAGCGCCGCACTATCCTGATTCACGAACGCAATGTTGCTGAGGAAAATGTCCTGGAACGAACCGCCTTCGTAGGCGACTTCTTCGAAGTAGGCAGCGACCTCGCCTTGCAGGGCAAGCTTGCTGGCATCGGTGAAATCGGGAAACCGCGACGGGTCATGCGTGGCACTCCACCAGATGGAACCCCCCTGCGCGATCCGTAAGTAGTACTCATGCGCTCTCGAAACTTGCGGCCCTGCCTTGTCGCGCACCAAGATCATGCGCTCGGCTTGAGCCCGAATCTGTTCTCGCGTGGTGAGCTGGCCTTGATCGGCGGCTTGGTGAAGCTCGTCGTCCGGCGCGCTGCCCCAGAGCATGAGCGAGAGCCGCGTGGCGATTTCGTGGTTCGAACGCCTGAAAGCCGATCCCTCCGGTTCGGCGGATAGCTCGGGAACCAGGATGAACGAGGGCGACGTCAAAAACGCGAACAAGATGGCTTCGGAAATTTGCTCCGGAGTCCAGCTGGCATCGGCCACCGTAAGCGCCATGAAACGGTGTACTTCGGGTTCCATCAGCGGGCGGCGGAAGATCTTGCGGCCAAAGCTGCGAATGGTGTCCTCGTAGCAGTTGTCGTCTAGCGTCGGGTCGCAGCCCATGAAGCGAGACCTCTGATCGCCGGTCATCACCTGCTCCGCAATCCGATTGGCCGCTTCCATGTAGCCGTTCCAGGAGTAGATGTTGAGTTCGCCCTCGTAGTCTGCGTGGAGCAGCGACGAGGGGGGCAAGCCACCTTCGGCGGTCAAGCCCGAGATCCCCAACAGGTCGTGAATGATGGCGTCGTACTCTCGGTTGAGCAGGCGCGGGACTTGCGAGGTCACCGGAATACCGGAAACGCAGCCACCGGTCGTGGTGCTCACTGCACCCTCGGTGGCGCTCGTATTTCCGGAGTCGGTCGCGCCCCCCGTGCCGCTGGTATGCCCCGTGGAGGCTCCGCCCGAGCCCGAGGTGTCTGCGCCATCTGAAGCCGAAGCAGCGTCACTGCCCGGCGCAGTGTCGTTGGCAGCGTCGTTACCCGTCGTGCTGCCACAACCGAGCAGCGAAAGTGCGAGACTCACGAACACTGCGGTCGCGAGGCGTAGATACGTGGTCTGCCTGGTCATGCCCCTGACCCCCTGAGCTCTTCGAACTCCCCTGGATCGCTAATGGTAGGTGGTAGGGCTCCGCCGCTGGCGAAATCTTCGGTGCGATCGTACATGCCGTAGTGAGTGACCTTTTCGGTTCCGCCCACTTTGGGAAATCCATCGGGGCTCGCCTTGACGCCGATGGCATTCATCAAGTTGCAGTAGTACTTGTTGATGGGTGCATTGCCGATGTCGGGCGGTGTGCCGGTGATCTTGAAGTCGTCGGGGGCAATCACCCCTTCTTCGGCGCAGGGTGCCTCGCTATTGCCGCGGTGCATGTCGGAGCTGCCGTCGTCGACGTTCACGGCATGACCGGTCTTGAAGTAGCCCCCGCAACTGCCCGCGTGCAGAATGGGCATGTTGTTCAGGTTCATGGCAGAGCCATCGGAGTGCTCACGAAACCAAACGACAGCGCAGTGGTCGAGCAGCGTGCCGTCCCCTTCTTCGATGTCGTCGAGTTGCCCAACCAGGTGCGCGAACTTGGCTGCATGGTAGCGGTCGACGGTCAATAGCTTCTCGTTCACATTGGCCACGCAAGTGCCGCCGAGGGTAGGGGCCCCTGCGCGGTGATTCAGCCCATCGATCTCTTCGGTCAGCCCCAATTCGGTGTAGATGTGGTTGGCCGGAAATTTCAAGAAGCTCACGCGGCTGGCATCGCAGAGCGTCGCGAGCACGGCGATGTTGGCAAAGATGTCCGCTACGTCGAGCTCATCGGTCACCTTACCCGCCACTCGGTCCCTGACGGAGGTGGTGGCCATGACATCGCCTGCCGTCAGGCCGAGCATTTGGGCGTGCTCCTGATTGCATTGGGCGGAGCCCACGGCGTCCCCGGTTTGGTGAAGCAGCTCTTTCCAGGCCTCGAGCTTTTGCCGGTCCGATGAGCTCATGTCGAAACGCTCCAGCGTTTCCAAATCGCTCCTCACGATATCGACGACACTCTTGCCGCGCACTAGCTCGTACTCGTCTCGCGACGACACGGTGCCGTCTGATAAAAGCCCGGTTAAGGCGGCGAAGGCCTCGTACGCCGAACCGATGCCCGCGAACAGCTGTTGGCTGTCGGAGTACGAAATCGCCGTTAGGGGAGTCTCGGTGCCGCCGCCCACGCGCAGAAACAGCGGCTTTCCGTCGGCGTGCAGTTGCTTGGCACACACGTGATCGAGTGAAGGCGCCGTGGGCATCGCGTTGAACTTCACTTCTTCGTTGAACTCGAAGGGGGTGTCCGCATGCGGCGACACAGGCACGCACGTGAAATACGATCCCAAGACTTGCGTGTGGTAGTCGTTGCCCTGCCCGAGCGACATGTCCGTGGTCCACTCGTTCATCGCGCGGATGCCCCGAGGGACCAAGAGCTTGCTGGCGTGAGGAGCCAACACCTCGAGCGAGGTCCCCTTGTAGTCCGCCGCGCTCAGGGGTCCGTGCGAGTTCGCTGGAAACCAGCGGTTCGTGATGCAGCCATTGTTGGTGAACATGACGATCAACCGCCTTGGCTCAGCGCTGGCTCCGTTTCCTGCGGCCTTCGCCGCGCGCTCGGCCACGGAGCTCAAGAACGGTGCCGCGATCGCTGCGCCGCCCAGCCCTCGCAGAAAAAGGCGTCGATTCAGTCTCATACGGGTTGCCCTCCCTGAAATGCCCGCAGAGGGACCGATCGTCCTTCCGCGCGAGATTAGTCGAGATTTCCGCGACTGCGCATTTATTCCTCGAGAGCGGAACGCCAGCACGCGCTAGCTGGGTGCCGTCGCGGCACCCGCCACGCGTGGCATGCGCGTCAACGGGCTCATGCGTAGCCAGGTGGGGAAAGCCCGGACCAATGCACGCGGGCCTTCGAGCGTCAAAGCACCCGCGCGGATAGCGTCGGCCAGAGTTCTATCGCCAAGCCAGATCTCGGTCAGCGTTCGCACATGGGTCTTGAGGCGCAGGTCGACAGCGAAACCCGGATTGAGCAGACACAGCTCGACCGCTTGGCGCTCGATGACGAGCCACCAACGACGCTTGGCTGCAACCGTTCCGGAAAGCACGAACTCGACGACGGTTCTGCCGTGGGGCAGGCGCTCGAGATGCAAACTGCGATGGATGTCCCACATCAACAAACCCGCGTCCAACTGGCTGTCCTTGATGCGAGCCTGGGTCCAGCGTTTGCCCCAAACTCCCAGGTGCTCGATGATGGGCCAAAGCTCGCGCCCCGCTTGGGTCAACCGATACTCCGACACTCGCTTGCCGCTTCGGGAGCACGCGATGACCTGGGCTTGCTCGAGCTCGCGCAAGCGCCGCGACAACAGGCTGGGCGACATGAGCGGCACCCCACGACGCAGCTGATTGAATCGGGTGCTGCCACAAAACAGCTCGCGCAAGATCAACGGCGTCCAACGCTCCGCGACGATCTCGGCAGCCAGCGCAATCGGACAGAACTGACCGTAACCCTTCATGCCACTGAGTTTAGAGCAGATGGGCCGGGATTGCCGACGGCTCCAGCCATAAGTACAAAAAACGAACTTGAGCGCTGGCGACGCGCAGCCCAGGGTACCGGCGAAGGAGGAACCCATGAATGCCAACCCCGACTACGCCGCCATCACGCGACGGCAACGCAGCGTTTGGGCCACCGGAGACTATTCCGTCATAGCCCCCCAGCTCATGCCGGCTGCCGAATCCCTAGTCGCCTCCGCGGAGGTCTATGCTGGATCACGGGTGCTCGACGTCGCTTGCGGTAGCGGCAACGTCGCCCTGGTCGCCGCGCGACGCTACGCGTCGGTCACGGCACTCGACTACGTCGAGTCGCTGCTCGAGCGCGCTCGAGAACGGGCCAAGGCGGAGCGCACCCCCATCGATTGCGTGCTGGGCGATGCCCAAGAGCTGCCGTTCGACGACGCGCGTTTCGATCGCGTGCTCTCTGCCTTCGGCGTCATGTTCGCGCCGGATCAAGCGCGCGCCGCCGGCGAGCTACTCCGCGTGTGCAAACCCGGCGGCATACTTGGCCTAGCCAACTGGACCCCCGAGGGCGCGATCGGAGAGCTGTTCCGCATCACCGCTCGCTACGCCCAGGCGCCCAGCGACCTGCCCTCACCGCTCGGGTGGGGCACCGAGTCAGGCCTGCGCGAGCTATTCGGCTCGCGCCTAAGCGCACCGCGATTTCGGCGCCTGCACGTCGTCGAATACTTCCATTCACCGGGACACGCCCTTCAGATCTTCAGAACCCTGTTCGGACCCGTGCGCACCACCTTCGAGGCCCTACCGGAACCCGCCCAGCACGAGATGGCCGAAGAAATCCGCCATCACTTCTCAGCCAACAACGTGGCAACCAACGGCACCCTGGCCTGCTCGCTCGAATACCTCGAGGTGATCGCCGAAGTGCGCTGAGCCGCTCGTACGTGCGGGCGCGGCCCCGCGATGGCGGCTTGGACTTCTCATCAGAGGAAGACTGGCTCGGTCCACACGGCCGAGCCCGATTTGTGCTATTTGCCTGAACCGTCTCCGCGAGGGCCAAGTCAAGCCCAACACGACGCGGCTCTCAGGAAAGTTCACATGCCCCAGTCTCGATACTTCCCCCTGTCGGTCATCTTCTGGCTTGCCTGGGGCTGCGGTAACAACTCCAACGGGAACGCTACGGTTGGCACTACCAACACGAACGGCACCGGTGCCAACACCACCAACGCTGCAGCCAGTACCATGGCCGGCCCCACCAGCGGCGGAACCTCGACCTCGACCTCGACCGGGGCAACCGGTAGTAGCAACGGCACTGCGGCGGGTGCCACGAATGTCGGTGCTGGCGGCGCCAGCGGCACCAGCACCGGTGATTCCTCCTCCACAGGTGGCGCTACTGGAGGCACCGGCGGCGACAGCTCCCAATCCACGACCGGACAAGCCGGCACTGGCGGTACCGGTAGCAGCATGCCGCGCACGGAGTGCCCGATGGCACCTCCTGCCATGGCGAAAGATCCAGCCGCCGATCGCAGCCTGGCCGTTTCGAAAGACGAGTATGCGCAGATGCTCACGAAAGAAGCACCCTTCCAGGGCACGCGCGGCCAGCTGCCCTGGCACCTGTACACACCACCCCAGGCAGCCGAAAATCCCGGCGAGCGCTTCCCGCTCCTCGTCGTGTTGCATGGAGGCTACGGGCGCGAAGTCACCGACGGCAACATCATGGTCGACGTGGCCCAATACCTGCTGGGCTCGCAGAACGGCTTGCTCACCGAAGCCAATCGCGCCGCATACCCGACGTACATCGTCCTGCCGCATTGCCGAGTAGAAGAGGGCTGCAACTTTGGTAGCAACGAATGGGCGTCGGCAGGTGGCGCTCACTATCAGATTCAGCAAGAGCCATCGGTGGCGGGTGGCACCGCGCTGGAGCTGGTGGAGCATGTCATCAGCACCTATGCGGTCGACCCTACGCGCGTGTACTTGACCGGTAACTCCATGGGCGGCGGTGGTACCTGGGAATTCGCGAGCCGGCGCCCCGAGCTCTTCGCAGCAGCGCTGCCCGTTTCCGGTCACCCCCCGGCCCTCGAATTCTTGACCCCGATCGCACAAGCCAAGCTGCCCGTCTGGGCGTTCGGCGCCCAGAACGACAACACCAACCCTTACGCGGACACTGTCGAAGCGATCGATACCATCGCAGCAGCGGGTGGTTGCGCCTGGCTCACCACGTACAACGGTGCCGGTCACGACGACGCGCTGTGGAGCAGCCCCTACCTCGAGCCAGGCCTATGGTCATGGCTGTTTGCGCAAAGCAACTCGAGCGCACCCCGCTGAGCACGAGAAGTTCGGTGCACGCGCGTTTGCCGTTGCCGTTGCCGTTGCCGTTGCTCCGTCGCTTTCGTGCATTCGTAGCCTGGCAGCTGGTGTCGCTCACCTGCCTGATTGGCTGCGCTGCACCGCAATCGCCCGCGCCCGAGGCCGCTCCCACAACCAGCGAGCGAGTACCCGCCACCACGGACAAAGCCCTGCAGTGGGTGCTGCACGCGGCAGAATACCGAGCCGCCGCACGCACCATCTTCGCGGGTGCGGCTCGAGTGCTCCCCGAGCTTCTGGCAGATCGAACCTGGACCGCCGCGCTCGAGCAAACCTCCGAGACTGCCGCGGGCAAACCCGCCGCCGTCATCGTCGACGTTGACGACACCGTGCTCAGCAGCCGCGCCTACCAGTGGCAGATCGCGAGCCAAGGTCAGCCGTTCGAGCCAGCCACCTGGGACGCGTGGACCCGAAGCGCCGAACCCGAAGCGCTTCCAGGCGCAGTCGAATACATCCAACAGGCCACCGCCCTGAACCTCGCGGTGTTCTACATCACCAATCACCGCTGCCAACCTCGCACCGAATCCCCCACCCAATCCCCCGCCGAGGCCTGCCCGCAGGCGAACGAAACAAGAGAGCGCCTGATTCGAGCCGGCTTCCCACCACCCCCACCGGAACACCTCTTGCTCCGCGACCTGCGCCCCGAATGGAGCCGCGACAAAAGCACCCGCCGTGCCCACGTCGCCAGCAAATACCGCATCGTTCAACTCATCGGAGACGACCTGGGCGACTTCATCGCTGCTCCCCCCAACCTCGACAACGAGCAACGAACTCAGCTCGCACACGAGCACCGAGCCCTCTGGGGCAAAGGTTGGTTCATGCTGCCCAACCCGATGTACGGCTCCTGGCAGGCCTACGTGCCGGCGCGGTAAACAACGCGCTCCCGGCTACGCGGCTACCCGGCTACGCGGCTACCCGGCTGGCTGGCGGCGCCGCGCGGCCATGAGGCTTTCCGGAGCGGGTCAGCCCCTCCTCCAACAGACAAACCGATGTCAGTACTACTGACATCGACGACGAAGGCTGCCCCGGCTCGACCGACTCCAGAAGGTGGCACCTGCGCGCATTCGCATGCGGCCATGTAGCCGTGGTGTGGCGACTACTCGTCGAACAGCTCGTCAGCGCTTTGTATCACCGCGGCCCGCCGGATCCAAAGCCGCAGCTGATCGAGATCAGTCGAGCTTTGAACACGCTCACGCATGTCATCGGTGACGGTGAACCCGCGAGCGTCGAGGATATCGAGCAGGCTAGTGGCCATACCCTGCGCTTGACCTTCTGCTTTGCCTTCCGCTCGACCTTCGAGCTTGCCTTTGTTGAAGGTGGGCCCTTGGAATTGATAGCCTTGTGGAAGCATCTCGAATGCCTTTCGTGCTGCCTCACTCAGCGCAGCTTCAATGAGGTCGAAGTATAGCACGCGGGTGTCTTCGTCGAGAGCGGCTGTGCCCTGGACGGCGCTGAGTGCGATTTTGAGGGCGGTGGAGACGTCGCCGTGGCCATGGGCCATGACAGAGAGAACGGCGAGCTCTGGGTCTTGCATGGCTCGCTCGGGATCGGTGACGATGGGGATGCCATTGGGTGCGACGACGAGGGGCACGAGCTGAGCGCCGGGCCCGAGGGGGATGGGCTCTTGGGCCCACGTCGCGGTGTTTTCGGAGGCGGTGACGACCAGAAGGCAACAAGGACATTCGAGGCGAGCTCTGAGGCCGGTGACGTAGACAGGCCAGCTGAAACGCTTACGGCGATCGGGTTGGAGTTGCACCTCGACAATGATGCCGAGCACGGGGTTTCCGTCGATCAGCAGCACGACCAGGTCAGCACGGTACTCGGCGGGTACGACGTCAGTGAGCTCGGCCGATTCGAGGCGGACTTCGGAGTAGATGGGTAGCTCGATGTGGAGGGCCTCGCGGAGCAGCTCCGGCGCGAGCGCGGGTCGGTTGCGAAAGAGCAACAGGAGCATCTCATGGAGCTGAGAGGGCATGACTGAGGGGCATGGCCGAGCAGGCAAGCTGGCCGAGTAGAATGCTCCCTTCTTGTCGTCCTGGGGCGGTGGGGCGTTGACGGAAAACTGACGCCCGTTGGTGTTTTGTCGGGTGCCGGCCCGTGTGGCGACTACTCGTCGAACAGCTCGTCAGCGCTTTGTATCACCGCGGCCCGGCGGATCCAAAGCCGCAGCTGACCGAAGTCTGTCGAGCTTTGAACACGCCGACGCATGTCATCGGTGACGCTGAACCCGAGCGTCGAGGATATCGAGCAGGCTAGTGGCCATACCCTGCGCTTGACCTTCCGCTCGACCTTGCGAGTTTTGAGCATCGAGTCGATGTGCACTGCGCGGCGACTATCGTCGTTCACTGGTAAACCATAGAAGCTGGCCCGCAACCACGATGTCTCGCACCTTGCCGGTGCTTATCGCACCCGAGATTACGATTAGTGGTCCGTGACCAGGCTCTTTGAGCGCTAACAGCTGTCAATCCCTGACCAGAGTGTCGATTTCCGCCAGCTCGCGCGATTCGTTCGGCGTTGTCAACGCGAGTGGACACTGCGTGGGCCGGTGTTGCCGACAAGGTTGTCGTTGCATTCGTTGGGTGACTTCGGGCAAGCTAGCGGGTTGTGTTGCCGCGTGTTGCGGCAAGCAAGGGGAAGAGATACATGGATCCCAATCTGTTCCGTATCGATGGCGAGCAGCTGTTCGAAGTGCTGGTGGCTATCGTGGTGCTGTCGTTCTTCGTGGAGCGGGCGCTGGCCATCGTGTTCGAAAACCGCTGGTTCGTGGAGCGGCTCGCCGGCAAGGGGCTGAAGGAGGTGATTGCGTTCGGCCTGGCGCTGGCCATCTGCCGGAGCTGGGACTTCGATGCCGTGAGCGTGGTGATTCTGGCGGAAAAGACCAACGCGCTCGGTCATGCCATCACGGCTGGGGTTGTCGCCGGCGGCAGCAAGGCGTCGATCAAGCTCTTTCAAGATGTCTTCAAGGCAGTCAGCAGCGCTCAAAAGGCCAAGCTCGAGCACGACAAACAAATCCGAACCGGGCAAGAAGCCGCCGTCATTGCCCCACCCGAAAAGAAAGCCGCATGAGCTGGCTCCGTCTGCGCGCCGCGCTGGCGTGCCTGGCCATGTTGGCGGTGACGGTTCCCGCCAGCGCGGACTATCTGGAAGTCCGCCACAGCGCCCTGCTCAAGCAGCGCCCTGAGCGTGAGGCGAAGACGCGCGTCAAGCTCAGCGTCGGCGAACAACTCGAGCTCACCAGCAGCAAGCAAACCAATGGCTACTACCGCGCCCGCACGCGCAGCGGCACTCAAGGCTACATCTACCGCACCCTCGCGCGCCGCTTTCCCGGCAAGCTGCCCGACGCGGAAGGGCCCGAGCCCGAGCCCGAGCCCGAGCCCGAACTCGAACCCGAACCCGTGCCGCCCGATGGCGATGTCATTGAAGACGGCCCGACCGATCTGGGACCCGAGATCCCCGCCTACTCGCGCAACGCTTGGCGACACTGGACCGACGAAGACCGTGATTGCCAGTCGACTCGCCAAGAGGTGCTGATCGAGGAGTCGCTCGAGCCCGTCACCTTCGCCGACGACGAGCAGTGCACGGTGGCTTCAGGCCGCTGGAAGGACCCCTACAGCGGCGACACCTTTACCGATCCCAAAGCGCTCGACGTCGACCACCTGGTGCCGCTGCAGAACGCGCATCTGTCTGGCGGCTTTGCTTGGAGCCCCGAAGCTCGGCGAAAGTACGCCAACGATCTCACCGAGCCCGCCCACCTCATCGCCGTCAGCGCCTCGCTCAACCGGCAAAAAGGCGCCAAGGGCCCGGAGGACTGGAAGCCCCCAAACCGCGATTACTGGTGCCAATACGCGCGCGACTGGCAGGCCACCAAGCGCCGCTGGAACCTAGCGATGACGGTGCGCGAGGCGGCGGCGGTGGAGGAGATGTTGGCGACATGCGTAGGAGGTTGGGATGGGTGACACGAGCGACACTGGCGAGAAGTCCGCGCCGGACGCGGACGAATCGGCGAGCCCCTCTGGAAAGCGCAGGGTCGGCGGTGGTCAGCGCTTTGCGTTTCTCTGGAAAGCGCTCTCGTTCGCGTTGGTGGCGACTCTCGTGGCGGCTGCGGCAGCATTCGTGTGGCGGCGCGAGCTGCTGACGGAGGAGCTGCAGGACCACTATGCCGGCACCGCGGCGAGGCAAGGGCGCGAGCTCGAGCTGGCATTCGAAAACTACCGTCACGTGATCGTGAACCTGACCCGGATCGCGGAAACGACCGGGCAGGTGGCGCAGGAAAAGGTGCAGCTGCGCGCGGCCACCGCTCGCGTCGATGCTCTCGCTAGGGCAAAGGAGGATACGCAACGCATTGCGAGTGCGGCGAAGCAACGAGAGGCCGAAGCGGAGAGGCAACGGAGCCGTCTGGCACGTGAGCTCGATGAGCTCGTGAAGCAGACAGAGCAGCTCGATACGAACTTGAGCGCTGCTCAGTCGAAGGTGAAGCATGCCGAGCAAGCTCTCCGAGAAGCGCGCGATGCCGCCAAGCTGGCCGCTGAAGCATCGGAGAACGCTCTGGCGACGGCGTTGACCGCCGGTAGCGCCTCCGAAAGGGCGGCGGATGCGGCGGCGCGCGCGCAGGGGCATGCCGCTGTCGCGACCGCGTCGGCCAACCCGGAGGACCGTGCTCAGGCACTCGGTCAAGTCGTCGAGGCTCAAGGACAGGCGAAACAGGCGGAGACGGCAGCCCTAGAGGCGCAGAACAAGGCGACGGCCAAGGCGACGACCGGGGTGACGACTCCTGATCCCGCGCGGAAGGAGGCCGAGCCGACCGCGCCCGAGCAAGCCAAGCAGGCTGTCGATGCGGCCAGCGATTCTGCCAAGCAGGCGAAGCAGGCGGCCATCGAGACAGCCACGACGGCGGAGCAGAAGCAGTATGCGGCGCAGCAAGCAGAGGCCGAGCTCAGGAAAGCCGAGCAGCAGTACGAAGACGCGCTAACGGCTGCTTTGAAGGCGTTCCTGGCGCAGACGACCGCAGCAGACACGAAAGCGGACGTCGCGAGCAAGCTCGGCGCGGCAAACTCGAAGAAGGCTCAGCTCAGCGAAGCAGCACGCACCCTCGAAGAACAAGAGAGAGCCGTTCTTTCCAATCTGCGGCTGGCCGCGCAACAGGCCGACGACATGGCCGCGGGCTCTTTGCGCCTCTATGAGAGCATTTTACCGAGCTACCACTCCATAGTCGCCGCTTGCATCGAACAGAATCCGAAGAACCTCAAGAACGCAGAGCTTTGCGCCGCACGCGAGATGGCCCGACGTGGTGAGGTGTCGAAGGCGTCTCGCCCTTTCGAAGTCGTCGCGTGCCCGCCGGGGCTGCCTTCTCGCGGGCAAGCCAGCCTGACAGCGGATGGCAAGTCTTTGATTTTTTCACCACCCGAAGTCGGGGCGCTGTCGGCATGCGGGCAGGTGCCGCTCATGGAGCTGCTTCCACCGGTTGGGACCCAGCGCAACGCCAGCATCGGGTCGCGTCGCTCTTTCGACGAGCTGGTGTTGATGCGCCCGGACGGCAGCGTCATTGCGCAAGCGGTTGGCAGTTCGAGTGCGCGGTTAACGAAGCTGCCTGGCCTCGATGAAGCCGAGCGCATCGTGGCCTCGCAGGTGAAGGGCGGCGTGGCGCTTGGTGCACGAAAGTATCGCGCGTTCATGCAGCCTGTAGCGGTGACCATGGCCGCGGGTTGTACGACGGGAGATTGCGCCAAGGCCGAGAACGACAAGGGGGGCGTTGTTGACGTGGTTCTGTGTGGTCTCATCGATGAGGATCGCCTCTTCGGGGAGAGCCTCGAGGTGAGTCCCGGGTTCTTCTTGTGGACGCTCGTGCTTTTGTGTTTCGGAGTACTGGCAGTGCCTCTGGCCAAGCTCTGGTTCGTGGGGCCCATGTCGCGCTTTCGGCGCTTCGACGTAGCCTTGCTTGCGATTTCGGCGCTCGCCGCCACATTCCTCGCGGTCATTTTGGTGCTGGCCACTACGAACTACTTTGGTCTGCGCGATCGGCTCGATGCACAGCTCCAAGAAGTCGGAGGCGCGGCGGCCAAACGCATGCAAGATGCGCTCACGGCCGCTCAACAACAGATCAAAGCCTACCGCGAGTCCACGAAACAGCTTCAAGCTGCCATTCCGGGTGCCTCCGAAGAGGCGAGCATCTCGGGGTTTCAAGAAGTCTGTCGCGGCGCGGCGTCGAATGGCCGTG
>CBFGRJ010000171.1:0-14139 GCA_965651135.1 uncultured Myxococcales bacterium
GCTGTCGCCGGCGGCACCACGATTGCCAATCATTTCGACAGCAGCGCGTATCTAGGAGCTGAGGTCGGTGCCTTCTTCGACAGTCGCATTCGGGTATCGGCGCGCGCGCTGTTTCCCTTCGGAGTGACTCAGGGAGCGCCAGACGTGCTGTCCAATCCGGAGTTTCTCCCCACGCTCTCCGAGAAGCCCGCATTGATTTACGGCGCCGGTGCCGGTGTTGCGCTGTTCAGCGGCCAAAGCTTCGTCCTCAGCCTTCAAGCCAACTACCAGCGCACCGATGTCGGTGATTTCGGGCACATGCTTGCGCTGGCCGTCCCCTTCGAGTGGGTGACGAAGACCGGGCTGCGGGTTGGCTTCGAGGGCGGTGTGCTGCGCGCTTTCGGCGGTCAGGTATACGGCAAGTGCGCCTCGCCACCCATGCCCTTCGATTTCGGGAACGATCAAAACAACCTGAGCTGCGACCTCGGCGAGGTACGCATCTTCGATCGCGACGCCGGCAACGGCGTCTGGTTGCACTTTACGCTCGGGTATCCCTACGACCGACCAGAGCCGCAGTTGGTCCCCGGCCAATAGCCACTTCAGCGTTTGCGCGGCCTGAGGGTGGGTCGTGCGATATCTTCGATCCAGCCCGGCTGCCAGGTCACCTGAGGCGGCGGATAGCCGGGCCGCGCCAACAGAAACCCCTGCGCCAACGGAGCCCCCGAAGCCCGCACAGCCCTCAATTCACCCACCGTTTCGATGCCCTCGACGACCACGAGGGCCCCCAACTCGGTGCACAGGTCGACCAGGTAGTTCAACCTGTCGCGCTTGGCGGGATCTTGGTCCGCATTGGCGATCAAGTTGCGGTCGAACTTGACCACGTCCGGCTCGAGCTCGAGCACGCGGAACACGTCCGAATAGCCCGCACCGAAATCATCGACGACCAAGCGCGCATCGACGCGCTCGCACACGTCTTTCAGCACTCGCCGTGTGAGCTCGGGCTGGTCGAAGGCCGCCGACTCCGTCACCTCGAGGTAGACGGCGTTACTATGAAACCCTATCGGATCATCGGGGCGAACCAACCAGCGCTCGCTGAGCTCTGCGGGGTGCAGGTTGACGAAGAGCGCCGCCGGCACCTCCGATCCGAAACTGACATCGCGGATCATCCGACCCAGCCGCCCACAGCATTGCTCTCGCTCCGCCTGCGCAAATAATGTGGTTGGGGCGCGAAACTCCTCCACCTTGCAACGAACCAGCGCCTCGTAGGCGAACGTCGAGCCGTCGGCCAGATCGACGATGGGTTGGTACACGACGCCGATGTCGTTGCGCTTGAGCGCACGCACACTCGGACGCTTCGGACCTTCGCTATCGCTGATACGCTTCGTGCTGTGACTCGACGTCATGGGGTTCTGCTGATCCCTGCGAGCTTCGACTTGGCGATTCGCCCGCCAACCCAATTGACAAGAGTAGCATAAGCGCGCGTCTTCGGGCGCCCCTTCACCAGCGCTTCATCTACGCCGCTCGTGCGCGCTAGCTGTTCACTTTTCTTTACAGCTAACCCCGTAGGCGCAACGAATGTCGGACAACCCATGTCGGACAGCGCGCGCTGGCTCAGCAGGTTCAACTGGTAGTGGTTTGTAGGTGGCCCCCAACAGTGCGCGTCAACGCACACCACCGGGACCGAGAGCATGTCACTTTGCAACACTGAAGGTTTCAGAGTTGAAAGCCACGCCTAAAGCCGCACCGCAGGTGCACCACTGTTTCCGATGCCTTACGCGGAGCACAAGTCGACTCGCGAGTCCGAGAACGGAGCGTTCCGCCGTAACGGCGTTCGGCCGGCGCACAGTCACCCACAGCGCATCGTGCGGTGATTGCCCACTACAAACGACAGATGCCCAAGACCCTGAGGGTCCTGGGCATCGTTTCTTTCCGCGGAGCGGCCTTCGAGCTTAGCCTTCGACGATGGCTCGGATGTTGCTCACGCAAAGGTCGAACTCATAGGAACCGGCGTCTGTCGTCGCATATTGCCAACGGATCGCCTGCAGGTTCGCCGGGTCGGGAGTAGGTTCTGTCGTGCTCTTGTTCCAGCACTCCTTGTGAATATCCGTGAACAGGAACTCGTTCGTGCCCGTAGCAGTGATAGGCCAGCAATAGCTGGTCGTGTCACCCGCCACCTGAACGTCGAACCGAAGCTCGGCGCTGCCGACGGAGGGCAGCGGATTCGTGCCACCTATGTCGAACGCGAAGCCGATCACCTTCGGGGTTTGAGCCGTGGCATTATAGCTCAGCGGATCGCCGCCACTCTCTTGCGAGAGGTTGAAGCCAATTCCAGCGCCCCAGTATACACCGTATGCGGGCATGCCATCCGAGCCGAGCTCCACCTTCGCACCGGTTCCGGTGACGCACACCTGATTCATTCCCGCCATTGAAAAGTCGGTACCGCCACCGTAGGGCGTGATCACCGAAGTGCCACCGTCCGGGTTGTCGTCATAAGTGAAGAACGCCCCCTGAATCCCGACGTCATTTAGCGGCGCCCATCCATTCTCGAAGGGGATGGGGACCGTCATGTAGTTCGACATGCCCCCGCTCGTGCTGCTGCCAGTGGGCGCCCCTTCGGAGTCGCTGCCGCTGTCGTCACAAGCCGCGGTCGCAAGGACGCAGCCAAAGCCAATACCTAATCGAATGAATCCACGTAGTGTCCAAGCCATGGCGGGGGGATTAGCCCAATCGAATAGACGGTTCAAGTGTCCACCACTGCTCGCATTTTGGGCGTGCGGCTCGGCAGCGAAGCCTGTTCGAAAATGTCGTTGATCCCGCCAGCTTGCCGAAGGGCGGACGAAGCCCGGCAGAGCACCTCGCACTCGCGCGGTCTTTAGGTTTACAGCTTGGATGAAATCGGTCGGCCCGTTGGAGAGGCGGTTTCCCGGGCCGATGCAGTTTCTGGCTACTTAACCCCAAAGAGTTCGCGAAGTGGGCCGTTGTGTAGCGGCGTGCATGAGCCAACACGAAATTCAACCGACGCGGCCCTGCCGCCAACAGCCAGAAGGTGGGTGACTAACGTGCTTCCCCTCGACCTCGTGTCCAAGACCAGCGAACCCTCGGTCGCGCGCCACGCCGACCACGACAACGACGCCGACAACGACAACAACCACGAAGCGTTCGAACCAGGTCTTTCGCCGGAACAACATCTGCGCCACGGCCATCATCTAGGCGAAGCAAAAGCCGACTTCGAGCGTCGATACCTCAAAGCCGCGCTGACTCAGTGCCGTGGCAATCTGGCGGCCGCTGCTCGCTGCTCGGGTATGGATCGCTCGAACTTCCGCCGACTCCTCAAGCGCTATGGGCTTCACCCCGGCGGTCAAGCGCGGGTGTAAGCCGGCACCTCAATCCGGTTGGTACAACACTCGCTGTGTGCGCTCGATGAAGTAATACTTCTCGAAGCCGCGGCGCTGAAAGCTCAATGCGCCAAACGTGTTCACGGCGACGGCCAGCACGGCAAGGGCGGTGAACAGTCGCCCCAAGCGGTAGCCACCCAGCGCCAACAGGGCGAACAGGAAGATGGCGTAGTCGTTGGAGAAGCGATAACCGAACTGCACCCAACCCGTGTTCTGGTAGAAGAGCGTCGGGAGCGCGACGCACACGGTCGTCACGTAGAGCGGCACGTGCGAGCGAGTCAGGCGCCTAGGCCAAAGCAACCAAAGGTAGACGGGGGTGGTGACCCACAACGCCAAACCGTGCCCGTTGATCTGGAAGGGTGCCGGATGGCCCGCCGCTGTTTTGTACGGCAGGCTCGTCAACAGCACACCCAGGTTTTTCGCTAAATAGTGGTAGTCGAACAGGCCCCATGCCTCGATGCGCTCGCGCCAACGGATCTGCAAATAGCGGTAGCCGAATTCGGTGACATCGTCGAACCTGAGCTGATTGTGCACGAGCGCCAGGGCCACAGCGGCTGCGAGCGGCGCGGCGAACCAAGCGCAGCGTTGCACGAGGCGTTTCACGTCAAGCTCGCCGCTCGCTTCGAGCTTGCTGCTGCGCCAGGCTTCGAAAAAGAATAGCGGCGCAGCGAACACGAGCGGCGTACGCGTGAGAAACGCCAACCCGAGCATGAGCCCGGCGAGCAGCGGGTGCGCAGCATCCAGCGCGAAGTAGAGGTACAGCGCCGCAAGCCCAGCCGCTACCACGTGGGCCGCGTACCAGACCGTTCCCTGAACCGCGGTGAAGAAGTAAACGCTGCCGAACGCGAACAGCAGCGCCAGCCACACGTGCTCGCGCTGATTATGAGTGCTCAGGCCCATGCGGCGCAGTTTTTCGAGAGCCAGGAATAGGACCGCAGGAGCTACGCCGGCCAAGGCAATGAAATAGGCTCCGTCGAGCGTGCGCTCCGCGCTACCGGCAAGCCACACGATGGGCAGCAGCAGCACCGCCGGGAACGGTGGAAAGACGACCCACCACTGCCCTCCGTAGTAGGCGAAGTCGTTATTGCCCGCGTAGCTGGGAGGTGCCGAGGGCAAATGCAGTTGCCCCGACAGCCACGCCTCCGCCAGCAGCGCGTAGTGATTGTACGCCGTATGCCCCCACACGGTATCGCCCGCGAACGCAGCAAAAGCCACGCTCGTCACCAGCCACAAGCTCAGCGCCAAGCCCAAGCGGCGGCGCTCGGGAGTACTCGAGAGCGCGCGGACCCATTGGGCAATCGTCATTGGCCGAAGCTACCATTGCTCCGAGCAATTGCGGCGGCACGCTGGCGGCGCTACTAAGCCTCGAAGCCCATGGCAGCATTTTCAGGCGCGGGCGCCTGCTTCACGGTAGCGCTCAAAGATCTAGACGACGGCCCTCGCACGCTCGACAGTGCGATTCCGCTCGAGTGGCTGCGCGCCGCTCTGGCAGGGACGGAAGCGTCCGCGGCCGACCGCCCTGGGCGCGTGAACCTGGTGGTTTCCAAAAGCGGCCAAGAGGTTCTGGTCAGGGGCACCGTAGAAGTCGCCGTGGTGGTGCCGTGCGCGCGGACGCTGGCCCCCATGGAGCTTCAGCTCTCGCCGGACGTCTTGTTACTGCTCCACCGTGCCGACGCGCCCCCTCCCCGCTCGCACGGGGCCCACAAACGCCATCGGCCAGTGGACCGGCCCGGACGGGACGAGCACCGAAGCCGTCACGGCGGCCGCGGAGGCTGGGCCGAAACCCCCGAACTGTCGGAGAGCGATGCAGCACAGGACCATTTCGAAGGAGAACGAGTCGTGCTCGACTCCTTCCTGCGCGAATTCATCTTGCTCGAGCTGCCGATGTTTCCGGTACGGCAAGACTTGCCTTCGCTCCCGGTTGAGGCTAGGGCATCCGCCCCTGCTTCGGGCTCGAGAGCTGACAGCTCAGCGGCCGACGCAGCACCGCGCATCGATCCACGGCTCGCGCCGCTGGTAGAGCTCAGAGACCGATTGCAGCAAAAAAAGGACAAGGAGTAACTCACCGTGGCCGTCCCCAAGCGCCGTAAGAGCAGCAGCAAACGCGACATGCGTCGTGCCAACCACGACAAAGTCAGTGCCCCCACCATCGTGGGTTGCCCCAATTGCGAAGCCCCCATGATTCCCCACCGCGTGTGCGGCTCGTGCGGATATTACAAGGGGCGCAGCGTGCTGAAGACCGAAGAAACTTCCGAAAGCTGAGCGCGCGCACCCGTGGGTCACGACGAGCCAGTGGGTGTTGCCTGGCTATTTCCCGGCCAGGGAGCGCAGAGCGTCGGGATGGGCAAGGCGCTGTATGACGGTTCCGAGCGCGCTCGGGCCGTTTTCGAGCGCGCCGACCGCATCCTCGATTTCCCGCTTTCCAGGCTCTGCTTCGAGGGCCCGGAAGAGGAGCTGATCAAGACAGAAAATGCGCAGCCCGCCATCGTGGCGACGAGCATCGCCGCACTCGAGGCTCTGCGAGAAGCGCATCCCGACCTTGGGCTTCCGCGCTATGCCGCGGGACATTCACTTGGCGAATACAGCGCATGGGTAGCCGCCGACGCTCTCGAGCTCGAGGACGCCCTGCGGGTCGTCCGCGAGCGCGGCCGCGCCATGCAAGATGCCGTACCGCAAGGTGCCGGTGGCATGGCCGCAATCATGGGCGCCACACCAGAGCAGATCGAAGAGCTGTGCCGCGATGCCGCCGACGGCGAGGTGCTCTCTCCTGCCAACTTCAATGCGCCGGGTCAGACCGTGATCGCCGGCGCGAAGGCCGCAGTCGAGCGTGCCATTGCGCTGTGCAAAGAACGAAGCTTCAAGGCGATCAGCCTCAAGGTCAGCGCACCGTTTCACTGCAGCCTGATGGCGCCGGCGGCCCGCAAGGTCGAGGAGTGCCTGCAGGGCGTCCGGTGCTCCAAGCCCCGGTTTCCGGTGATTGCCAACGTCGATGCCGCACCCAACGAGGACGAAAACCGAATAGCCGACCTGTTGGTTAGACAAGTGGATTCGCCCGTGCGCTGGTACGAGTCGGTACGTCTGATGGCCGATGCCGGCGTGACTCGCGCGCTCGAGCTCGGCCCAGGCAAAGTCCTGGCGGGACTCGCCAAGCGCAGTGAGCCGAGGCTCAGAGTATTCAACGTTTCCGATCCCGAAAGCGCGAAGCAAGCGCGAGCCTTTCTTCAGGAGTAGCGACCCGATGCCTCGACGCAGCGCGGCAAGTCCGTTCGACCGTGAGCGACCAGGCGCGAGGCTATCGAATAGCCGAATGCAAGTTTCTCCTTCACTTCGACGGAGTCGGTGGTAAACACGGCCGCGCCCAAACCGGAGCCCCGGGGGGCCCGGCTATCGATTCGATCTCGCAATGTTCGACCTAACGGGAAAAGTAGCGCTCATCACTGGCGGCTCACGCGGCATCGGGCGTGCTGCAGCCGTGGCCCTGGCCTCTCAGGGTGCAAAGGTGGTGCTCGGCTACGTTTCGAACGAAGCCGCCGCTCGCCAGGCCGCTGACGAAGCGCGTGCTGCGGGCGGTACCGCAGAGATCCTCCAGTTCGATGTCGCCGATACCGAAGCCTGCGAAAATGCAGCGCAGCAAGTGGCCAAGTCCTCCGGACGGCTGGACATTCTGGTCGCCAGTGCGGGAGTCTCGATCGATGGGCTATTGCTACGGCTGAAGGCCGACGATTTCGACCGCATGATGGCGGTGAACGTGCGAGGCGCCATCGCGGCCGCCAAAGGCTCGATCCGCAGCATGATGCGCAACAAGCACGGTCGCATCATTTTCCTCTCATCGGTGGTTGGGGAAATGGGCAACCCTGGACAGACCGCTTACAGCGCCACCAAGGCGGCGCTGACCGGAGCCGCCAAGTCCATCGCCCGCGAGTACGCCACTCGCGGTATCACCGTCAACGCCATCGCACCTGGTTTCATCGACACGGATATGACTTCGGGGCTAACCGAAGAGCAACGGGCTCACATGCTCAAGTCCGTGCCCATGGGTCGCACCGGCACCCCGCAAGAAGTGGCCGCCGCCATTGCTTTCTTGGCCTCCGACGAGGCCGCGTACGTCACTGGGCAGACGCTACGCGTGAACGGCGGCATGTATGTGTAAGTCATGACTTTGGCATACTAACAAGGACTCAAACGAGGAGAAAACGGTTGGTTAGCCCGCACAACGCGGGCACCCCTGGAGGCAACATGGCAGAAAACGTGCAGGCCGAGGTCAAGCGAATCATCAAAGAACAGCTCGATGTAGACGAAAAGGACATCAAGCCGGAGTCCTCGTTCATCGACGACCTGGGCGCAGATTCGCTAGGGCTCGTGGAGCTGGTGCTCGCGTTCGAAGAGGCTTTCGAGATCGACATCCCCGACGAAGACACCGAGAAGATTCGCACCGTTCAGGACGCGATCGATTACATCGAGAAAAACTCATCCAGCTAACCCCGCGGCTTTTCGGGGGGTCCCGCAGAGCTCCCGTCGGAGCCAGGTATCAGCACTATGGAACGCGTCGTCGTTACGGGCATCGGCCTTGTCACTCCCAACGGTATCGGTACCTCCCAGACCTGGGAATCGCTGATCCGAGGAGAAAGCGCGGTGGGACCCATCACGCTGTTCGATGCCGACGAGCGTTACCCGTCGCGCATCGCGGCAGAAGTGAAGAACTTCGATCCCGCGGCGTACATGCCGAAGAAAAAGATCAAGGAGGTGTCTCGCTTCATCCCCTTTTCGATGGGCGCGACACACCTGGCGCTGGAAGAGGCGCACCTTGATCTAACGGACGAGGAGCGAGAGCGAGTCGGTGTGTTCATCGGCGTGGGGCTCGGCGGTCTGGAAAACCTGGAACGCTGCACGCTCACGGTCGACAAACGCGGCCCGGGGAAGGTGAGCCCATACTTCATTCCTTCCCTGATCGCCAACATGGCCTCGGGACAGATCTCGATTCATTACGGGTTTCAAGGTCCCGTGTTCGCGCACACCAGCGCCTGTTCCTCCAGCGCCCATGCGTTGGGCGAAGCACTGCGCTGGATGCAAGCAGGGCGCGCCGAAGTCATGGTTACAGGCGGAGCCGAGGCGACCATTTCACCCATAGGCATCGGCGGTTTCAGCGCCATGTTCGCTCTGAGCCGCCGCAATGACGAGCCCCAGAGGGCCAGCCGCCCCTGGGACAAAGGGCGCGACGGATTCGTGTGCGGAGAAGGCGCAGGGACGCTGATCTTGGAAACCCTGACCCGCGCCAAGAAGCGAGGCGCTCGCATCCTTGCCGAAGTCATAGGCTACGCGGCCACCAGCGACGCCTATCACATCACGAAGCCTGCGCCCGGGGGCAAGGGCGGCGCCAGAGCCATGCGCGAAGCGTTGCGCGACGCCCAGCTGGCACCCGAAGCGATCGACTACATCAACGCCCACGGTACGTCGACGCCTGCCGGTGACATCGAAGAAGCTCGAGCCATCATGGATGTGTTCGGCACTCATGCCACGGACAAGAAGCTTTGGGTCAGCTCTACCAAATCAATGATGGGGCACCTGCTGGGAGCAGCCGGCGCCGTCGAGTCGGCCATTTGCATCAAGGCACTGACTACCGGCATGGTCCCCCCCACCATCAATCTGGAGGAGCAAGACGAGGAATGCCGCCTCGACTGCGTTCCGTTGGTGGCTCGCGAGCGACGCCTCAAGTACGCCATGAGCAACTCGTTCGGCTTCGGCGGAACCAACGCCACGCTGATCTTTTCCAGGTTCGAGGGTTGACCCTCGGAAGGTCAACCTGGTCACCGATCCCCCTTACGAGTGAGCCATGCAGTGCCCCTTTTGTAAAAGCACCGACAGCCGCGTGGTAGACTCACGTCTCGCGGCGGGCGGCACGGCAACTTGGCGGCGGCGCGAGTGTGACGCGTGCAAGCGGCGCTTCACCACGTACGAGCGCGTGGAGTATTCGCTGCCGACCGTCATAAAAAAGGATGGCAAGCGCGAGGCGTTCGCTCGGGAAAAGCTGCTGAGAAGCCTCACCATTGCCTGCAACAAGCGGCCCGTAACCCAAGATCAGCTGGAACAGGCGGCAGAGGCCCTGGAACGTGAGCTTGCCGAGAACTCCGAGAAAGAAGTAGCCTCGCTCGTGATCGGCGAGCGCGTCATGGAGAGGCTCAAGGGGCTGGATGAAGTGGCGTACGTCAGATTCGCCAGTGTCTACAAGTCCTTCAGGGACATCGATGAATTCATGCGCGAGATGGGGGATATCGTACGCTCGAGGCCAGGACCCTGACCACCATGTCCGAGCTCGACGATCTGATGATGGACAAGGCCCTTGCCTTGGGCAAGCTCGGCGAACCCTCGCCCAACCCACACGTGGGTTGTGTGATCGCCGACGGTGACCGCGTCCTTGCCGAGGGCTATCACGAATCCGTGGGCCTCGATCATGCCGAGGTGGTGGCGCTCACGCGCGCCGGTGAACAGGCGCGCGGCAAGACCTTGTATGTGACACTCGAGCCTTGCAATCACGAAGGCAGAACCTCGCCTTGCGTCGACGCCATCATCAAGGCGGGTATCAAGCGCGTGGTGGTGGGGTGCCCCGATCCGAATCCGACGGTCACGGGCGGTGGCATCGCACGTTTGAGAAATGCAGGAATCGAGGTCACCGTCGGCGTGCGCGAAGCTCAAGCCATGGAGCTCATTCGCGCTTGGACCAAATACATCACGCACCGCCAAACCTATCTGAGCCTGAAGCTGGCGCTCTCGCTCGACGGGCGAATCGCCACGCGCACCGGCGATTCGCAGTGGGTGACGGGCGAGGAGTCGCTCAAGCAGGTCCATGCGCTCAGGGCCGAGCACGACGCGGTCATGGTGGGGATCAACACGGTGCTTTCGGATGATCCCCTGCTGACGGTCAGGCATGTCAGCGGCAGCTCACCGGCCCGCGTGGTGATCGATAGCAAGCTGCGCATTCCCACCAACAGCCGCCTGGTGGCAACCGCACAGGAGGCGCCCACCTGTGTCATCACCACGGGCGCGGGTTCCCGAGCCATCGCCGAAACCCTCGAAGGCAAAGGCATCAGCGTCATCTTCGTACCGGCTACCGCAGAGGGTCGCTGTGACATGGCAGTGGCATTGCGCGAGCTTGCCGCACGCGAGGTCGTCAGCGTGTTGTGCGAAGGTGGCGCCGAACTGGCAGGCAGCCTGCTGGCGAACCGCCTTGCGGACGAGCTCCACGCGTTCATCGCTCCGCTCATGTTGGGACCTCGCGGCAGACCCGGTGTCGCTGATTGGGCGGGGCCGGAAACCCTTGCGGACGCACCTCGCATCGAGCAGCCGCGCTGGGAGCTATGCGGGGTCGATGCCCATGTTTGGGGTCCCTTGGTCTACCCGGAAAAGAAGCCGCCCAGCTCGAGGCCCGAGTAGCCTCCTGGGGCCCGGTTGCGCCTGTTGGGTGCTGGTGTTAATTTGAGAGCCCGATGGCTATTCGAGAAATCCTACTCTACCCCGATCCGCGCCTGCGCGAGGTAGCCCAGCCAGTGACCGAGTTCGACGAGTCCATCAAGCAATTGGTCGACGACATGGCCGAAACCATGTACGCCGCGCCGGGCGTGGGTCTGGCGGCGAACCAAATCGGCGTTCTGAAACGGATTTTCGTGATCGACATCGCCGGTGATGACGAACCCAGCGATCTGAGGGTCTTCATCAACCCCGAAATCCTCGATGCCACTGGCACCCAAATGTACCAGGAAGGCTGCCTGTCGTTCCCCGGCGGCTCAGAAGAGATCAAGCGGGCCGAGCGGATCCGGGTCAAAGCCTTCGATGCGTCCGGAACACCGTTCGAGCTCGAAGCCGACGGCCTTTTGGCAGTGGCCATCCAGCACGAAAATGACCACCTCAACGGGGTGTTGATGATCGACAAGCTCGGACCGCTCAAGCGCCGGCGTCTCGGGCAAAAGATCAAGAAAGCGCGCCAAGAGCAAGCCAGCCCTTGAGCCCAGCTTCTGGTTTCGCTCCCCGTTAGCTCCCCCCGCTGGCTTACCCGCCCTTCAGCTTGCCCCGCCCGTTAGCTTGCATCGCTCTATTGGCCGGGCTCGCCGGCTGCTCGAGTCAAGCTGCCAGAGGTTCTCACCCGGCGGTCACGACTACCGTAGGGACGACGGGGGGTTCGAGCAGCAGCGAAGGCCTCGGTTGTTCTCCCGGTGAGAGCCAGTGTGCCACTATCTGTGTCGATCTGAAGAGCGATCCGGGACACTGCGGGGCCTGCGACCATCGATGTCCGCCTGAGCACGGCTGCCAGGGCGGTGTTTGCCGCTGCAGCCCCAACGCTACGGATTGCCCAGAGCTCGAATGCGACTTCGTCGTCGAAGCGACCTTGAGCGAGAAGATCCCCACGGTAGGCATCGTGGAGTGGGCGGTGAACCTTCCCGAGGTGGTTCGGGCGCACATCGAATTCGGGCTGGACCTGGAGTCCCCGAAGCGTGCGCCCGTAGCGCTCGACGAACCGAGCTTCCGCACGCTGCTGCTTGGCATGAAACCATCACGCGAATACCAGTTTCGTATCGTGGCCCAGAGCTCCGAGGGAGAATGTGCGAGTGAGGTCCACTCACTCGTCACCGGTCCGCGACCGAATGGTCTACCGCAAATCAGCGTCAACACCTTGGACCGCGCAGCACTCGCTCCGGGTTATATCGTTGCGGCTCAATACTCGGGCGGCCCAGCTTACATCCTCGACGAAGAGGGCGAATTCGTCTGGTGGTACGACATTGGCGGCGAAGTGACCAGCGCGCGCATGAGCTATTCGGGGTCGCACATGTGGATCAGCAAGGGCAACGTGCCCGATACGGGCGCCAAGGTGCACCGAGTTTCGATGGATGGCCTACACGACGAAGACTTGAGCACGGCGTTCGACGGCCAGAATCATTCCTTGGCAGTTCTGCCGGACGAATCCGTGGCATTTTATGCCTATGGGGACCATGACTGCGACGACATCAAGGAGTACGCGCCCGACGGGACGGTCCGCACGATTGTCAATGCCGGGGCCGCTCACGGTGCCGTAGGGGCATGCCACCTGAATGCCATCGAGTACTCCCCCAGCGATGACACCTTGATCTTCTCCGATTTGGAGCACGACAACTACACCAAGGTGACGCGAGCAGGAGACGTGGTGTGGGTACTCGGAGGGCCCACCAGTGATTTCACCGGCAACGCCGCCTCCTGGAAGAACCAACATGGGCTGCATGTCCTGGGCGTCGACCGGCTGCTCTTTTTCAACAATGGGACGGTCGGCAGCTCGGGCTCGTTCGCCATCGAGCTTTCGCTCGACCTGAGCGCGCACACGGTGACCAAGGTTTGGGAGTACGGCGCCGGCCTGTCCAATTTTTACATGGGAGACGTACAGCGGCTCGACAACGGCAACACGCTGATGGTCCACTCCAGCCAAGGCGTGATCCACGAGGTCGACCGTCACAACACGTTGATCCAAGAGATGACGTGGGCTTCTGGCGCTATGCTCGGCTATGCCATGAAGCGCGAAAGCCTATATGGCGCTCCTCCGAAGTAGCTCACGAGCGACAGTCAGCGTGACTGGGTCCTGGAAAACAAGGACGATTCGAGCTCGATTCCGATGGAGCTCAAGCGATCGGCAATGGCTGGACGATCGCAGGTCACGAAGCTGCCTTCGATCGCTCCGCCCGTGGCCATCCTCTCGACAACGAATCTGAAAATATCCGAAAGCTCGAGACTTGCGGCTTCGGCCGTCGCAAATTCGGCGACTCTCAGCACGCGAATCCTGCCATCGCGCATGCGAGCTACCTCGATCAACACATCGAACGAGCTCTTCACCCACTCCCTGGCCGCCTCGAGCGTCAAGCCCGGGCGCGCGATGGTCAAGTCTGCGGGCAGGCGTGAAAGCGCACGCCGCAAGTCCGGCGAGCGGAGGCAAGCCATCACGCCATCGATACCGTCGCCTATGGCCTCCACGGCCGCTACGGCCAACTGACTGCTGGACAGGGTGACGACGAGCCGCGCTTCGGGGATACCGGCTGCGACCTTCAGCAAAGCCGTTTCTTCCTGACCAGCCTCTTCGATGCTCAAGCGCGTCGCGGCTTCGGTATGGGCCACGACGTCGTCTATGCCGCTGAGCGCCACGACGTGATCCGGACTGCAAGCCCCCGCCAGCGCGCTGAGCAACGTCAGAGCGCCTTCGTCGCGCGGGCCAACCACGAGCAGGTTCAGCCGGGCCAGCACACATTGGTTCAAGAAAGTCGCCAAGGCCCGGGAAATGGCGCCGCGCCGCACGAGCTTTTCCAACGAGGAGCCAATGCGGCGAGGTTTTCTGACGACGAGCAAGGTGCCGGTCGGAGCAGCATCTCCACGCACGCCAGATATCCGAGTTCCGTCAGGGAGACCGAAATCGAAGGTGCTGGAGCTATCGGAGAGCCTGACCTGAGCACGCCGCGCCAATCGCTCGAGTGCCGTGTTCAACGACCACGCACACGAAAAGGTTGGAAACAGCGGGACCTGGCGCCCGCCGCGCGTGACGCTCAGGTGATCGTAGCGCGGCACGGCGATACCGGTCACCGCGGAGTCGGACAAGAGCGCTCCGAGCGGCCCCAAATCCAAGAGCTCGAGTACGGCGCTATCTGCGGCGCCGTCAGCGCTGAGCCCCTCGGGAAGCTCATGCGCGCGCGCCAGAGACTCGGCCTTTTCCGCAGCCAACTCGCGGACTTTCACGGCCAGCTCGTCCGAAAAATCGGGCCCT
>CBFGRJ010000172.1:0-14113 GCA_965651135.1 uncultured Myxococcales bacterium
TCGATGGCTCATGCCCACCCCTCACGATGCGCTCGTGAAGGCGCTCTTCTCCAACGCACACGACGCCGCGTCCGCGCTCGCTTCAGCCCTACCCCAAGGCATCGCCTCGCGCATCGATTGGTCCACGCTCAAGCAAGAAAACCTCAACCTCGTCGACCGTAGGTTTCGTGAATTTCAATCCGACATAGTGTTTTCCGCGCTTTTCGAGAAGCGCAAAGTCTTTCTCTATGTCCTGCTCGAACACCAGAGCAGCGGCGACAAGCTCATGCCCTTTCGCATGCTGCGCTATTCCGTCCTTCTGTGGGATACGTTTCTCAAAGAGCACCCAGGTGCGGAGCGCTTGCCCGCCGTGCTTCCTATCGTCCTCTGCAATGGCAAGAGTCCGTGGGCTTCTCCCACCAGGTTTTCGGAAATCATCGATGCGCCCGCGGACCTCACAGATGTGCTTCACGACCACTTGCCGCAGTTTCGGTTCGTCCTCGACGATCTGGCCAGCATAGACGATGCGGCGCTTCACTCCCGCTCCCTCAGCCAAATGATGTTTGCCGGACTCTTACTCCTAAAGAAGGCGCCCTACTCGTCTGATCTCGTCCGCGACCTGGCGGCCTGGATGGACGTTTTCGTCAGCATCGGCAACGCCCCCAACGGCCTGGATGCACTCAGGCTGCTTCTGGAGTATATTTCGCTGACCGCCAACGCAGAGCCAACCACCATTGAGCAATTCGCCAGGGCCATCGGCCCCGTCGCTGAAAAGGCATACATGACTGCAGCCGAGAAACTCACCCAACAAGGCCGCGAAGAAGGCCGCGAAGAAGGCCGCGAAGAAGGCCGCAAGGAAGGCCAAGCCGCCCTCCTCCTGCGCCAGCTTTCCCTTCGCTTCGGTGACCCGAGCTCGGAGCTATTGGCTCGGGTCCACGCTGCCTCCGACGCGGAGCTCACCCGTTGGGCCGAACGCATCCTCACGGCCTCCACCCTCGACGACGTGTTCGCCGAATAGCCGATGTCGCTCTGACAGGCCCCTAAGCTCTCGTTGGCCCAAGGCGTGTTCGTTTGGTGGGCGCCTTGAAGGAAATGGTTTCAGGATGGCACACGTCCCGACGACCTCCCTCAAAACCGAAGCGTTCGCCCTACGCGTCGAAAGAGTGGGCTAAGGCTCAGGGGGGTCTGTTGATGTCAGTCATCTCAGGAGGATTCAGCTTCACCCGTAGCGAGTACCTACGCGATGCGACTTTGGTAGTTCAGAGTCTGAAGAATGTTCATGAGCTGGCCTTACCGCGAGTCGATTCAGAGTCCTCTGCAACGATGTGCATACGCTGGGGCGACCACCGCCCTCTACCCAACGGCCTCTTCGGGGCTCTGAAGCACGAAGCTGTCCTCGGGCGCGTCGAGTTGGCCAGCCCCTCGCTTTGCTTCCTGCGAGTGCTGTATAGACCACCAAAGCGATCCTGGTCGGGCAGCGGCAACTGCGACACCCTCACCTGATCTCCATCGACAACGAAAAGTACGCAAAGTTCTTTAGTGCTCCCTGCAAGCTCAAGTAAAGATAGGACGCTGAATATGGACAGAGACGACATTCGAAGATCCTTGGCGCAAGTGCCATTGCAGAAGGCGTTCGCGTCCGAGGCAGTGACCGTCGAGGCAGTGACGGAGAAACTGTTCGTCCTTGCCGATGAGATCTTGCGCGAATCGGGACCAGGTGCGGGCGAGGCTCAACTCATCAGTCTGAAACTCGTTTTCGATGACCCCGACGAGGGCGAGGTTGAAGTTGAGGACGACGATGAAGATGAAGATGACTGGGACGAAGAGGAGGACGACCGAGCAGAAGTGAACCCGCATCTGCACCTCCGCTACCAGGGAGCAACCTACCACCTGTGGGGTGATCTCTTCTGGACGGGCAAGGGACTCGATGGAAGTCTCGAAATGCGTCGCTTGAAGGAAAAGACCGAGCTTCCAACCTCGAGCTGGGGCGAAATCTTCAAGCGAGCAGGGGCAACGATACCCGCAGAGTTCGAGCGATTCGCTCGGATTGCCAAGGATGGAGGCATCGCCCGCGCGATGGCGCCCGCGAATGCATTGATGGAGGTCGAACCCTTCCTACGACCAGATCAGTTGCCGTTTTTACGCACGACCGCTGGCGACTACCTAGTGCTCCGCTTCGATGGAAGATCGGGTGCACCGCTCGACTACGCTTTGGTGATTCATGACGATTTCGTCACCTATCCGATGGGGGAGAATCTGGCCGCGGCTCTCAGGTACCTGGGCGCTACCGAAGTCGAGTCGTGGATGGCGAATGCCGACGAAATCGCGGGCGTAACTGCTGGTTATTTCGAGCAGACGTCCACCGCCCTCGATCTGATGTACGAATGGAATCAATGGAAGTTCAAGCTCAACGAGGGCTCATCTGCGAACAGCGAGGACCTTTGTCGCGAGTGGTTGGACAAGTGGAACGAACTCGACATCACAGTGCTGCGGAAGAACGCTCGATGCCAGACGATCACGGCGTTTGCGGCAGCACGTCTAGGTGTGACCAAGCGAGCGGTCGAAGCCGCGACAGAGGCGCTCCGGCTACCAGCGCGAGATGGCGACAGGGGCCGTCACGCCCTGCTGCTGCTCGACGAGCTCAAAGCAAAGTTGCCCGCGGATCTCAAGACCTTGCGCGATTGCTTGCGATCTTCGAACGAAGTTTCAGGCGTGCTCGAGTCCTTCGAGAAGGCGGCCAAAGCACGCAAGAAAGAGGGGGACCACGAGGGTGCCTACAAACTCTTGATGCGCGCGAACTACGACTACGACGGAAGCTCGGAGCCGCAGCTACTCAAACAACTGCTGGAAGCCGCACGCGCAGCAGGATACGGACCCGTCGCCCAGGTCCTGGCGAGTCGACTCGAGTTCCCTCTTTGAAGTTCACCCCCTGTCGACGGTGATCAGGAACCGCCGGAACTCGGTGAAGTTCGCCGTGAAGAGCAGGCACGTACCGGTGAAGTTCGCCGGTAAAGTCGCTGGTCAGCGTTTGGCGGCGCGGCGTTGCTTCGTGCGAGCAGCGTTGACCTCCTTTGCTTCCTTGAGTGCCTATTCCGCTTGCGCCTCTCCAAGCCACCCTTCCGTTCCATATCCGCCTCGGTCTGTACGCGGGTCCCTAGGCACGCTCGGCGCCGACGCCAAAAGCCCTTGACGGCGCGTCCTTATTATGGAACCAACTAGTTCCGGAACTGATGGGTTCCCTTAGAATCATGAATCTCGACACGGTCTTTTCGGCCCTTGCCGACCCCACCCGCCGGGCACTCCTTGCGCGTCTTCGCCGGGGGGAGGCGTCTATTGCCGAACTAGCGGCTCCATTCGAACTCACTCCGCGAGCGATTTCGAAGCATGTGGCAGTCCTCGAGGCGGCCGGGCTGGTAACTCGCCATCGCGATGCTCAGCGCCGCCCCACGCGGCTCCGACTCGAACCGCTCGTGGAGGTGGACCGCTGGCTCGACGGATATCGCCGGCTCTGGACCAATCGCTTCGATCGGTTGGCTCAGCGGCTCCAAGACCAACAGAAAGGCAAGAAGAAATGACCACATCGACCCTATTCGAAATAGAGATCGAGCGCGAGTTCGAAGCCCCCCGTACCCTGGTCTTCAAGAACTGGATAGAAGCCAAACACCTTGGTGCGTGGTTTGCCCCGTCGGGTTTCGATGTAATCCACTGCGCTGTAGACGCTCGCCCGGGCGGGTCATGGTGCGTCGCGTACCGTTCTTCCTCGGGTGTCCGCTACACCGAACGAGGAGAGTTCGTCGAGATCGTCTTCCCCGAACGTCTTCGACTGACTTTGGTGAACGAGGATGCGCAGGGTGAAGTGACCGTTCGCACGGAAGTCCAGGTGCGCTTCGAGGAGCGCAACGGCCGGACAACGATGCGGTTCGTTCAAACCGGGTTTACCGCAGCCCAGATCCGCGATGGGATGCAACAGGGTTGGCACTCCTGCTTTGACAAGTTGGACGGGCAGATCACGGCTGATCGAGACCTGCGTATCCTGTTCGAGAATTGGTTTCGAGCGTCGGAGAGGAAGGACCTGAATGCGTCGATGGAGCCGATCGCCGACGATGTACTTTCGTACGAGCACGAGTGCCCCCTCGAATATCGTGGCATTGACGCACTTCGCGCCACTTGCAGTGCCGGCTTTGATCAGATGCCCGAAGGCTTTCGCTGGGACGTGCCCGATCTCCAAGTCGTTGTGCGCGGTGACCTGGCGATCACTTGGGGACTCAACCGCATGCGGGGTCCCGATGTCGAACTGTGGTCGCGTGGGACTCGTGTGTTCCAGAAGATCGATGGTCGCTGGCGGATGATCCATCAGCATGTGTCCTTCCCGTACGATCCCGAGAGTGGAGCAGCACGACTGGACCTCCGTCCGTAGGTACGCTCAAATATATCTGGGTGTGCTCTACACTCTCGTGGCGACTGCCAACAGCATCGCATCGATCCGATCACGTACCTGTCTTCTGGCCCAAGGAAATGGTTTCAGGATGGCACACGTCCCGACGCGTGCTTGGCTCGGGGAAACGAAGCTCAAGCTATGCAAGATCGAGGCACGGGTTGACACCGTATCGTCAACATGGCCAACGATACGGCACAAAAGCACCTCGTAGCAGGGGCCATCTTCGAAGTTGACCAGAGCTTGAGCTCGGCGATTGTTTGGTGTTGAGTGCGAGCGTGACCCTCTGGATGCTGCTCGGCGCGACGCTCGCCCTTGAGTTCGCCGTTCTCCGACGGCTCGCGTTCGATGGGATCACGATCGCGATCGTGCTCGCTGGCGCGACCCTCGGGTTCAACACTCTGAGCTACACATCGATCACCGAGCGCAACTACGACGGCTCGTCTCACCTCGACTACATCCGATTCATCGCGGAGCACGGGCAGCTGCCCGACGTGCTGTCCTGCGGCGTCTGCGGGCATCCCCCGCTCTACTATTCGGTCGCCGCCGCGTGGTCGAAGGTCATGCGCTTCGGCCTGCCGCTCGAGCTCTGTCTGCAGTGGCTCTCGCTGCTGCTGTTCTTCGGATTCGCGGTCTTCGCGCTGCTCATGATCCAGAGGTCGACCGAGAACGACGTGATCCGATGGCTCGGTGCCGCGCTCGTCGTGTTCTGGCCGTCGAGCGTCCTGCACTCGGTTCGAGTTCACAACGACGCGCTCGCTTCCCTGCTCATGCTCGCTGCGGTGTACTGGACCGTGGAGTGGGACCGCCACGGGCGAGAGCGCGATTTCGCCCTGGCGCTTTTGGCCTCTGCGCTCTCGCTGTTCACCAAGTCGTCGGGCTACGCGGTGGTCACAATCCTGTTCGTGGCGACCCTGCTGCGGCTGCTTTCGAAGCAGGAGCCCTGGCGCAGTGGCGTCCTGCGCTTCGCGGCCGCGGGCGGCATCGTCGCGGTTTCGGGCTTTCTGGCGGTCGGGCTGCGCGAAGCGCGCTGGCCGCGTCAGGATTGCCCTGCCGTACTGGGCTCCGCGTGCGGCGGGCGCTACGTGCCTCCCCTCCCCGACACGCTGCAGCGCTTCATCTCTTTCGATCCTTTCGAATTCGTGCGCCGCCTCGAGACCACCCCCCTCGATCCCTTCCCGCACCGCTTCCTCAAGTCGACGTTGTTCGGCGTGCTGCAGCTCGGCGACGAGTTCGCTGGCGAGCCCTACACGACGCTCGCGAAAGCCATGAGCCTGCTGCTCCTCGTCATGTTGCTCTCTTGCTCGATCGGGGCGCTCGGCATGCGCACCGCCTCGCTTCGCAAGGTCCGGATCCACCTCGTCGCTCCCGCGATCTTCTTCGCCTGCCTGCTCGCCTTCCGCCTGCGCTTGCCGAACGAGCACCACGAGGACTTTCGGCACATTTTCCCGGTCCTGGTGCTGTTCTGCCTCGGCTACGTGAAATCCATCGAGCACTTCGGGCGGCGCTCGAAGATCTTCCGTCACGCCGGGGTCGCGGTGGGTCTCCTCATGGTCACCTCGTCGGTGGCCTTCTTCGTGCGGGCGCCGTGAGTCGTATGGGGCGGCACCTGCGTGGCACTCGACGTTTCGCCACGACGACGATGTTGCGCAGTGCGCGCGCTGCGTAGCGCTCCTCTGTTACCATCACGGGCACGATGCGGACGTCGTGGAGCTCGGCAGAGGCGGCGCGGACGACCGGGGGAGCGCCGAGCGCGTACCAGCGGCGCGCCAGCTCGATGACGCTGGGGTCGCGCTCGACCACGTCCAGCGCGATGCTTGGATAGACGCTCGCGAATTGGCGCAGGCTTCAAAGTTCCTTGGCGCCCGCACCGAGCTTGGCTCAGCCCCAGGGGTTGATGATCTCGCTGCCGCCGATGCTGGGTTTGGGTGTGGCTTTGGGGCGCTCGGTGGGTTTGGGTTTGGGCCAGGGTGGAGCGCGCCGAACCGGCGGTGGTTCCTTGACCTCGGCGGTCAGCTTGATCGAGCGGCGCCCTTCGCTGCCATTCAAGACGACGGTTTGTGTCTCGAACCCGTCTCGCTTGATCTCGAGCACCGCCTGCTCCCCTTCGTTGATGTCTACGAACACGGGGCTCTGACCCAAATCTGTCTCGCCACGGAACACGTGCGCGTCGATGGGTTCCACCGCGAGCACTACTTGGCGCGAAACCGGGGGGACCTCGGGGGGCACGACCGCCACCTCGGGCTCGCCTTTGCTCGCTGGCGTTTTCGCCAACTGTGTGGCCGCAGCGTTTTCGGGGCCCAGCGGTTCGACCGGCGGAGCACTGCTTGTGCCGCTTTTGGCGACGACGGCTACGACCAGCGCAACCGCTGCCAGCGCCCCCCCGGCAAACCAGGGCCAGCGCGCGCGAATCAGCTGCAGGGGCGTGGGCGTGAGCGGCTCGGGAATCCCGCTCTTGAAGTAGTCCCGCGGGACGTCGAAGCTCCCCGATCGGTTCATCATGTCCGCGACGGCATCCGGCACACCGCCGCCTTTGAGCTGCTCTAGGTCGACCAGCACCTCGTCCATCGACGCGTAGCGCTGCTCGGGTCGCTTCGACAGGCACTTGAGGATGATGGCTTCGAGACCCGGCGGGACCTCTTGAGGCTGCGGAACCAGCGCTCGAATCGGCACCGGCGCTTTGTATATGTGCTGCGTGAGAATCCCCATGAAATTGTCGGCGTCAAAGGGTACGTGCCCGCTCGCCAGCTCATACAGAATCACGCCAAAGGAATAGATGTCACCTCGGTGGTCGACCGGGCTGCCGGCAGCCTGCTCCGGCGACATATAGTGCGGTGTTCCGAAGACGGCTCCCGCTCGCGTCAACTTTCCTTCTGCGGTGGAGACCTTGGCGATTCCGAAATCGAGGATCTTGACGAAATCTTTGTTCTGACCGCGAGCAATGAGGAATATGTTATCGGGTTTCAAGTCGCGGTGAACGATCTGGGCGCGGTGCGCTGCGGAGAGCCCTTCAGCCAGCTGCTCGGCAATGCCGATGAGACGGGGAACCGGCATGGGCTCGCCATCTCCCAGTGCGGCGGACAGCGGTAGGCCTTCCAGAAATTCCATGACGAAATAGGTGGAACCATCCGGAAACTGCCCAAAATCGCTGATGTCGATGATGTGGGGGTTACCGACCGAGGAAGCGGCTTTGGCTTCGTTTAGGAAGCGCTCCGTGGCTTCGGAATCCCGAGCTAGGTCCGACCGCAGCACTTTCATGGCCACTTTTTTGCCGATGATCTTGTGACTGCAACGATAGACGACCCCCATGCCGCCTTCTCCCAGCACGGCCTCGACCTTGTAGCGCCCGTCTATGGTGCAGCCCAGATAGGGATCGGAGCTCCGCGCGCGCTCCAGCGCGTTGCCCGTCTCGAGGTCCGGCTCCGACACGGTGCCCGGAGCCAGGGTGACGACCTTCAGCCCCTCGGACTGAGCCTGAGCCGCGTACGACGTCGGTTCGCTGGCGGGAAACCTCCCGCCGACGAGGTCGCTGGCTTCTGGCGCGTCCTTGACTCCCATAACACCTATTCGAGATAACTATGCCTGAAGGCTCGACAAACGACAGACTACGTCCCGCTTACGTCTAAAGCGGCCCCAATACTTAGCAGTCCCCCCTGGGGTGCGGCAGCTTTTGTACTGCGCATCGGTTCAACTTGCTGACCAAAGTCCCGAGTTTCTGCCGCTGGCGCTGCAAGACATGGGCCGCGCCGAGCGCTCGGCCGATGCGAAGAAAAGCGTAGCGCCTGCGCGATGGCTATGCGACCGACTACGAAAATCTTGCATAGCTGCTCGCCCGGGATCACGACACGGCGATCGAGCGCGGCCGTTGCCAGTCCCGGTTCACCCAGCAGCGGCCCCAGCGGCGGAGCATCGTGATGGTGAATCGCCAGATTCGATGCTTGCGCTCGTCTCCGGTGGTTTTCGGGCGCGCTGTAGTGCTACATCACGCAACCCCATGGGTTTTCCACTCGAGCTCGCGATTCGCTACATGCGCTCCAAGCGCCGCGGCTTCGTTTCGGTGGGAACCGCATTCGCCGTGATAGGGGTCGCTCTGGGCGTGTGCGCGTTGACGACGGTGATCGCGGTCACCGGGGGTTTTCGCAAGGAGTTCCGCGACAAGGTCCTGGGCGTCAACGCCCACGTGCTCATCCTGAAGTACTCCAGCGATTTCAGGGAATACCGCGATCTCATCAAAAAGGTGAAAGACGTGCCCGGTGTCACGGGTATCGCTCCCTTCGTGATCAACCCGATGATGGTGACCCACGGTGACCGCACGGCGACGGGTGTGCTGCTCAAGGGCGTGGATCCGAGCCGCGTGGATCAAGTGCTCGACCTGCCGCGGCATATCGTGGAAGGCAGCCTGAAGGGATTGCGCTTGTCTGGTGCCGAGCCGCCGGAGCGCCGGCGTACTGCTTTTTCTACCGGCAGGAAGAAAAAGAAGCAGGAGAAAGCACCGACCGAGACCGAGAACGACTCTACCGAGGCCGACATTGGACCAGCGAAAAAGCTGGAGCAGAAGCGGCCATTGCTGCAAGAGCTCGCGCGGGTGATCGAAGAGGATTCGCACAGTGCCGACGCGGAAGATGCGGGCAGCGGCGCGGAACGACCCGCAGCCGAGCTCGACCTGCCCGAAGACGCCCCTCGCGGGAGTATCGTACCCGAGGGCGGGTACCTCAGCGATCTGCCTGAAGAAGATCTGCTACCCGAGGAGGTCAATCCGGACCCGTGCAGCGTCGATTCGTCCTTGCTCCCCGGCATCGTGATCGGTCGAGGCTTGTCCAAGAACTTGAACGTGGGGATCGGTGGCTGCGTGCAGGTCACCTCACCGACCATCGGCTTCACGTACGTTCGCGGAGCCATTCGCGCGCCGGTGGCGAAGCAGTTTCGCGTGATTGCGATCTTCGATGCCGGGTTCGACCAGTACGATTCGAAGCTGGTCTACACCGATCTGTACGAGGCGCAGGCCTTCTACGATACGGGTGACAGCGTCACCGGTATCGAAATGAAGGTGGAAGACACCGACGAAGCCAAAGCCATTGCCATGGAGATCGAGGAGCGCCTTTCCAACGGTATTTACCACACCATGGATTGGGAAGAGCTGAACCACGGCCTGTTCACCGCGCTGCGCATTCAACAGATCATGATGAGCTTGATCTTGGCCTTGATTATCGTAGTTGCTGCGTTCACGGTGCTCGCCACCTTGATCATCGTGGTCTTGGACAAGCGCAAAGAAATTGCCGTGCTCAAGGCCATGGGGGCAACGAATTCGGCCGTGCTACGCTCGTTCATCTATCAGGGCGGCATTATCGGGAGCATCGGCACGGCTGCCGGTCTGGCGCTGGGCTATGCGGCATGCGTGGGCCTGACGAAGTACAGTTTTCCGCTCGACCCCAAGGTCTATTTCATCTCGAAGTTGCCCGTTCAAATGGAGTGGACCTCCTTCGCGCTGGTGGGAGCCTTCGCCATCATCGTGTGTCTGGCAGGCTCGTTCTGGCCCGCGCTCCACGCCGCCACGTTGCGCCCTGCCGAAGCGTTCCGCGAACAGTGAGCTAGGCCGGATCAGCCGTGGCGTTGGGGCCCAGGCGAGTGGCGACCACCAACACATTGGCGCTCGACCAGAGCGTGCGCTGAGTATGCACCCGGCAGTCGAAGCCAAGCCCCTGAAGCTGGGCGAGGAGCTCTCGAACTGGGCGAAAGGCAAGCCCTCGCGCGCGATTGTAACCGCTCTTTGTCGCCACTTTCTCGAACCATTGACCTATGGCGCTACCCCACCCCTCACGCTTGTCGAGCTCGCGCACCAGCAATCGGCCACCGGGAGCCAAGCCGCTAGCCGCGTGCTCCAGAACGGAACGTTGCTGCTCGGGTGTGAGATAGTGAAGCACGTCGAACAACAGCACGGCGTCGACTCGGGGGAAGGGCGAAGTCAGTGCGTCACCCACGCGAAACGTCGCATCGGAGCCAGCCGCGAGCTGTGCAGCCGCCACTTTGCGAGCATCGAAGTCGAAGCCTTCAATCGCCGTGGCGAGCCCGAGCTCCCACAAAAGTAGCGAGAACTGACCGCGGCCACAACCAATGTCGAGCACACGCCCCAGCGGCGTATCGAGCTCGACGAGTTGCTCGGTCAAAGGGTCCATCTGAAGCTTCATCGGAATGTACAGGCGGTCCTTCAAAGGCACCTTCGCGTAGCGATCGATGGTGCGGCTGAGCGCATTGCCCGGGTGCCCCTGCGCTTTGTCTCGCCCGAAGAACCGGATGGTCGCGTAGGCACCGAGCGCGCCGAGCAACCCCAGCGTAAGCCCCACGACTTGAGCACCAAGCGCCGTCTGTTGAACGAGGCCCGACGCGCCGATCTGACGGGCTCGCTCGAGGTCGAACTCGAGCGGAGCGCCGTGCACCAACCAAGCACCGATCTCCAATTCGAGCATGATCAAGAAAGGCGCGACCAATGGATTGGAGACATTGGCGGCCACATAGGCAACCACCAGGTCCAGGCGCAGCGGCAGGCAAACCAACACACACAAAAGCAGGTGCAATCCGTAAAGTGGCTGGCACCCGATGAACAATCCCACGAACACGCTCAATGCGGCGCGTGTGGGCGACAGCTCTCCCCCTCGCAGAAGTAGCCAGACGCGACGAAGCGCGCCCCTGCGCAGCGGGCGCTCAGCTGCTTGTGTCACTCGAAGAATCGGGCGGTGGCCGGGAGGTCAGCTCTCCCGGGGCGTCGCTGACGCCTCGCTGAGTGGTCGCCAACCTCAGGTACATTTCGGCTCGCTGATTCTTGGGTTCCAGTTCGAGCACCTGTTCGAACTCTTCGATAGCGCGTGCGGCGTCCCCATTGCTCAGCAAAAGAACTCCCAAAAGTAGGCGCGCATTGATGTACTTCGGATTCGTCTCTTTGGCGGCCTCGAGCTGAGCAATGGCGCGCGACTCGTCACCGGCATCTCGATACAGCTGGGCGAGCTTGGTTCGCAAATCGGCAAACGTTGGACAAAGTTGGACGGCCTTTTCGAGCTCTCGAATGCTATCCGGAAGCATCCCTGCATCGAGGTAAGCCTGACTGGTGGCCGCGTGCATGTTTGCGATTTTCCCGCGAGCAAACGGATCGGTTCTGCCCGGAGCAGTGGCGGACTTGTGTCGGACCTGAGAATAGATCTTCCTCGCGACGTCGTATTTGCCTAGCTCGTTGCAAGTCACCATCAGGTTGAGCTGAGCTTCGGTGTAGTTGGGGTTTATCTCCACCGCCCGCCTGAACAACTTCTCGGCTTCGATGAAGTCGCCGCGACTGTGGGCGATGACACCCAGCATGTCGTAGACATCAGCGAAGGAACTGGACTTGGTGACCAGCTGCCGCAAAAGGTATTCTGCCTTGTCGTGCTCGCCCTTCTCGTAGTGCTCGCGGCCGAGCAAGAGGAGCTGCTTGAGATGGTCATCCATGTCGCAAAAACCCGTAGACCTTGAGCCGCCTCGACGCCCAAGTGTGGCATGAGAACAACACGCTCATTTCCGATTGGGCCACCAAAAAGCGACGGGGGATGAAATCATGACAGGGGTGCACCACATTTGGCCAGCTTGCCGCTGGGCTCGTCCACTGCTACCTGGCGCTGGGTGACTATTTCCTCGCGCAGCGGCGGGCCGCGGCACGTGGGCCGCGTCGTCGACCCCCTGGTCCGGGATGACGGCGAGACCGAGCCCGATCTGCAGCTTGCCAGTGAGCCGCCCATGAAAAGCGATGCGCAGGCGCCTGGAGACGTCGAAGCTCCCGTCGAACCGACACGAGTCCCGGACCACGAACCGAGAGAGCGCACTCCAGTAACCGTGGAATCAAGTGATATCGGACAAGCGCACGGCGATAGCCCTGTCGCTCAGAACGGCGAGAGCCCAGCCGTAGGTGCGTCACCGAACACTGCCACCGCGAGTGGCGGAGGTGAGCCCAGCTCCCATCCGATTCGCGAAAAGCTTTTGAGACGGGCCCAATCGGTCAAAGCCAAGCCCGGCTCGGAGTCGGAGGATCAGGAGAAGGGCTCCAGCGCCGATCAGCCGCGTGGACTCGCCGAGTTCGACCATTTCGAAGAAGCCAAGCACCCCAGGGACATCGAGCTCGAGCGCGTTGCGACGCCGCTACTGCGCCCGCCTCCGGCTCTACCGCTAGCGAAACGCTATGGGCAATTGTCGCCCAACATGGTGGCGCTGTTCGGCTCACTCATCGGGCTTTTGACGGTGGCGTCCGTGATCGCGCTGGTCATGAATCTGGACGCGCACCAGAGTCAGGTCGAGGCTGCTGCACCCGCGCAAGAAGCCCCTACTGCGGAGCAGACTCCCAAAAAGCCCCCCAAGGGCGCGGTTCCAAAACGCGAGCGCAAGAAGATCCCCGGTCCTTGGCGAATCGCCGATGCCAAAGGTGACCCCACCACGCGGATCCTCGAAGGCAAAATCGGCAATCAGGCTTTCTTGGTTGCAGTGGCGGAAGCCGGGGTGGCACAGAAGGAAGCCTACCGCCTGCTCATCGCCTACAAAGGGCTCCGTGATCTCGACAACTGCGATAGACATGACCGCTTTCGCGCACTGGTCGAGCGCGGCAGCGGTCGGCTGAAAGCGTTCGAGTACGAAGTGAGCGCCGAGGAAGTCTACCAGGCGCGTGAGGACGAGCGCGGCTATCTGAAAGCTACGCGCCTGGACCTCAAGGTGGCCCGCCACCAAGTCAAAGGGGCCTTCATGTACGACGGCGAGAAGGTGGATACCTCCGCCACAGCTGCAGGCTTCGAGAAGGGTCTCAAACAGGTGCTGGCCAAGGCACTGGAAGGGCACAGCGGCATCGAAGAGCTCGAGCGGGGCGATCGCGTGCGCGTGATCGCACAAGAGGTGACCGTACTCGGCGAGTTCGCTCGCTATGCAGGCATCGAGGCGCTCGAAATCATCCGCAAGAACGCCGGCGACAAGTCACTGAAGATCTACTACTTCCACCACCCTCGAGCCGGCGGCTACTACAACGGGCGTGGACAGGCCCCCTACGAAGGCGGCTGGCGCGTCCCCATCAAGGGCGCCCCGATCACCTCCCCATTCAATCCCAAACGCATGCACCCGGTATTGAACAAGGTGATGCCCCACAATGGCACGGACTTCGGCGCGCCGATGGGTACGCCCGTGGGCGCTTCTTCGTACGGTACGGTAAGCTTCATCGGTCCCGCTGGACCCAGCGGGAACCTGGTGAAAATCGATCACCCGGGGGGCATGGAAACGGGGTACGCCCATTTGTCGCGCTTCGCCGAAGGGTTGCGCGTCGGCGACAAGGTCAAGCGCATGCAGGTCGTGGGGTACGTCGGTTCGACGGGCCGCTCTACGGGCCCGCACCTGCACTTCACTGCGAAGAAAGACGGCAAGTACATCGACCCGGTCTCGTTGAACCTCGACGCCATGCGGGTCATCAGCCTCGAGTATCGCGGCGAATTCGAACGCGTGAAGGCCGAATACGACAAGATGCTCAACGCGATACCGATCCCCCCTCCCCTCGTGGAATCAAAGCCGGCTGTCCTGGCCCATGCGGATCCCGCGGAATCAGCGCCTGGTGAAGACGACGGCGCTGACGAACCCGAAGCTGAGCTGGGCTCGGGCTCCGGCAGCGAAGACGAAGAACAAGCAGCAGCAGAAGCAGCAGAGGTCGCC
>CBFGRJ010000173.1:0-14040 GCA_965651135.1 uncultured Myxococcales bacterium
CACTTCGCTCGCGGTGGTATTTCGCGCCGGGTGAGCGGGGTAGCCCAACCGGTCATCGCTTGAGCCTCTGGGTTTACGAACCCGGGACCTTTGGGGCCCACAACACCCGGGCCGGGTGGGAACAACACCCCACCCGGCTTCGGCTTTTGTACCGTCGGGGTTGGAACTTGGCCGGAACCCCGACTAGCCTCTGCCCGGCTTATGTCTGGGCTGGACCTGATCTTCGAGGCGTTACTTAGGGGGTTCTTTGTAGGGGGCGAGGCCCTCACTGGCCTGATTGCCACCGGTGTCGGCAACGGCGTCAGCAGCGGGCTCGCTGCCTTGGGTTCGCTCAGCGGGCTCTGGAGCAACAATCCGCTGTTCGAACGCTGGGAGGGCGAGGCGTTCCAGAAGGAAAACTGGGAGTCGACGATGATCTTCATGCGCATCGCCCTCTCGGTCCTCGGCGCCGTGTTTCTGATGTACGAGGTCAGAGCGCGCAAGATGCGTGTCCGCATCCCGCTCAAGCTGAGAAAGCGCATCGCGATAGCGATGACCGTGCTCGGTTTTCTCACCTATTACGACTTCTTCAACCCCAACGTTCGCTACATCGATTACTACCACCGGCACGAGTTTTATCACTACTACCTAGGTTCGAAGTACTTCAAAGAAGTCGGTTACAAGCGTCTGTACGAGTGCACTGCCGTGGCAGAGGTCGACAACGGCAGACGCAAGAGCATCGAAAATCGTCAGATTCGCGACCTGAGCGTCAACCTGATCAAACCCGTTCAGGAAACGTACGTTCTAACGGAGCCGGAGAAGTGCAAGAAGCACTTTACTCCGGAACGCTGGGAGCAATTCCGCAAGGACGTTGCATGGTTCCAGAAGGTTTCACCCGGCAGTTACTGGGAGGGCATGCAGAAAGACCACGGCTACAACCCGCCGCCGGTCTGGACCATGACCGGCAAATTCTTCGGCAGCTTTGCACCCGCAGGCGACACCTACTTCAAGATCCTGGCCAGCCTGGACGTCATGCTGCAGCTCGGCTGCGTGCTGCTCCTTTACTGGGCATTCGGTTGGCGAGTCATGATGGTGGCCACCATTTTCTGGGGCACGAATCGGGCGGCGGACTTCTACTGGACCGGCGGCGCCTTTCTGCGAATGGACTGGATCTTCATGCTGGTGGCCTCGGTGTGCTGCGCGCGCAAGCGCAAGTTCGTGCTCGCCGGTGGCGCGCTGATGTGGTCGGCGCTCTTGCGCGTGTTCCCAGCAGTTCTGTTTTTCGGCTACGGGGTCATCGCGCTGTTCCACATCATCAAACAGATTCGGGAACGGCGTGAAGCCGCGGCGATAGCCGAAAGCAGCCGTGCCAAGAAGAAGCAGCGCTCGAACAAGCCGCCCGCCAAGGGATTGCTTTCGCTACTGCACCCGGATCACCAGCGCTTGATCGCCGGCGCCCTGATCGCGCTGGGGGTGTTGGTCCCCGCAAGTATGGTGGTGGCCGGACCTGATTCGTACAGCGCCTTCGTCGACCACACCATGACCGTGCATCGGAATACTCCGCTCACGAATCACATGGGCATCGACACCATCTTGACCCACACTTGGGAAGGTCGCATGCGCTTCACGCGCAACGAAAACCTCGATGACCCCTTCGAGGTCTGGAAAGCCGGACGACTCGAGCGCAAAGATCAACGCGAACCCGTGCGTTGGCTGATCCGCATCGCACTGATGCTGTGGATTGCCTGGGCGCTCAGGCGCACCAAACTTTTATGGGTGGGCCCGGCCCTCAGCGTGGTGCTGGTGATGTCGTTGGTCGACCTTACCTGTTACTACTACTCGCTGTTCATGATCGTCGCGATCATCATTCGCCAGCGTCCCCCCCTGGGACCCGTCTTGCTCGCGGGCAGCGGTGCCAGCGCTCTGTTGCTCTGGCGTGGAACCGGCTTTTACTACGTCGATGACCGTTTTACCGTCCAGGCCTACCTGTTTCTCATCATCGCGCTGCTCAGCCTCTACACCTACTCCCGCCCGTTCTCCGTCGAGCGGCTGAAGGCTTGGTGGGAAGGCAAACCCGAGCCGAAACCCAAACGCGCGCTCGCGGCGGCGTTCTCCGATGAGCCCGCTGCCCGCACCGCCGAACACTCGGCCTGAGCCCTTCGTTAGGGCGACCGGTTCGTGAGGATCACGTAGCTTTTTGGGGTGCCGCCCAGCGGCAGCACCTTGTGTGGCCGAAAGTCTAGGTCACGCATCGCGCTGGCCAGGAGTCGGTCGACGCCGTAGTAAAACCGGCTCGCATACCAGGGGGTCTGGAGCGTTTCACCGTCAGCCAGCAACAAGACCAGCGTGTCGACGCCGCGCTTGATCAAGAGGGCAGAAGGTACCCGCTTGGTGGTGTGGCCGCCAGGCATTGGCGCGATCACCGGGTCGGTCACGCCGGCTAGATCGACCACCTGTGCGTCGGTGGCCGCACCGACCCAGCCTACGTCCACCGCGGCGACGGCACGAGCCTGCGCGAGCGGTTCACGCGCGGACTCGATCAGCGCCAGCCGCGCCTGGGCTACGCCTCGAGCTTCATCGGCTTTGTAGATCCAAAGCACGCTCGAGCTGGCGACCACCAGGGCGAGTCTGCCTGCGTTGGCCCACGCTACGGACTGCGCCCAGAGCTCGGCACCCAAGGTGATGACGACTGGGAGCACGGGAACCAGCAGCCGAAAAAAGCTCATCCAGTCTCCGCCCGCGAGCACCACGCTCAACAGCTGCGCCACGAGCGCATAGCCGAGCGCCCGGGTTCGTTGGGAAAGGCGCGCGTAGATCTTCGGAGAAGCCAGCAGCAAGGGCCAAGGCCCGGAAAGCAGCAGGCCCACGGCGGCATAATTCAGACCATGAGCGAAGTCCGAGGGCTTGGCGACCGCCGCCAGCGGGATCGGTGAGCCAAAGGCGACCCAACGGATGCCAGCGACCAGCGCCGCTGGAGCGAGGACGCTCGATAGATGAACGACTCGCTCCGGAAAGCTCCGACATGGAGCCGGAAACGCTCCGAACCAGGCCGAGACCGCTGCCCAAGGCAAAAGCTCGGGTCTGAGCGCGGCGGCGCACCCCGCGGCCATGGCGGCGCCACGCGTGCGAAACAGAGAAAGCGTCACGAGCAGCGTGACGAAGGGCGTCTCCATGCCCGATACCGCCCAGGCGGCCAACGGCAACGATGCGGCGAGCGTCAACACGCCCGCACCGATGGCGGCAATCGGAAGCTGCGCCAGCCGAATGCCGAGCAGCCCGGCCGCCACCAGACCTGCTGCGGCACCGGCGATTCTGGCTCGCTCGAGCGTTTGCCAGCACCCCTCACCGGCGAGCAACGACAGAAGCTGCGCCCACCCCAGCGGGGTGACCGCGTCGCTGATCGGGCCTTCGCGATTGAAGCGGTACCCGAACCCCTGCGCCAGGTTTTCTGCCACGCGGGCACTTATCAATGCGTCGTCGACGGTAAACCCCCAAAGCACGAGCAATCCGGGCAGCGCGGCGCACGCCGCGACCGCACCCCAAAGGGGCGTGAAATGCTGTTTTGTGCGAAAAAACCGCGCGATGTTGGCAACCGCTCGGGCCACGAGAGGCGCCTAGCGTCCCCGGCGCTTGCTGTCCACTCCTCGGCGATCAATTCGGAAAACTAGGGCGGGGCGCTAACGGCTTTCTAGGATTGCATTCCAAGAATGTCAGCGATTCACGTAGTCGTTCGCCCGCATCAACCTTCGGTCGGCAGTGCAGCTTCTATAGGCGCCCCACTGACCCCCATCCAGAGCTTGCTCGATCTAGTGGTGGATGGGGTGAACATCACCGCTCGCAGTGGTCAGGGGCCGGCCTGGTCGCTCTTGAGCGAATTGAGCCACGCCGTGGCCGCGCTCGGTCGAGGGCGCCGGCAGCGGGCGACGCTCGAGCTCCACGGCGAGGAGCTGCCTTGGCGGCTCGGGATCGAAAGCGACGGCGAGGATACGCTATTGAGCGTCTTTCGCGCAGGCGCCTGTCCCGAAGTGGCCGTGTTCGAGCGTCGCGTCAAAACGGTTGCTCTGCGCTCGGCGCTGCTCGAAGCGCTGGGTGAAGCCGAGGCGCTTGCGCCGAGGGAGTCGCGGGGACTTTTGCGCGGCGCCGCCGAAGCGCTTCGCCACCCCTGGCCGAGCTACCTCGGCCGCGCCATGCCGCGTGCGGCGCGACAGATTCTCTTGGACAAGACCCAAAGCTTCGGGTTCGGCATGGAAGCGAAGTTTCGTTGCCCTCCGCCCGAGGCCCGCGCCGCCGCGAAGTCAGAGGTCGAACGATCACAGCTCGAGCAGGCCGATCTGCATTCGCTGCTGCTCGAGGGCAGCCTTCGCATCGTCAAACGCCCCCGCAAAGTCTCGCTGACCCAAGTGCAGCCGTTCTTGATTGCCGAGCGCCTATTGCTGCTCGCAGAAGACGTGATGGATGCCTGGCAGGCCGAAAGGCCGCTGTTTCGTCGGGTCGAAACCGACGGTGTGCGCCTCGGTGTTCGCCGGGGTGCCGGCGACGCCCCCTTGACGCTGACGGTGAATGTCGGTGCCAAAGGGCAGGCCAGCAAGACATTCAGCTTTGCCGAGCTCGAGACCGCCGACTTCATCGCGGCGGCGTGCACCTTCGCCCTCAAGCTCGCCCGCCTGTTTCTGGAGACCGACCCGGGACAATCTCGCAATCTACGCCTGACTGCTTTGTGCACTACCGCGCGATCGCTCGGCGAGCGCTTGCGCGAAGCCGAGGTCGACGACTCGCTCACCAATCCGGAACCCGACAGCTATCGCTCGTATGGGCTGCCGCGCTCTGACAGCGGTGCTCGCGGCATCTGGAGTCATGGCGCGCGCATGCGCTTCATGCCGCGCTGGGTGGCCAGCGTCCCCGGGATCGATTTGCGTGGCACCTTCTTGTGCGGAGAGCGCATCATCGTCGGGTCCCAACGGGAGCTCGCCTGCATCGATCGGGCCTCGGGCAACGTGTTCTGGCGCGCGAGCACGGCGCCGGCGACGAGCATCGCGACGCCCTTCGGCGTGGTCCGACTGCACCCCGACGGTCGCATTCGGTTGTACGATTTGAAGAGCGGGCAACCTCGCTTCACCACCCACGTGCGACCGCGTTCGGGAGGTGGCGTCAGTGGAGCTTTGGTGAATGCGCCCGGCTTACCGCGGCTGCTCGTGGTGGCCGAGGGAGATCGCTCGGTTGCGGCGGTCGATTTGACCAGCGGCGAAACGCGCTGGCGCTACACCGGTCCGCACACGGCACACTATCGCATGAAGCGAGCCGGCAAACTCCTGCTGCTCGCAGGCGGCTATTCGGCGCTGTCCGCACTCGACGTGTCCACCGGCGAAATCGTGTGGCGTCAGCGCGACAAGCTGCGCTTCACGGGCGACCTCGCCATCGATCACGATGGCGCGTTCGCGCTGTGCGGCGGCCCCGTGGGGCCGGCCAAGATCCACCATATGGATCTATGGACCGGCAATGTGCGTTGGACATCCGAGCTCGAGGAGCGGCCGGTGCTGCAGCAGGCACCGCTGGTCACTCAGCACCAGGTTTTGGTGGTCGTGCGCGACAGACGCGGGCTCGGCCTCGTCGCGCTGTGTCGTCAAACCGGCAAGGTGTCGTGGGAGCAAGCACCCGGTCTTGTCTCTCCCACCACGGCTTGGCTCACGGTCGACGATACCGTGGTGGCCAACAGCGCCTCGGGCACGCTTTTGTGCATCGAAACCGAGACCGGCCGGTTGCGCTACAATCACGTGTTTTCACGCCACGTGGACTCGGATCAACCGCGGCGGCTCGAACCGGTGCTCCGCAACGGTGCGCTGTTCGTTCCGCAACATCAAGTCCACGTGGTACGCCCAGGTGACGGCGAAGTGATCGGCACCGTTCCCAGCGACTTGATCCCGGATCTGTTGCGCGTCGACGAGCGCTGCGATGTCTATCTGGCGGAAGAAAGCGGTCACCTGGCTGCGTTCGGGGCCGCCCCCAAGCTGACTCTGGTGAAGTAGGCCAGCCCGCTGGGACTCAGTTGTGCTGGCTGCCTCGCGAGGACTGGTCGGCGTCTTCGCGCAAAGCCACGAGGGCGTCGCGCAGGGCGCGCCAGTCAGCGTAGCGATCGCGCGGATGATAAGCCATGGCCTTGGCCACCAGCTGCCGCCAGCCTTCTGGGACTTCCCGCAGCGAGCGCTGCACGCCGCTTTCCGGGCGATCGCTGGTCGGGCTAGCCGATGCGCTGGCGGCTTCGTGAGTGACGGGCGGGGGTGCGCCGCTCAGGCACTCATAGATGACGCCGCCGACCGAAAAAATATCGCTGCGATGATCGATCTCGATGCCCTGCTCCTGCTCGGGCGACATGTAGCCGGGCGTTCCGAGCGCCGCGCCACTGTTGGTCAGTCGCGTCTCCGCCCATTCGACCTGGGCCACTCCAAAGTCGAGCAGCTTGACCCTTTCGCGCGTGGGCTCTGTCGAGAGCGACAGCCGCACGGGGCTATTTTCGAGGTTGTCTTGGCTGTCTTGGGCCAAGAAAATGTTGCTGGGTTTGACGTCGCGGTGCACGACACCGGCGGCATGCACCGCGCCGAGCGCATCGCAGACCTGCAGCACGATGGGCAGCAGCTCTCGGGGCGTGAGCGGCCCTCTCTTCTTCAGGCGGCGAGCCAGCGATTCACCGTACAAGCGCTCCATCACCAAGTAGCTGGTGCCATCCGGGAGCACGCCGTCTTCGTACACCTCCACGACGTTGGGGTGCCAGGCGAGCCCCAGCGCCGCGGCTTCACGGCGTAGGCGATCGGCGGCCACGGTGTCGTGTGCCACCGCGGTTCTCAGCAACTTGATGGCCACGCTGACGCCATCGGCGATGCGTTCCGCCTCCCAAATGGCGCCGCTCGCGCCCGTCCCGAGCTGTTCGCCGAGTCGATATTGGCCTGCAATCACCGAGCCGCTGCTGAACTGGTGGGTGCTGGCTATGCGGGCGTCCTTGAGACTGGCGGCGCGCTCCAACGCCTGAATGCGGATGCGTTGGGACGCCACGGTGTTTCCGCGGCCGCGTTGCTGAGCGAGCAGGTAGCCAAAACCCGAACCGAGCGCGAGGCCTCCGCCCAGCCACACCGCCATTTCCCACGGGCCATCCGCTTCGAGCCAACCAAGGCCAAAGCCGGCAAAAACCCCGAGCGCTGCGGCCCCGGGCAGCAGGCCCTGGCTTTGAGGTCGCCAGGTGACACGGAACTCCTGTTGGTCGCCATTGACGTCGCCGAGAGCCTCCACCTTACCCGCAGGCAAACCAAACAGCATGGGGATGGCGCTCAATTCTGCGACGCGCGCCAGCTGGCACAGCCCATCGCGCTCGAACTGAGCCGAGGGTGCCACCGTGACGCGGCCGGTCCAGGAGCTCTGGGTCGAATCGAGTGTAGTCCAACGCTCGGTAGGTCCGAGATCTCCGGCTTGCTGACTGAGTTGCAAGAAGGCCGACGTCGGTTTTTCTGCCCCGCGTAAGACACGCGTCCAGACACCTAGATTTTCAGGTGCCACGATGGCAGGCATGATGGTCCTGAGCTCGTCGCGGCCGAAGCGCGATGCGAATGCCACCAGACCTCGATGCCAGAGCTGCACCGAAATCAGCCGCGTCTCGTCCTCCAGATCGTCGCGATCGAGGCGCAGCTTGAGCAACAACGCATCCGCTTCGGCTCTGCCGTGCCGCGACTGGGTGTGGAGCAGCAGCGCCTTGAGACGCGAGGCGGTCGTCTTCGCAGAGCTTGCCCTATGCTGCACTGGTCGAGAGCGTAAGGGGTGCTCCCGTGAGGTCAAGTCAGAAGCGAAAGGGGATCGGATTGTCGACGCTTCTGGGTCAGCATCTGTACTAGGTTAAGGGGGTGCACTGGTCGGACAAGCTCAGGTCGTGGCTGCTCCACGTAGAGCTCGTGGCCCGAGGCGCCGAACCCTTGCGGCAAACCGCGCTCGATGCGCTCGAGCGCGGTCATGCTCGACAAGCCAGGCTGCTGTCTTTCAGATTGCTGCACGAGGTGCCGGATTCGCCACTCGGCCTCACCATTTGGGCGGATGCTGCCGAAGCGCTCCTCTTGGACGAAGAGGTCGCCGAAGCGCTCGAGCGACTGGCCCGGCGGGTGCCTTACCGGGCCGACGTGGCGCTCAGGCTCGCCCAGGCTCTCGAACGCCTCGGCAAGGACCCAAGCGCCGCTTGGCAAAAGGCGATCGAGTCGGGTGAGCCCCTCGATGCAGTAGAAGAAGCCGGCGTGCGCCTGCTCGAACGAGCGCTCGACGCGCGCGATCTCGTCAAGAGCGTCGCGCTGGCGAGCTCACTGCGCGCTGTGGCCAATCCCTCTGCTCGCGCACGCTTCAGATTGGTAGAAGCCGACCTGCTCACCGGAGATGTCGAAGCGGCACGCCGCTCGGCTGGCGACGCCAGGCCAGACTTGCTCGACGCGCGGGGCTGGCTCACCTGGGCGCGAGCCCAGTCGAAAGCCGATGACGAGGGGGTGATCGAGGCTCTCGAGCGCGCCCTCATCTTGGACAGCACGCTGAGCGTGCCAGTGGCGGAGTTTTTGGCGCAGCCCTCGGCGCGCGGATTGTGCGAATCTCTATTGCCTCTCGTCGCCGAGCTCGGACTCTCGGACTCGCCCGAATGGCAGGTCGCCCGGGCCCTGGCCGATAGCGATCCGTCGCGTGCTCTCTCGGTGCTCGAAAGTCACGCGCTTCGAGAGGGAACGGCCCTGGCGGGACTGCGCTGGCTCGAAGCCGCCCTGGCAGCCAGAGACTTGGACGCCTTGAGCCGTGCGCTGAATGCCGGCCTGGTGGATCGTTTGGAAGCTCGGGGATCGTTGCAGAGCGTGGCCGACGCCCACGCTCTCTTGGAGGCGTCGAGAGCGCCCGACGGTGATCGGTTGCAGCTGCTCGACGGAGTCAGCGGGCCAGGGCTCGCCTGGGCTGACGAGCTGCGTCAGCAGGTGTATGCGCGCTGGCTCGGTGAATGCGGCACACGAGGTTGGGAGCTCGTGATCGGACAAATCGAGGCTCTCGCCCGAGATTGCCTCGATTTGAACGCGTTGAAAGAGACGGCTTCGGTCAGACTCGACTTGGAGCGCCCGCTTCGCGTCGCGGTCGTTGGCGCCTTCAACGCGGGTAAATCGAGTTTGATCAATGCCCTGTTGGGCCATGCCGTGGTTCCCGTCGGGATCTTGCCGACCACGGCCACCGTCAATCGGTTGCGCTGGGCTCCCGATCGGTTTGCCCGCATCGACTTTCGCGACGTTCAGCGACCCGTGCGGGTGCTCGATCACGCGACTCTGGCGCCCACGCTGGCCGAGGAAGATCCGGCGGCCATCGAGAGCGTGAGCATTTTTGCTCCTCTCGAGCCGCTCCGGCAGCTCGAAATCATCGATACGCCCGGTTTCAACGCCGATCGCGCCGGCCACGAGGCGACGGCACTCGCCGTTGGGCTCGAGGCTCACCTATTGCTTTGGGTTGTCGACGCGACCGCCGGTCTCAGGGCAAGCGACGTGAAAAACCTGTCGTTGCTGTCGCCAGAACAGACGCCCGTGCTCGTGGTGGTCAACAAATGCGACCGCCTCACAGTGGCAGAGCAGGAGGAGGTGATGGCCCAGTTGCACGAAGAGCTCGGAGCGCTGGAGCTCCGCTTGCTGAGGCCCCCCGTGGCGATTTCAGCCAGGTTGGCGCAACGGGGTCAGGAGCGGGGCGCCCTCGACGCGTTGATCGACAGCATTCGCGAAGCGACGCCCGACTTGAAAGCCGCTGGGCTCGCGCGTCAAGCGCTGCGCATCGTCATGGGACTCCAGTCCGCGCAGCAGGGCGAAGACACGGACGCCGCCGGCCCGATTGAGCAGGCCTTGTCGCGCCTCACGCGGGGGAGCGAGGCCCTACGAGCAGCGTGGGTGGCCGAGCTCGAAGGCGCGCTGAGAGAGCTCTGGCTCGAGCTCCGGCCGATTCTCGGCGCCGACCACGCGGGGAGGAGCTACGTGGCTCAGCGAGCTCGCGCGGTGCTGGGCGCGCGATTGTTCGCGTTGGTTTCCGGCTCCCTCGAGCTAAACAGTCTGCCTCCGGAGCTTCGAGGGGCGCTTTGGACGGGACTTCACGGGTTGGCGCGGGGCTTGTCCGTAGCCTTGGAGCCGGAGGGAGCCGCTCCCGAGCGGGCCCTTGCCGCCCGCGTCGCCGCACTGCTTCATGGCGAAACGCAAGCGCTGCTGGAGGCGTGGCCAAGGGGGCAGCCCGATTCAAGTGCGACTGAAGCCGCCCGCTCCCGACGGCTCGAGGCCCTGCGCCGGGCGCTGGGGTCGAGCTAGTGGCTCGAGCCGGTGCTCCTGGTCGAGGAAATTGCCGGATTGCCAGTGAAGTGACGCCGAGCGTGTACCGTCAAACCTGCTAGGATAAAACGCGTGACTATGCCCGTGAGCCAGCTTTCCGCCATGCGCGCACCGAGGCGCGCGCTCCGGCTGCTCGGCTGTGCGGCAGCGTTGGTCACTACGCTGTTCATGTTGCGATCGGTGCCCGAGGCCCGCGCCGACTTGGCTGCGATCGGTGGCCAAACGCTGGATGTCAAAGCCGATATGCTGGACGTGGACATCAATCGGGGGCGGGCCACACTCGAAGGGAACGTACACGCTACATTGGGTGAGCTGACCGTCGTCTGCCCGAAGGTGGAGATGACGTACGACGAAGCACCGCAGGTTCGCTGGGCGCGAGGCACGGGCGGCGTCGAGGCGCGGGTTCAGGGCATCGTGGCGCGTGCTGCTGTCGTCGAGGTCGACGTTCCGAAGCGGAAGGTGGAGCTTTCCGGTGGCGTTCGGCTGACGCGCGGCAAAGGCTGGGTCGAGGCAGCTCGGGCCACGATCGACATCGGAACCTACCGGGTGAGTCTGCACGAGGTGAAAGGCTCCATTCCGGTCCAACCGCCGCCCCGTTAAGTGGGCTCCCTTCGCGAGGCAAATTGCATTAGCCTCGCAGTGTTGACTGTCGATCGTTCCGAATCCGAGCCATCCTCGGCGTACCAGCCGCCTGCGTCGCAACGGGCTGGTTTGAGCCTCGAGGGCGAGCCGCTGCTGCGTGCAGAACAGCTGTCGGTATGGCTCGGCAGAAACCAGGTACTGCGCGGCATCGACTTGAGCGTGCCGCCAAGTACCGTATTGGGCGTGCTCGGCCCGAGCGGTGCCGGCAAGAGCACGCTGTTTCGTTGTTTGGTGGGCGAGCTCAGCCCTGCGCGCGGCCGAGTATCGCTGCAGGGCCGAGACGTGACGGGTTTGCCTCTTTGGATTCGCGCGCGTCTCGGTTTGGGTTACGTCCCGCAAACACCCAGCGTCTTGTTCGACCTGAGTGTGGAGAAAAACTTGCGCACGTTCGCGCGGCTTTCGGGCGCGAGCTGGGGCGCGGCCGAGCGGCTTTGTGCGCGGCTCGAGCTCGGCGATCGTCTGCACGTCAAAGCGGGACAACTCTCCGGCGGAGAGCGGCGCAGGCTAGAGCTGGTGCGCGCACTCGTGGCCGAGCCAAAGGTTTTGATCTGTGACGAACCGCTCACTGGTCTCGATCCACACATGGTTCAAAAGGTAGGAGCGTTGTTCGGTGAGCTGGCGCAGCGGGGCGGTGCCGTGCTCTTCGCCGACCACCGGATCTCGGAGGTGTTGCCCTTTTGCGAACGAGCGGCGCTATTGGTCGACGGCCGCTTGCTGGTCACGAGCAATGCCGAGAGCTTCGTCGACCATCCCGCCGTTCAAGAACGGTACCTGACCTGAATCCTTTCGGGGATGTCAAGACATAACTGCCTCAGCCCAAAGTTTGCGCCCCCGTACAATGGTGCAAACTCGCCCCACGGTTTGGCGGTTTGCGCTTCTTTGCGGCCTGATTCTTGCTCGACGCATGATAAGCTGTCACACAACCCCATAGTAGGGACCGACCGATAGTCGACTGAGCACGCAATGGAACTCAAGCAACACCTCCGCCTCACGCAGCAGCTGGTCATGACTCCCCAGCTGCAGCAGGCCATTCGCTTGCTCCAGCTTTCACGGCTCGAATTGATCGATGAGGTTCGCAAGGAGCTCGACAACAATCCCGTGCTCTCAGATGAAGAACCCGATGGGCGGGCGCGCGGGGGCGAGGCTCAAGAAAGCGTGCAAGCCGAGGCGCGCCGGGCCCAAAATGACGACCAACCCATTTACGACACGGCGCAACGCAACGACGACCGCAGCGCCACCGAACAGGCAACACGCGAAGTAGATTGGGAGAAGTTTCTCGAGAATCGAACTTTGCAGCAGCCCGCGACGGGCAGCCGCTCTGGTTTCGAAGAGCTGCCCCCCATCGAGCAGAACCTCACCAAGCCGAACAGTCTGCACGATCACCTGTTGTGGCAGTTGCAAATGAGCGACTTCACCGATGTCGAGCGCAAGTTCGCGGAGCTCATCATCGGCAATCTCGACGACAAGGGGTACCTCGACCTTGCGGGGATCGAACGCCCGGATGGCACGCGTACCCCCGATCTCACTATCGAAGATCTGGCGGAGGAGGCCGGGCTTCACCCCGACGACGCGCCGCTGGTGCTCGAAATGATCCAGAACTTCGACCCGATCGGCGTGGCGTCTCGCGATCTCAGGGAGTGCTTGTTGGTGCAGGCCAGGGCGCTAGGCTACGAAGAAGACGATAACGAAGTCATCATCATCAAGCACCACATCAAACACCTAGAAAAGCACAATTACCAGGCGATCGCCCGGGAGATGAAAATCCCGCTCGAAGACGTGTACGAGGCGGCGAAGGAAATTCAGAACTTCGAGAGCCGGCCGGCACGCAATTTCTCGGACCAAGACGAGCGCTCGATCGGCATTACGCCGGATGTCTACGTGATCAAGGATGGGGAAAACTTTCGGGTATTGGACAACGATCGAGGTATCCAGCGACTGTTCATCAACGAGGCTCTCACCAAGCGCCTGATGCAGGACCCGAGCGCCAAGGAGTTCATCGGCGAAAAGCTGCGCAACGCGCAGTGGCTGATTCGGGCGATCGAGCAGCGGCGCAAGACCATCATTCGGGTGGCGGAGTGCATCGTCGAAAAACAGCGCCCGTTTTTCGAACGAGGCGTCGCTCACCTGAGGCCCATGATCTTGCGTGACGTGGCAGAAGCAGTGGGCATGCACGAGTCCACCATTTCGCGAGTCACGACGAACAAGTACATGCACACGCCGCAAGGCTTGTTCGAGCTGAAGTATTTCTTCAACTCCAGCATCCGCCGCGTCGCCAACGAAGACATTGCCAGCGAAAGCGTGAAGCAGGCCATCAAGAAGATCATCGATACCGAAGACAAGGTGAACCCCATGAGCGATCAGGCCATCGTCGAGCGGCTGGCGAAAGAAGAGGGCATCAAAATAGCCCGGCGTACCGTAGCGAAGTATCGAGAAATGCTGGGAATACTTGCGTCGTCCAAGCGCAAGCGGCTATTCTGATAGCCGCCGAGGAAAGGTTTTCTCGGCGGCTGCCACCCTTCATGGCTGGCCGTTTCTGAGCGGGTGCTCGTGGGGGTGCACTCGAGCCGAGCGGCCGCCAAAGGGGGTGGCGACCCCGGGCGCACAACCCGGGTTGTTTTCAAGGAAAAGACTATGAACGTCAGGATCACCTTTCGCCACATGGACGCCAGCGAAGCCGTGAAGCAGCACACCCGGCAGAAGCTGGCCAAGCTCCAGAAGTTTTTGCGTGAACCGATGACCGCGAGCGTGACGCTGTCATTGGACAAGTTGAAGCACGTTGCAGAGACGCGGGTGGCCAGCGGTGGCTTGAGGCACGAAGCCAAAGAAGCCAGCGACGACATGTACACCTCCATCGACAAGGTGATGGACAAGCTCGAGCGGCAGATCCGCGGCACGAAGGGTGTGAAGCAAGCCAGGGCGAGGCGTTCCGGAGCAACGCTGCGCTTGGGAAAGAAACCGGCGCTGGACGAAGCCAAGGTTGCTTCATCGCGAACCAGTAGTAAGAAGGCGCCGGCGAAAGCCAAGAAGACCAAGAAGCCGAGCTCCAAGAGCAAGAAAGTCGGCAGCAGCC
>CBFGRJ010000174.1:0-14021 GCA_965651135.1 uncultured Myxococcales bacterium
AGGGGCAGCTTTTCCCAATAGTCGACGAAGGCGGCCACGCCTTGCTCGCGCAACAGCTTTTTCCACTCGCTCTGCTGAGCCTCGCGCGCGCTGCGTTCGGCAGCGCTGTCGAGGCCTGGGTGAACCCCGATGAGCGTTGCTGTCTCGAAGCGCCGCGGCGAGCGGCAAAGCAGGCCGAGCCCCACGCGAGCTCCGAGCGAATAGCCGAGCAGGCGCACCCTCCCGGGGCAGCGCTCGTCGAGCAGGCCTTCGATGCGCTCGAGCTCGGCTCCGAAGCTCCTGGACCACGCTGCCACGGGCAGCCCGTGCCCCGCGAGAGTGGGCGCTACTACCGCGGCTGGGGCCAGTGCGTCCGCGATCGCTGCGAAGCTCTCGGGAGCTCCCATGAATCCGTGAAGGAGTAACCAACCTGCCAAGCTCGTCCCTCGATCAGTGTTGCTCGAGCGCGCGCAAGCTCGCTTGCCGCACCTGGGTGACAGCTCGATGATAGCTGCCGGGCTCGACCTGGGCCGAAATCAGCGTTGCGCCCGGCTCTTGGTAGGCCCCGTCGAGACTGCGAGTCAGCTCCTCCGCGCTCGCCGCGGCCCGGTAGCGCAGGCCGAACCCTCGGGCCAAAGCGGAGAGCTCGAGCTCGGGTGGCGTGAGCCAGAAGTTTCGAAGCTCGGGAGAGGCGCCCTCGGCGGCGCCCCACGGTAGCTCGTCGAAGATGCGGCCGCCTGCATTGTCGAGCACCACCATCACCAGCGGCTGCTGGCTTTTGCGAGCCAGCAGGAGACCTCCCACGTCGTGGGCAAAGCTAACATCCCCGAGCAGCAGGGTGGTGGCTCGCCCCGCGCGCGAAGCAACGCCTGCAGCGCCGGAGATCAGGCCGTCGATGCCGTTCGCTCCTCGCTGCGCCAGGGTGGTGATGCCGGCGCGTCGCGGTAGCGCGAAGAGATCGACGGTCCTGATGGGCAAGCTGTTGCCGACCATGAACACCGACTGCTCCGGCAGCTCTGCGCACACCGCGCGCACGGCGTGGGCTTCACCAAAAGGCAGCTCCGCAAGCGCCGTGTCGATGTTCTCCAAGACTGCTTGGTTGGCCGCGAGATAGCGCTGTCGAAACCGTGCGCGCGACGGCGTGAGTCCAGCGTGCGACTTCGCTGCCTTGTCCAGCCGAGCGCTGGCAGCCGACAAAAACTCGGCCACCGGCGCGGCATGCATCCAGCTGGCGGTGGCCGCCTCGTCGGGCCAACCGTGCGGCGAGACCACATGGCGGCGCACGCTTGCGAGCTTTGCCCGATAGTGCGCCCAGGCGCTGCTGGTCAGGGGCGCACCCAGCTCGATCACCAAATCGGGCGGTTCGGTGCCCATGGCCGGCGAGCGCAGAAACGTGTCGAAGGCGGTCGTGACCCCCGAGCCCCACGAGCCCAGCAGGAGCTGGCTTTGGGCTTCGGCCAACACCGGAAATCCCGCCAGCTCGGCGAGCCCGAGCACGCTGGCCGCCGCGGCGGGATTTGCGGCTGGCAAGGCGCCACACACGATGAGCCCGCGCTCGGCCGTCTCGACATCCGCGACGAATGCGGCCATGCCGGCTTCGCTCACGCCCGCCTCTGTTTTCGCGAAACGCGTCGGGCCGCGCCCGATCAGCTGGTCTACCTGGGCTTTCAGCGCACGGTCTTGCTCGCTCATCGGGCGAGCAGGTTCGAGCGGCTTGTCCGCCGGTGCATTGAGCTGCACGGCTCCGGGCACGGGCGCTTGGCTCAGGCGCACGGCCATCGCGACCGTGGCCTGCAGGGCGCTGAGCGCCTCGAGCCTGTCGCTCGGTAGACCCAAGTCGAACGAGCCCCGGGCGTGCTTGCCGTAGAGCCCGTGCTGATCGATGGTCTGCGGCGCAGCGCGGTAATGCAGAGAAACCGGGCGATCGGCGCTCAGCACCACGAGCGGCACGTGCGCGTACGCCGCCTCTACCACGGCGGGGAAGTAGTGTGCCGGCGCCGTTCCCGACGTGCAGATCAAAACCGAGGGAATGCCGGTGACTCTGGCCTGGCCGAGCGCAAAGAAGCCGGCGGAGCGTTCGTCGATCACGCTGTGGCAGACCAGGCGAGGGTGCTCCAGCGCCGCGTAGGCGTACGGCGTCGAACGTGAGCCGGGGCTGATGACAGCGTGGCCGATGCCGCTCTGAACCAGGCTGTCGATCAACAGGCGTGCCCACTCGGTGAGCAAGACCGCCGACATGCCTCAGCTCGCTCCGAGGGCGTTGACCATGGCGGAGAGCTTCAACTCAGTCTCCTCGAATTCGAGATCCGCGTCGGACTCGGCCACGATCCCGGCTCCGGCAAACACGTGCGCGAGGTCCGAGGTGAGCAGCGCCGAACGCAGGGTCACCACGAACTGTCCGTCGCCGTTGGCATCGACCCAACCGAGGGGGCTCGCGTACCAGCCCCGCTCCTCGGATTCGTGCTCGGCGATCCAGCGGTGCGCTTTGGCGGGCGGGGTGCCGCCCACGGCTGGCGTGGGATGTAAGCGCTCGACGAGATCCAGCACGTGGGTGTCCTCGCGGAGCGTGGCGGAGACGGGCGTGTAGAGGTGAAGAATGTCCCTGAGCACACGGATGCCAGGCTTCGGCGGGGCTTCGAGCTCGGTGGTCAGCGGGCCGAGCGCTCGAAGCAGGGCTTCGACCACCAGCGCGTGTTCCACTCGGTCTTTGGCGCTCGCCTCGAGCAGCGCTGCCGCGCCGGGTTCCCGAGACGAGCGCGAGCCCGCGACCGCTTCGGTCTCGAGCTCGCGACCGTGCTTGCGCACCAGCCACTCCGGAGTAGCACCCAAAAACAGCTTGCCGTCGCGTCGGACGGCGAAACGCGTGCAATCGCCGCTGATCTGGGCGAGCCGTTCCAAGATGCGATCGGCGGACGGCGCTGGCGTCAGCTGGTAGACAGCCCGGCGCGCAGCCACGATCTTGCGAAAGCCACCGCCTTCGATCTCACGCTTGATAGCCCCTACGAGCGTGCCCCAGCCGTCGCGCTCAGGCACCTCCGAAACCCGTTCGCTCGCCGCTTGCCGTGGGTCTTCTGGTGTTGGCTGCGCCAACAGTCCCTCGAGCCAGGCCACCGACCTGGTGATGAGCCGCTCGACCAATGGCGGGTCGCTGAGCTCCCGGTGGCCCACGCTCAGGCTGATCCAGGCTCGTTCATCCGTCCGGGCGTAGCAGGTCCGGGGCAACACGAACCGCGCGGCCTCGAAGCCCTTCCAGAGGGACCCCTGGGGGGGCATATCTTGAAAGGCGAAACCCCCGAAGACCCGAGGCATGGGCGCCTGTGGCTCCAGGGCTTTGACGCTACTCAAGAGCTCACCAATGAGTCGCCGCATGTCACGAAAGCGCTCGGGTCCCGCGGCGCTCACTTCTGCAGCGACGCCCTCAGCGGCGAAATGCATGGATCGCGCCGGCGCCCAGAAGAACGATTGCCCGCTGTCACCGGCCGCGAAGACGCGTTCCGCCGGGGCGAGGGGCGCAGGCACGGACACCACCACGAACCCCTCGTCGGCATGACCAGAAGGCCTCACGGTCTGAAGAGCGCGCGATAGCTGCGGGGCGAGGTGGGAAAGCGAAGCGGTGTGCATGGCTGCCGGATAAAGCTGGATCAAGGGGTCGGGGTCGCTACGTACAAATGGCAAACACCAAAGGTCAAAGCACGCACGTCGAGCACCGAAAAGCCGCTGTCTTCCATCAACGCGGCGAACTCGGCCGCGGGAGGGAACGCAGCGATCGACTGCTGCAAGTACCGATATTCCGGGGCCCCGGAAAGCAGCGCGCCGACCCACGGCACCAGAGTATGGATGTGAAATCGGGCGACGGGTGCCAAGAGGCCGCCGGACGCCGGCTCGGACAGCTCGAGAATGGCGGTGCGCCCACCCTTACGGGTGACCCGCGCCATCTCCGCAAGCGCACGGCGCCGATCCGGCACGTTGCGTATGCCGAACGCTATGCAGACACCGTCAAAGCTGTTGTCGGGGTATGGCAAGGCCTGCGCATCGCCCTGCTGCAGCTCGACCCGGTCGGTGAGGAGCGCGTCGTGGACCTTGCGGCGGCCCAGAGCGAGCATTCGTTCGGACGGATCGAGGCCGATCACTGTCGCGCCCGGTGTGTCCAAAGCGACTTGGATGGCCAAGTCGGCCGTTCCGGTAGCCAGATCGAGGACACGAGCGCCCTGCCACAGCTCGAGTGCTGCCACTGTCTTTCGGCGCCAGCTTTGGTCGACGCCCAGTGAAATCACCCGGTTGACCAAATCGTAGCGATCCGCGATGGCGTCGAACATGGCCCCGGAGCCGCGTTGAGGTTCAGAACTGATGGCGTTCATTTGCTCGCTTGCTGGATCAACGTTGGATCCACGGTTTGGCCGGCCACTAGCGCGGACAGCAAGGTTTCGCCCAGCCTCGAGAGCTCCAGCAAGCGCTCGACGCGTGCTTTCTTGAAGGCGCGTGTGTCACTGGGAAGCTCCGCCGCATCGAGCTCGCGATCGGCGGCCGCCAAGGCTTCGCTGAACTCCCTCACCAAGCTGAGCTCACGATCGCCAAGCACACGCCGCACCAACTTCCACACGCTGGTTTCCGCCTCGTAGTAGTCGCGCCGCTCGCCGGGTCGCCAGGTTTTTTTTACGGCGCCCCACTTGCCGAGCTCACTCAAGGTCATGCTCACGGCTCCTGCGCTCATTGTGAGGGCGTCGGCGATCTCTTGCGCCGACAGCGGCTCCGGAGCCAGATACAGCAGCGTCCACACGCGACCCATCGGCCGCTTGAAACCCCAGAACTGCATCAGACGACCGACCATGTCGGCCACCGCCAACTCGGCGTCACTGCACACGTCGAAGCGCCTGTCAGACGACATGGGTCCCGGGAAGCGTTTGAGGTTTCAAAATCTCGTGAAAGATAGAACCGGCCAAGAGGCCGGTCAAGGTCAAACGCTGGTCAACCCGGAGTATTTGCCGAGATTTATTCGCTGAGCGCGCGCTTGTCCTTCGTGTAGTGATAGCGGATCTGGTTGTCGCCGTAGCGCGCGTCGCGGCCCACCGGACAGCTGTCGCGCACCCGTAGCCACGCCCGAAACCACGATTCCCCGTGGTCGCGGGGCTCTGCCTGGGCTTTCGACAGCGCAGCCATGCACGGTTTCGCGCATGGCGCACACAGGCTAAGCCGGCGCGGGACTGACCGCTGACGGACCGGTGGGGCGTCGAAGACGATCAAGGCGCGCAGACCGAGCCAGGGGCCCAGGCGCGGGTGAATACTCAAGCGGCTCGGTGAAAGCTCCGCCAGCCCGATGAGCTCCGCCATCCTTTGAAATGGCAGGCAAGGATCGAGGCTGTGCGAGTAAAAGGCCCGCGCCGCGACCGACTCGGTGCGGCAGAGCTCCTCGATACAGGCTTCGGTGTATCGATCGAGCGGGTGCTCCGAGCTCGCCAGAGCGGGGTCTCGCGCGAGGGCGTTCAGAAACGGTTTCCAAAGCGCGCGACCGTGGGCCACGAACAGGGCAAACGAGCTCGGTTGCCCAAAACTCGGGAGCGCTTCCAACGTCTCGAGCCCACGCAAGAGGCCCGTATCGAAAGCAACGACCAGATCGAAACCCCGGTCATGGAGCTCGGCGCTCCAGCGTTCGAGGATCGTTTCGGAACGCATGGGCTACGCAGACGCTGCGCTTTGCACCTCACGCACGATGCGCTCGGAGACTTCCCAGAGCCGTTTGGCTAGCTCGGGGTCGCGCGCTTCTTTGCGCGGGCGCGTTGGCTGACAGTTCACGAAGTATTCGCCGTTCTGCGTGACCTTTGGATGCACGGCCACGTAGCATTGCGTGGCAGCGCCCTGCTCGACGTTCTTGAAGAACAGCGGCGTACCTGCCGCCGTGAGCAGCTTCATCAGCGGGCTCGTGCTGCGGTACAAGTTGGTATAGATGACTCCGGGGTGCACTGCATTGGCCGTCTGCCCGCGCAACGGCAGGCGCCGAGCCAGCTCCTTGGCAAACAACAAGTTGGCGATCTTGGATTGCCCGTAGGCGACCCAGGGTCGATAGCCCGACTCTCCCGAAAGGTTGTCGAATTGGATGCCCCCGGGCGGAGCCCAGCGATGGGCGCCGCTGCCGACCACGACCACGCGCGCCTGCGGCGCGAGCTGGCTCAGCAAACTCGTGACCAACATGAAATGGCCGATGTGGTTGGTGAAGAACTGCAGCTCGTAGCCGAATGCCTGCTGTAGGCGCGGCAACGCCATGATCCCGGCGTTGCAGATCACGGCGTCGAGCGGTGTGCCTCGCTCTTGCAGCGCCCGCACGCACGCCATCACCGAAGCGGGCTCCGCCAAATCACAAGCGAGCGGTTCCGCCTCACCGCTGTGGAGTGTGGCGCATGCCTCACGAGCTTTGTCGAGCGTGCGGGCGGTCGCGATCAACCGAGCTCCTCGCAGAGTGAGCACGCGCAAGGTCTCGAGCCCAAGCCCTGAGTTGGAGCCCGTCAACAAGATGGTCTTGCCCGTGAGATCCAGCCCAGCCGTGACCTGCTCGGCGGTGCTGGCGTAACCAAAGCCATTCGGCCCCGTGCCTCTCAACTTCGACGCTAATGACATGACTGAAGGGGAGCTAGGCGCTTACTCTTGCTTCTTCGTCTTGAGGTTGTCTGACCGCACCGTGGCGCGCTTGACGGCGAGGTTTCGGGCTTGGCCGAAGATACCGGGTTGCGCCTGCGTAGGGGTGGACTTCGGCTTGGGCTGAGCTTGGTACACGGGCGCGGGAGGCGCGGCGCTCGGCACCGAGCTCGGCTCGGCGACGAGCAAGGGCAATTCCTCCAGTTCGACGGCCTCGCCCAGCTTCGGGGAAGCGCTTTCAGGCTGCGCGGCTGGCTTGGCAGGTGACTCCTTGGCAGGCGACTCCTTGGCGGGCGATTCCACGTGCACCTCCGCGGGCGGCGGCGGCCGCGAGACCCTTTGGGCCGAATGGGTGTGCGTCGGTGCTTCGCTGTCGGTGCCGCTCAGGACCACTACTGCAACGATCGCGAGCACCAGCGCCACGACCGCTGCACCGATGATCGAGCGGCGATTCTTGCTGGGAGCGTGCGGCGGGGCGGTGCTCAAGGCCGAGCGAGCGGTCGTGGTCTCGGTCGGGCGCGTCATCCCGGGGCTCGTCACGGGCACGTCCGCAAACGGTACGATCCGACGCGCCGGCAGCGCGTCGGGAGAGCTCGCGCTAGGCGCGCTCGCTGCGGGCGGAGCCTCGCTCGGCACCGGAGCGCTGGGAACGCTGTGGGGACTAGAAACGCTCGGCTCGCTCGCTGGCGCGACGCTGGGAGGCTCGACCGGGGGGTTCAGCGGTCGCGTCGGCTCGCTAGTCCAAGCAGGCTCGCTGGCGGCGGCAGGGGTGCTCGCCGCTTCGGGAGCAGGGTCCACTGGCGCTGCGAACGGCGCTTCGCTGCTGACCGGATTGGTAGGCGGCTCGACGCTAGGCGACGATCGCCGCGGAGCCGAATCGCTGGCATCCAGCGCGTCCTCCTGATCGGCCTCCTCGGGCTCGCCCAAGAAAATCTCGGGCTGCGAATCGCTCTGCACGGCATGCGCCGCGGCGAGTGCTTCGGCCTCGAGCGACTCGTCCTCGATGCGGGAGCTGGCTTTGCGCACCGCCAACAGCATCACGGTCGCGTTCGGCCAGCGGTCCTTCTTTTCGAAGGCGAGCGCTTTGTTCACCAGCTCGAGGACCGGCTTGGGCAGATCGGGTCGGTACTGCTCCAAAGGTGGAGCGTGGTGCATCATGGCGACGGCAAGCGCCTCGTTGGTGGTCGCCGCTTGGTGCACGTTGCGCCCGGTCAGCAGGGTGAACATCGTGGCGCCGAGCGCCCAAACGTCGCTCTGGGCGTCGACCTCTTCCCAGCGACCTCGGGCCTGTTCCGGCGGCATGAACGCCGGCGTACCCATGAGCCCTTCGGTCAGCGTTTTGGTCGGATCGGTGCTCAAGGCCCTGGCGCGGGCAATGCCGAAATCGAGCAGCTTGAGCTCACCGTTGGGAGCCAGCAGCATGTTTTCGGGTTTCAGGTCACGATGAACGACGCCCCGAGTGTGCGCGGTAGCGAGCGCATGGAGCACCTGGTCCATGAAGCTCAGCACCTCTTCTGGGGGTAGGGGCCCCTTGCGCCTCAGCCGGGCTTCGAGAGTCTCGCCCTCGACGAGCTCCATGACCAGGAAGGCGCAGCCGTCTTCGGTGACATCGTCGTCGTCGACCGTGACGACGCCGGGATGATCGACCATGTTCGAGAGGTAGCCCTCGCGCAAGAAGCGCTCGCGTATGGACGCTTGGGCAGAAAGCTCGGGATGCATGATCTTGAGCGCCGCGCGCTTCGAGTTGCGGTGAGTGGCCGCGTAGACAGCGGCCATCCCCCCCACGCCGATCAGACGGTCCACGGTCCACTTGCCGTTGATGACCGTCCCGACACGAGCTAGCGCTATCTTTTCGGTATCCTCGTCGCGCATAAGACCCCCTCGGTGGCGCGTGAACCCAGCGAGGTGAGCTCGTAGCCTAGCCGAGGGCTACGAGAAGGCGGCGTCGAGTGCGCAGAGGGGAACCGATTCCGGCTGGTGAAGATCCTGCGCATCGCCGTGTGCGGGTGGGAGTACACCGCTCCCGCGGCCGGCGCAAGCTCGCAGCAACCCTGTTGGCCGGCAGCACGGCCAATGCCAGGGTCAGGCGCCCAGGGTCTTCGGACCACGCCGATGCAGGTGGCCCATTCACTCGACGAAATCCGGCTCCGTTCCGTGTTTGGTACTGGGCGCCTGGGTGGGGTGACCGCGGCGCTGCTCGAGCAGCCATTCGAACAAAGCCGGGCTGCTGAGCGCGGGGGTCCAGGCATCGTGGCCGCGGTCCGGGTACAGCGTGAAGCGCACGCGCCCGCGCTTGTCTCTCAACGCGCGCACCATGGACTGACTCCGCTCCGGGGCCACCGCGTCGTCCAGCGCGCCATGAAACACCCAGACCGGAAGATCCACCAGTGTTGCGGCGTCTTCGGGCGCGCCGCCACCGCAGATGGGGACGGCCGCGGCGAACCAGTCGGCGTGCTCGGCCGCGAGGGCCCACGTGCCATAGCCTCCCATAGAAGCGCCAGCCACGTAGATGCGGTCAGGGTCCACGGGGTACTTCGTCTTGACCTCGGCGAGCAAATCTTCGAGCTGGGGGACGCTCCAGGTTTCGGCTTCGGGGCACTGCGGCGCGATCAGGACGAACGGGTACTTCTGGGCCTGCCGCTCGAGGATGCGCACCGGCTCCCACTCGGCCAGACGCTCGAGGTCGCTCCCGCGCTCGCCCGAGCCATGCAGAAACAAGAGCAGCGGCCACCCCTTGGACGGCCGCCCCTCGGCGGTGTCGGGAAGCTTGGTCAGGTACGGGTAAGGTTTCAAGGTGTTCATGAGTCTCTGCTGTTCGTGCCACCAGCGCTGGTCGAACGCCTGCGCGCGCGAAGCAACACTGACCGGCGCATCACCTGGCGCGACTTCGTGCAAGAAGGCGAGCAGCACCGCGGCCCGTTGATCGTGCTCGGCGCTGCGTTTCAGCGCATCGCCGAACCAGTCGCCGACCGCGCGGCGCTCGCGGTCCAGCGCGTCGGGCGGGATGCCAAAGCCCTCGGGTAGCTTCAACCGAGCCTCGATCCGCGCGTCATCCCAGGCCGGTGCGCTCGCGCCGACTCGGAATGTCGTAACGTGTCGGGTGAGCCTCGGTTCGCCCTCAGCAACGACCGTGACGACGGCGCCGTGACGTCCCGCGGCGCTGGGACGCGTCAATGAGCGATGCTCTCGATCGTACCAGCGTACTTGCAGCGCATAGTCACCCAAAAGCTCGCGCGCGCGGCGTGCTGGCACCAAATCCAACGTGGGGAAGCGCTCGGCTTGGAACACCGCGGGACGGGCGACCACTTCCAGCTCGCCGAGGGCGCGCTCCCGCTCCGCCTTGACCTCGGTAAGGGTGATGCGCTGTGTCCGCTGCCCTGGCGCCGACACGAGCAGGGGGCCAAACGCATCGGCGGAAGGCTCGAGCGGTAGCAGGGTCTTGCCAACCCAGAGCCGAGAACGCTGCTCGAAATCGGGCCGCGGCAGCGTGTGTTCGTTCAGGCTCAACCGCACCCCGTCCGGCTTGACGCTGGTGACTAGAAAGACCTCGATCCCGCGGATCCCGAGCACTTGGGCGGTCGCGCTCAGGCTCACCGAGCCCGCCGCTTCGCGAGTGAGCTTCACGGCATGCAGCTGCGACGTGTCGGTGTGAGTCTCCGTTCCGGGAAACCACACCAGGCGGCGGCTCGGCTGATCGTGATCGCCCGCGTCGTCGACGTAGAGCTGCAGCGCGAAGTCGAGGCCAAGCCGTGGCTCGAGCCCGAGGCTCGACCAAGGCAAGAGGGCTTCTAGAGCGTAGCCGCGCGCGCGTTGGCTCTGAGCTATCGATGGCGCAGACGGGAGTGTCTTGCCCGACCGATGATCGTAGGCGATGTGCCGCGACGTAAAGGGCGCGATCACATGCTGCACCAGCTGCTGACCTCCAGCGCGCTCCGCGACGAAGAGCTCGAGGGCGTCTCCCGTCCAGAGCGGCTGCCCGGGTTCCGCTTCTTGCGGAAGAGTGTCGGTCACCTCGACCCAGAGCAACAAGCCGCGAGAGTCCCAGCCCAGGCGCGCCCTGGCGTCGAATTCACCGGGGTCGAAGCCAAAGCTCGGTGCCGGCGTCAGCACATCGAGCGAGAGCCCACGCGCCTTCCAATCGTCGCTGCTGCCGTCGATGATGATGCCGTCGAGCTCGGGAATTCCGTAGGGCCCCTTGAGCGCCGCTTCGGGCGGCGGGGCCGCTGGCGTGCGAACGGGTGCCGACGCCGGCGCGGTTCGTGCCGGGCCGCAGCCTGGCCACAGACACCACGCCACCAGCACGATCAGCCCGAATGCCCAAGGGTGAGCCAGTCGCTGTGCCTCGAGGTGCCGGCGACGTTTCACGCCGAACCCCATAGCCTAGAAGTCATGCTTCGTCGATGCGGTCAAGGCCCGGCTTGTGGCCCAAGACAAGCCGAACTACGCTCCTTGACGATGACGACTGCTTGCTATCGCCTCGACCGCATCCACTGCAGTGGATCACCGGAACAGCTGGGTCACGCTCAGGGCGAAGCGCTGCGCGAACCCATTCAGCGGTTCGTCCAGCAGCGCTTCGACGCGCTCGCGGTTTATATGGGCGAACGCGGGTCGTCGGAGATCGATCGGTTCCTCGCCATGGGCCGCCAGTGCTTGGAAGTGGCGGCTAGCTGGGATGCGCCGGGAACGCGCGAGCTCGAGGCCATTGCGCGAGCGGCCGATGTCGATCCCGTGCGGCTGTATGCGGCCGGCAATATGACGGACGTGCGGGACATCGTGCTGTTGCCCACGCCGAGCGACTCCTCCGAGGTGGACGAGGGGTGTTCGGCGTTGATCGTGCCAGCCGAGCTCGGGGAAGATTCGATGCTGCACGCGGCGCAGACTTGGGACCTCAACCCGACCGATATCGACTTCGTGGTCGCCGTGCATCGCCGCCCGGACAACGGGCCAGAAACCTGGTCCGTCACGTGCGTCGGGTGTCTGTCGTTGATGGGGATGAACGACACCGGCCTTTCAGTGGGAACTACGAATATCAAGGCGCGCGACACGCAACCCGGCGTGGGCTATCTGAGCTTGCTCCACCGTGCGCTCAATTGCTCGACCCTGGAGCAAGCCGTGCACTCGATCGAAACCGCTCCTAGAGCGGCGGCCCATACCTACTGGCTCGCCGATGCCTCGGGTGCCGTCGAGCTCGAATGCAGCGCGCGCCTCGCTCTCAAGCGCCGCCTCGAAAGCAAAGCCCTGACCCGAACCAACCATTGCCTCGCCAGCGAGCTTTTGGACCTGCAGGGTGAGCCCACCAGTCCTTCCAGCGATCAGCGCCTGAAGCGTCTCGACGAACGGCTGGCAGAGCCCAACCAAAGCGTCGCGTCCTTACGCCGGCTCTTCGAAGATCGCAGCGACGGGCTACTCAGCATCAATCGCTACATCGAGGACGAAACGGGCACCAGCACCAACGCCTGCATGATCGCGGTTCCCGCCCGCCGCACGCTCTGGGCCTGCCGGGGCCCCGCCGATCGAGGCGAATGGGTGCGCCTCGAGTTCGACGAACAGCACTAACCCGTTGGGCCCGTGGGTCCGGCGGCGCTGCTCGGACGCTTGGTGCGCGCGCCGTTGCGTTTGCTCTTGGCCTTCGTAGAGCGGCGCTTCTGCTTCTGCTTTGGGTCCTGGCCTGGAGCGGGCTCTCGGAACAACTCGAGCGCCTCGGCGGCAACGCGTCGCGCTCGCTCGGTTTCGCCGCGCATTTCGAGCACGAAGCGACTGACCAAGCTGGGGCGCGGCTTGCCCCATTTCATGCGCGTCTTGCACATGGTGATCGTGAGCCCGAGTTGTGCTCGCGTCACCCCGACGTAACAGAGCCTGCGTTCCTCGTCGATGTTGCGCGCCCCGTCGCTGATCGAGCGCTGATGGGGTAATAGCCCCTCTTCCATACCCACCAAGTAGACGTAAGGGAACTCCAAGCCTTTGGCGCTGTGCAAGGTCATCAAGGTGACCGCATGCACCTGGCGCTCTTTGTCGTCGCCCTTCGAGTCTTCACGCCCGCTGAGCGCGGTCTCTTCGAGAAAGCCGAGCAGCGAGGGATCTTCGGCGCGCCCCTCGTAAAGAGCGATGGAGTTGACCAGCTCCTCCACCGCCGCCCAGCGAGCCTCGATATCGCCCGAGGTTTTGTAGACCCGTTCCAGTTCCGCCCGGTAGCCGATCTCGCTCAAAAGCTTCGGGAACACCTCCGAAAGGGGCCGGTCGCGCAGCTCGGCGCGAGTGCGCTCGATGAGCTTTTGAAACTGCTGAACACGCTCGGAAACCCCATGAGCGATGCTGCCGTCGTTGCCGGCTTCAGGCAGCACTTGCCACAGCGGCTTGCCGGCTTGCACGGCCCGCTCGAGCATCACCTCGACCGACCCCGTGCCGATCCCGCGCGGCGGCGTGTTGATGATGCGCAAGAGCGAGACTTCGTCACAAGGGTTCGCGAGCACCTTCAGATAGGCCAGCAGGTCTTTGATCTCTTTGCGATCGTAAAAAGACATGCCGCCAATCAAAATGTAAGGGACTTTCTCCCTTCGAAGCTCGAGCTCGAAGGCTCGCGGTTGCTCGTTGGTCCGAAACAGAATCGCGATGTCGCTCGGGCTCACGCGCTCTTCGACAGGCGCCGAAAGCTTGCTGCGAATATCGCGCACGACCGCTTCGGCTTCGCGCACCTCGTCGTCGAAACGAAAGAAACGGGGAGGGGGGCCGTCGGGGCGGATGCTTTTCAGCGTCTTGTCGTGGCGAGCGGAGTTGTGCGCGATCAGCGTGTTGGCAAGCTTTAGAATCGCCGGCGTCGAGCGATAGTTTTCTTCGAGGCGCACGACTTTGGCCGTTTGCCAGTCCCGCTTGAAGTTGAGAATGTGGCTGACCTCCGCGCCGCGCCAGCCGTAGATGGATTGGTCGTCGTCGCCTACGACGCACAGGTTCTGATGACCTTGTGCCAGTGCTTTGACGATACGGTATTGAAGCCCATTGGTGTCTTGGTACTCGTCGATCAACAGATGATCGAAGCGGGATGCTTCTGCGTAGCGCACCTCCGGAAAGTCACGGAACAGCTCCTCCGTCAACAACAGCAAATCGTCGAAGTCCATGGCCCCCGAAGCTTTGAGCGCGGCCTGGTAGCGCACGTACGCCATGGCGCAGAGTTGCTCCACGTCGCTCGTGGCGCGCTCTTCAGCCTCGGGTGGTCTGAGCGATTGGCTCTTGAGGCCCGAGATCATAGAGATCAAGTCGCCGGGCTTGAGCTTCTGGTGCCCGACCCGAATGTCCCTCAACGCGGAGCGCGCCAAGCTCTCCTGATCGCTCCGGTCGTAGATGGTGAACTCCTTCGGGTACCCCAAGCGCTCGGCATGGCGGCGCAAAATGCGTACGCAGAGCGAATGAAAGGTCGAGAT
>CBFGRJ010000175.1:0-13840 GCA_965651135.1 uncultured Myxococcales bacterium
ACTGGAGCGGGGAGGGGAACCCGTATGTCGGTTTCGTCTTTTGGATCGCCCGGAGTATGCTTGTCCGCCGCCGCCCACAGGTCGCGACCGCCCAAGCTGGGAGCGATCATCTTCTTCACATCGATGTACCCGAAGTATTCGGCCTTGTCTCCGCTGCGTCCGGCACCGAAGGGCGACCGCAAAAAGAGTGTCTCGCTGTTCTTGAACGCGTTCAGATACAGGTGAAAGTAGAGCTCATGCGCGGGCGTGTGAGCAGAATTCTTCCAGACAATCGTGCCCTTGGCATGAATGCGATGCAGCGTTTCATCGAGCCGAACCGTCCAGCGGTACGAAGCGATCGGGTCGGCGCGTTCGGCAAGCTTGCTGTCGGTGTCGTAATCGCGCCCGAGTGCCAAGGGCGGCGCCGTCGCGCGGCGGGTGGGTTGGTAGACGGTGAACGGCTTCGTGTCGTCCGACGCTTCGAGGGTGTCAGCCGACGGGAATGCCCACAACACGCCGGCGCTCAGGGCCGCCAGCGCCGCGCCGCTACCAAGCTCGATGATCGCCTTGCGTGGGCCGCTGACCATACCGCTCAGCCGGGATCAATGAAGCGTGATCACGCGCTGATCGAAGAGCGTGTACATCATGCGCAGCGCATCGAGCTTGGACATCCCGCTGATGTCCAGAATTTCTTCCAGAGTCAAGCTGCCGTCGACCAGCGACAGCAGAAACCCCGCACGATGATCGAGGGACAGCCAGCGGATCTCATCGTTGGGAATCGCGACAGTCACCGTCTGAGAAAGCGGACCGAGCCGGGCTGCGTACATTTGAGTCAACACCTCCCGGCAGCGCTCGGCGCATCGCAGTGCCTCCTCGTGCCCTGGATTCGTTTCCAAGATTCCTTCTGCGATCACCAGCGCGCCGGTGAAGTCGCCCATTGCGTACCGGTCCTTCATGTCGGCCTGCTCGGTGCTGGCAGGCGGGGCGGTCGGCGCGGTGCCCAACGGAACCGCGAACTCGAGGTCCGAATCGGGCGCATGATCCAATGTTGGCGCGCTCTCTGCCAGCTCGAGAGCGCTGTCTGGGCCTTGCGTGTCGAGCTCGAGCACCAACTCGCTGGTAGGCATGCGCGTGCGCGGAGGCGCAGGTGTGCGTGCTGGGTAGGGCCGCTCGCTCGCTCGGGATACGGCTGGTTCGGGTGCCGGTCTTTCGGTGAGCGTCCCGCCTAGTGCCGGTGGAAGGTCCGAAGGCAACGATCGCGGCGCGGCGTTCGGCTCGTCCTGGAGCTCTTCGAGCTCGCTCGGGCTCAAATCGCTATCGTGCGGGAAGCCCGATGTGAATGCGAAGCTCAGACTGGGGCCCGGATCGGAAGGCACTTTAGCGGAGCTCTCTGCCAGCTCCGGCTGATCGACTTTTACCGTCTGCTCGTCGTGATCGGCATCGTACAGATCGTGATCGAGCTCGAGCGTCAGAGGTGGCGGCGTGCTGCGCGCCAAGCGCCCCGGCGAAGGTTTGGTTGTCTTGCCGGCCTCGGCGTCAGCCCGCTCCATGAGACGGCGTGCGAGCAACTCGTTGGGGATATCGGGGATCGCCGTGACGCGATCGAATGCGTCTTCGTCTCCAAGGCTGAGTTCCAGTGAGCTGGGGTCCGCATCATCGTCCCAGCGCAGATCACCATCTTTGAGCTCAGGCGGAACCGAGCCCTTCGGATGTTGAGAACGCTTTCGATCATGCTGACTCATGAGAGTCCCAGCGGTCTTTCCGGCACTAACGTGCGCGCGACACGACCCCCTTGAACATCCGCTCGGTACGCTCGAGCAATTCTATCTGGTCTTTGACCAGGGCGGTGTTCTTGCGTTCGATGGCAAGCTTGGTCTGATCGACGACGGCACGCGCCTTGGCGATCGCGTCCTTTCCGAAGTCGGCCGAGCCCACCACTCGCTCCACGTCGGGAAACAGGCTCTCGATGCTGCTCATCAGGGTTTCGGCCTGTTGTCGAGCGGCTTCGAAGTCTTCGTCGGTTCGACGCTCGACCATGTAGCCTTCGGCATCTTTCACCATCTTCTTGATTTCGTCGTCGGTGAGACCGCTCGACGCCGTGACCTCGATGGACTGAGCCTGGCCCGTTTCTAGGTCTTTGGCTTTGACCGCCACGATGCCGTCGGTGTTGATCTCGAACGTGACTTCGATTTCTACGTGGCCCTTGGGTGCACGGCGAAGCCCAGTCATCACGAATTCTCCCAAGAATTCGTTCTCGTCGGCGTTCTCGCTGTCGCCCTGCATCACCAGGATTTTTACTGCGGTTTGATTGTCGCGGCTGGTGGTGAAGATTTTGGTTCGGCTGGTGGGTACCGTGGTGTTTTGTGGGATCAGTTCCTCGAAATGACTGCCAAAGGTCATGATGCCCAACGCATGAGGCGTGACGTCCAAGAGAATCATCTCGTGGCGATCTTCGACGAGCGCAGCACCCTGGATGCCCGCTCCGAGCGCGACGACCTCGTCCGGGTGGACCCCCTTGTTGGGCTCGCGCCCGAAAAACTCTGCGACGGCGCGTTGAATCGCGGGCATTCTTGTCATTCCGCCTACCAAAATGACGTCTTCGATTTCGCTCGCATCCAAGCGTGCATCTTCTAGTGCCTGACGGCAGATGTCGATGGTTCGCTCGATGAGATCTTCGCTCAACGATTCGAGCGTGTGGCGTGACAAAGAACGCTGCAGATGCAGCGCTTCGTTGTGGCCGGTCGAGATGATGAAGGGGAGGTTGACCTCGGTTTCGGCCACGGCCGACAGCTCGCACTTGGCTTTTTCTGCCGCGTCACGCAGGCGTTGCAGGGCCATGCGGTCTTGGCGGAGATCTACCCCGTGCTCCTCTTGGAAGGTGCTCACCAGCCAGTCGATGATGCGCGCATCGAAGTCCTCGCCACCCAAAAAGGTGTCGCCCGTGGTGCTGATCACTTTGAAGACGCCCTGTGCGGCGATCTCGAGAATGCTGATGTCGAACGTGCCTCCGCCCAGGTCGTAGACAGCGACGGTTCGGTCGAAGTCTTTCCCGAACCCGTACGCCAGCGATGCTGCCGTGGGCTCGTTGATGATCCGAATGACGTCGAGTCCGGCGATCAGTCCGGCATCCTTCGTGGCTTGGCGCTGGTTGTCGTTGAAGTACGCCGGCACTGTAATGACGGCCTTCTCTACGCTGTGACCCAGGTAGTCTTCGGCGATGATCTTCATTTCTTGCAGGACCATCGAGCTGATCTCGGGCACCGAATAAGTCCGATCGCGGAGCTTGATTCTGACGTCGTTGTGGGGCCCTTCGACGATCCCGTAGCTCGAGGTCATGAGCGCGCTCTTGACCTGGGGCGAATTCCACTTACGGCCGATCAAACGCTTGGCGGCGTACACGGTGTTTTCGGCGTTGGTGATGGCTTGGCGCTTGGCGATGTGGCCGACGAGCCGCTTGCCGGCTTCGGTCACGGCCACGATGCTGGGGGTGGTCTTGTAGCCGCCGCGGTTTGGAATCACTGTGGGCGTGTCGCCCTCCAAAACGGACACGCACGAGTTGGTCGTGCCCAGATCGATCCCGATGACGCGCTCCATAGTGCCTTTCTAGTCAGTCAACCGAAGTTGCTCAGAACTCTCCACGCTTGATGCGTTTCAGCCAAGTCTTTGTTGCCTCGCTGTTGGGAGCCAGTTTAACCGCACGTTCTGCTTCCTTGACAGCACTGTTGAGCATTTTTGCGCAAGCGTAGATTCTAGCCAGTGTGATCCTGTACTCGGCCTGGGCCGGCGCCAATTCCACTGCCTTTCGGGCGAGCTCCCCGGCATGTTTCATGTCGCCCTGGGCGCCGAGCAAGCAGCTGGCCGCGCGGTCGTACAGCGCGGCAACACCCTTACCCGCAGCAGCGCGCTCGTAGTTGCGCGCCGCCACTTCCAGTTGCCCCTCGCGCTCTTCGTATTGGGCTTGTTGTAGGTAGCTGTCAGCCAGCACGCGTGTTGCATCCGCCTGGGCCACCGAAAGGCGCTTCGATAACAGCTCGTTGTTGGGATCGAGCTCGAGGGCGATTCGCAGGGCGTTGGCTGCGGACACCGGATCGTTGTTCGCCTCCGCCTTATCGGCCGCTTCGACATATCGCCCCACTTGGTTTCGCTGGGCTTGTGCTCGGCGGCTTTCGTAACGCGCCTTCAGATCGGCGTCGACCCTCTCACGCAGGTCGTCCTGACCACTTGGGCTCAGCGGAGCGGCCGGTACCGGCCTGGAGGGGCGAAACGAGGGCATCGCCGAGCCTCGCAACTTGCGCGCCAACGCTCGCTTGCGGACTTCTGGGTCGCTGATTCGGCGCATGATGGGCTGACTGGGCCTCACCCGCGTTACCCCTCCGTTGCTGCTCGCATCCGGCCCTAGCGAGTCATGCTGAGCCTCGCGTTCGATCAGCTCGCGCGCGCGCTCGAGCTCTTCGTTCAGGGCTGACTCGTCGTCGAGCAGTCGGTTGAACCGACTGGTCCGTCGCCTAGTGGCCAAATACGCGTCGTATTCGGCGCGGCTGACCTTTCGGGTCAAGACCTGCTCGGCCTCGGTCATCCGCGCGAAAATCCGTTCGAGCTTGTTTTTGAAGCTTCCTAATTGCTTGCCGAAGTAGCGGTCCGGGTGAAACAGGTTCACGACCTGGAAGTAGGCGGCCTTGATTGCCTTCTTGTCTGCGTCAACGGGTACTTGTAGTAGCTCGTAGTGAGTCAGCTCATCCAAGGCGTAGTAGGTCTGGAGGATCTGCTGCTTCCGCTCGCGAGAGAGATCGGCCGGCTCGTCCAGCTCGCGCGGGTCGAATAGGGCGAAAAGGCTTTTCACACTGGTCGAACCGCTGCCAGAGGGCACGACCGCGCTGTGTTCGGCTGCCGGCGGTTGCTCACCGGCGTATGCGATGGCGCCGAGCTGGTGAAGCCGCGTGAGACTGGCGATCACGTCGTCCAAATCGAGACCCGTGGCCTGGGCGATCTCCACCTCCGAGCTCCGGCCGTCGACGCGCGAGAGCACGAAGGCCTCGCGAGGGCCGATGGCCAACGCCCGCATGTCGATCCCCTCTACGGGGCTGGGCATTCGCGCCCGAGCGCTCGAGTTCAAGGTTCCGCCCAACCCGACAGGTTGAAGTCCATTGGAGGCACCAGGTGGCGTGGGGTGCGCGTCACGCCATCCATAGCCAATCCTCCGGCCTTGCCAAGATGTCGCGCTCGAGCCGCTGGGCGACCCGGTGCGTGAGCCCAAGATCGCTACTGGGGCTCACGCGGCTGATCTTGAGCCCGAAGCGCGGCTCACCCCGGAGATCGGGGTGCCGGCGCAAGGTCCCGACCAGCAGCGGTGCGCCTGTCAGCTGAGCAAGTCGTTGTGGCCCCAGTGGAATCATGACCTCGGCACCCAGAAATCGCATTCGCAGCGAGCGAACGCGACTGGGCAAGTCTACCAAAAAACCGACAGGTTGGCAGCGGCGCAATGCGCGCAGCACGCGGGCGGCCGCGCCCGGCTTTCCACGGTGAATCACCTGGATACCCCGCTGGATACGATGTGCGTCGACTAACGGATCGATGCGTGGGTCGTAGCTTTCGCGCACGACCACTACTGGCGAAAAGCCGAGCTCGGCGACCCGTGCAGCGATGAGCTCGAAAGGCCCGAGGTGCGCGCTGACGAACACCACACCATGACCTTCGGCTACAGCTTCGCACAATGTGCGCTTTGCGTGGCGCCCCACGTGAATGAACCGGCTTGCCGACACGTCGTCGCGCCGCAGCAACAGTGAAAGGCAGAGATTCTCTCCGGCTCGGACGAAGCTGGCATGGGCTACCGCGTCGGCATCCGCCAACCGATGATTTCCGGTCAGGGCACCACAGCTTCTGGCTCGTTCGCGTGCGCGCCGCCGCAGGCCGGGTGCCAGGAGATGAGCGGTGTCGCCAGCGAAACGTCCGCACTCGAGCAGCAGGCTGCTGGGCGTGCGATCGGCAATGGCCAGCGCCGTGCGCAGTGCATGATAAATGAGGTCGTTCTTGCGATGCTGCCAAAAACTCCAGCGGCCTCCGCTTCGAAGGTCGCGCGAGTCGAGGTCAGCTCGCGCTTGGTTCCAGCGCTCTGGGGAATGTTCAAGGATCGACATGCTTGCCAGCGTCAGGAAGCGCCTGCTCGATCACCTTCTGTTGAATCTGCATGGATTGTTCGAATGCTTCGAGCGCCAGCGCTTCGGCCTTTTTTGCCTCGCTTTCCTGACCGCTTTTTTTTAGCTGCTTGGCACGCCGCTCCTCGACCAAGCCACGCATCTCGAACAAGTGCCCACGGAAATAGCTGGCCTCCTTCGCCAGCTTCAGGCCGGCCTCGACATCACGCTGAGCTTCGTCGAAGCGCTCTAGCTGGCTTTTTAGGTCGGCTAGTCGCGCATGGGTGTCCGCGACCACCTCGTGCGCTTCGGGGCGATCGGGCAGCGCGCCCGGGCGCAACAGCGCGGAGAGCGCCCCAATCGCCCCATCCAGGTCGTTCTGCTCTTCCAAAATATCCGCCGTATGGTGGGCCGCTCGGGCCTTTCCAAGAAACGCAAGGAGCGCGGGATCTACCGGTGTGCCGGCATCGACCTCGGGGCATGCGGTCGGCGTTGGCTCGTCCCGAGCGCAACCTGTCACAGCGGCCAGGGCGAGCAGCAGCAACGAGATTGGGCGTACGCCAGTCATGGCGCCCCCCATTGCTTGAACCGGTTGGCGCGCAGCTCTCGCGCCCGCACTGCCGCAATCCGATCGATCCGGCTAGTCGTTTCATCGCGCTCGAACTTCTCCTCGAACAGCGGCGCGGTCGAGCGCGATTGGGTCAACGCCGGCATGCTGGCAGCGGGTGCCGAGGTGCCGGTGGTCTGCATGGGCAAGACGAACAGCAAGACCAGCGCCGCCGCGGCAAGCGAGGCGGTCAGCCCGAAGCTGACGTAGATCACGGTCGACGAGCGCTTCGCACGGCGGCTCGGGTCGGCCGCGGATGAGCCGCCGAGGGCCCGCTCGAGAGCTCGCTCGTTGAGACCGTCGACGTTGTCGTGCTGCTGCCCGGGGGCGTACATTTCGGTGAGCGCGCGAGCCAGTGCGAGATCGGGGTGCGAGGCTCTGCCTTCGAGAGCCTGCCGAAAGCGTTCGCTTTCTCGCACTTCGTGCTCATCGGCTGGCCTGAACGGGTCCTCCAAGGCACTGGCGAGCAGCTCCTCGTGCCGCTCGGGAGCGAGCTCTGTCGGCCGATACGCGCACATGAGCGCCTCGACGAGCTCGTCGAGCTCGGCTGGCGTGAGCGGCACTCCGTCGCTGCCGCTTTCGGGTGGATCGCGCGTCTCCGTCACGTTCGACTCCGTGGCTCTCGGTTCAAGGCTTTCTTGAGCGCACCCATAGCTCTGTGGAGTACCACGTCAAAGGTGGCCACGCTGATTTCGAGCTGGGCTGCAGCTTCTTCGCGCGACTTCTCTTCCAAGATTCTCAGCCGAATCGCCTTGGCGTACCGTGGATTCAGCGCATCGAGCAGCTGTTCGACGCGACGCCGCGACGTGAGGAGGTCGTGGCGTTCCAGCTCTTCTGCGTTCTTGGCCTCGCGCTCGGCACCGTCGATTTCGCGCTCCAGGTCGTGCTCCTCGAAGAGCAGCTCGCGCTTGTGTTTGCGCAACATGTCGAGAGCCACCCGGAGGGCGATCACCCGTAGCCACGGATAGAGCCCCACACTTTGCCAGGTGAACTGCTCGAAGCGTTCGACGACTTTCATGTACGTGATGCTCAGCGCTTCTTCGGCTTGAGCCTGGCTACCCAATCTGGGAAGCAACACGCTGCGGTAGAGCCTTGGCCCGTGCTGCCGCAACAGGCGGCCAAGGGCCTGTCGGTCCCCGGCCCGGGCGTGCTCGCAGAGCAACCGTTCTGCTTCGAGCTCCGCGTCGAGGGTCACGGCGGGCACTGTACACAAACGGATTACCCGAGCGCCACGCCGGCTCGGATCCGATGCGATTCGCGCGGTTGCAGAAAGGCGCGCCTGACACAGCATTGCCCTGAAATAACGTGACTCGGCGGCGTGAGCTTACGGCGAGCCCATGCCGCTCGCGAAGGCGCCACGCGAAACGCAGCATTTTCCCCTTCTGGTCCCGACTGGTGGGCCGTTTTCACGCTGGCGGGCTCGCTCCCGCACAATGGCTCGATCTGATCTATTCTCCGGCAGCTATGCCGGTGGTGAACCCGCTCGCGCGGGAGCTCGTGTTCAAGATCGTCTATTACGGGCCCGGGCTCGGGGGCAAGACGACGACGCTGCAGCACGTCTACGCCACGACCAAGGTGGAGCACCGCGGCAAGATGGTGAGCTTGGCGACCCCGGTCGACCGCACCTTGTACTTCGACTTCTTGCCGATTCGGCTGCCGACGGCGCGCGGCATGGGCGTGCGCCTGCAGCTGTTCACGGTTCCCGGCCAGGTTTATTACAACGCCACTCGCCGCCTGGTGTTGACGGGAGCCGATGGCATCGTGTTCGTTGCCGATTCGCAGCGGGCGCGGCTGGACGCCAACCTCGAGAGCCTGGCCAACCTCAACGACAACCTGCGCGAACAGGGGCGAGAACTGCAGAGCGTGCCGCACGTGATCGCGTACAACAAGCGCGACCTGTACGATATCGTGAGCATCGAGGAGCTCGAGCGTGCGCTCGACAAGCACGGCGCGCCCTCGTTTGCCACGTGTGCCACGACCGGCGACGGTGTCTACGAAACCCTCGACGCTATCGCTCGGGCGGTCATGGACGACTTCGAACGGAAAAACCCCGAAGCCCGCGAGCTCGTGCAACAAGAGCTGAAAGTGCCCGAAGCGGGCCTGACCGAGGCGCTGCGCGGTATCGACAGCACGGCGCCGGCTTCCGTCGCTGGGGGCTCCCTGGCGGTGCGACGACCGAGTGGGCTATTGTCGTTGAATGAGCCGTTCAGCCCCGCGCCGGCCGCCAAACAGGAGGCGGCAACACGAGCGGAGGCCTCGTCGCCCGCCCCAATGCCGAGCGAGGCCACTGCCGCGCCGGGCGCTCGCGCTTCGGAAGCGCCCAGCGAGCCTTTGGATGGCGCGCACCGAGTCCTCTCGCCCCCCATCGAAGCCCGTGGGGACCACGAGCCAAGCCTCGACGAGCCATCGCTACCTGCGGAGGGGGTCAGCTTTCAGGCACTTTGGCCGAACCAAGAACGGGTGCAGGTCCTCGAGCTCGAACAGCACCTGCGGCGCGGGCAATTTGCCGAGGCTATCCGGCTCGCAGACGAGCTTGTCTCACGCACCTTGGCGGGTGTGGCAGGCGCTCTGGGCAGCGCCGGAGAGTCCCCGCGCGATCCGGCGCTCGTGGTGCTGCTTTTGGGTCTCGACGGCCGCCGTTACTTGGAATTTCGCAGCGCGGTTCGTGGAGCGCGCTCCAAAGAAGCGAGCGAGAGCGACGCGCTAAAGGCCTTCGCTTTCGCGATCGATGCGCGCCTGGCTCGCGCCCGGCTCACCTGAAAGCCTCACAGCCAGGTCGCCGGGCGGCCGAGGAATTTGCGCTTGGAATACAGGAGTTTGAGCCCAGCCAGCACGCGCGCGAAATCTTTGGCAGAGTACGGAAACCAAAACGGGCTTCGCGCCGGCAGCGGTGTTCGATTCAAGCTGATGTGCTTGACGAAGCACATGCTGCGCAGACCTTCGGGGCCATGGATTCTGCCGTAGCCGCTCAGCTTGATGCCTCCAAAGGGTACCTCGGGGGTCGCAATATCGGAATGCACGTCGTTGATCACGACGCTGCCCGCCTCGAGCTGCCGCGCGATCGCTTCAGCGCGCCGGGTGTTGCGGCTGAAGACATAGGAGCTCAACCCATAGGGCAGGCTGTTGGCGATCGAGATCGCTTGCGCGTCGCTCTCGACGCGCATCATCGGCACGATTGGGCCGAAGATCTCTTCCTGCATGACGCGCATCTCCGGGGTACAATCGATCAGCAGCGTCGGCGAGAAGAACTGGCCTTTGCCAGGCAACCGTTGGCCGCCGGCGGCCAGCTTGGCGCCCTTGACGAGCGCGTCCGACACCAACTCGGCTAGTCGCTCGAGACTCTGCCCGAGCACCAGCGGACCCACGTCGACGTCGGCCGCTCCCGAGTCTCCTTGTCTGAGCGCGGCGATCTGTTCACGGGTCAAAGAGACCAGTTCGTCGTAGATCGAGGTGTGCGCCAGCACGCGCTCGACCGACACACATGCCTGCCCCATGTTCGCGAAGCCTCCCCAAGTGATAGCGCGGGCGGTTCGCTTCAAATCGGCGTCGTCGCACACGATCATGGGCGCCTTGCCCCCCAGCTCCAGCACGCATTCGACCAAATGGCGCCCACAACGCTCGGCCACCAGTCGCCCGGCTCGTGTGCCGCCCGTGAACGCCAGCTTCTGGATACCCGCCTCGATGAGCGCGGTGCCCGTCTCGGGGCCTCCGGTCACCACCTGCCACAGATCGCTGGGTAGCCCAGTTTTGTCCCACAACTCTTTGGCTTTCAGAACGACCAAGGGAGCGTGCTCACTGGGCTTGAGGACCGTGCCGTTGCCCGCCAACGTAGACTGGCCGAGGTCCGACAGAGGCAGCATCAACGGGTAGTTCCACGGTGAAATCACGCCCACGACGCCGCGAGGCACGTAGCAGACCAGGCCCTTGCGGTGTTTCAACAGGTGCAACGAAACCTCGCGGTCCTGCAAAATGGCTGGCGCGTGCTTGCATTGCCAAGTGAGTAGATCGGCGAGGACCAACACTTCGTTGATCAGCGCCTCCAATCGCGCTTTGCCCGTTTCCAACACCAGCAAATCGACCAAGTCTTCGGCATGGCGAACCAATGTCTCGCAGAACTCGAACAGGCCTTCGGCGCGGGCTTTGACCGAGAGCGCGCCCCAGCTCCGCTGGGCCATACGCGCTCGTTCTACGGAGGCCCGCACGTCTCGAACGCCATGCACCGGCACTTCACTCAGAACTTCGCCCGTGGCGGGATTGGTGACCTGAAAGGTCTTGCCGGGTCCGGCCGCTGAAGTCGGCGCCTCGATCATCGGTCGTCTCCCTTGCTCTCGGAACCAGTGACGGAGCCTCCGACAGCGAAGCTCTCTCCGTCAGGGAAGGTGCCGCGCCAGGAGCCTTCGAACGAAAGCAGTCGGGCCTCGTCGTCCACGAGCGCCGCACCGGCCGCACTCAACTGCAATCGCTGTTCCGCATCCGAGGCGTCGTCGGTCCTTTGCGCCAATTCGACGAGTGCGGCGTCGCAGAGTTCGCTCATGCAGTCGGCGTCGCACTCCGACAAAGCTTGAGCATTTTCCAGATCACTGACCAATATTTCGGCTAAGAGCTCGCAGCTGACCAGCTCCGCCAGGGCCTGCTCCAAGCTCTCGGCATCGGGGTACGCCATGGTGGCTTGGTGTTCTGCAAGGGCTGTGACCAAAGCGGCCGGAGACCAGCGCAGGGTTGCGCCAAGAGCGACGGTATCGTTGGGGTCTGCTGTCCACGTGGCATCTACCAGAGAGACGAAACTGGCTCGTTCGGCATCGACGCCCCCAACTTCGATGAGCGCCAAATGGGCTTGTTCGCCAGCCGCTTTGGGCGCCAACACGCGTCCGACGAATGCCTTTGGAGAATTCAGCTCCTGAAATCCTCGCTGCATCCAGGTCGAGAGCTCCTTGCGAAGCAAGAGGCCATCCATACTGGCCAGGCTTGGAAGGATCTCGACATCCCAGGCCAGCGCCTCGCGGCTACTCTGAAACGCTTCGCGCTCGTCGGCGGTGCTCAGCTGATCGCGCATGGTATCGAGCAACAGTTCCAAATCGTTCTCGGCTTCACCCGTGAACGCCAGCAGGACCTCGCTGGCTGCGGTTTCGAGCCGCTTCACCCAGTCGTTCGTGGTTTCGTGGATGCCCAGAGTGAGGTCGACGTTGACGCCGGTAAGCACGATCGCTTGATTCGTGACGGGTACACGGACCGTATTCAGCTCGTTGATCAGCGGTTGATCGAAATTGGTGCAGCCGAAGGCATAGTGACCAGCTCGTGCGGTGACGGCCATATAGGGGGCCACCGAGACCGTGAGAAACGCCGGGATCCCATAAATGGAGGTGGCACTGAACAGCGTGCTGTCAGCGGGTAAGCCGCGCTCGATGGGCTGCTTTTGCGAGAGCTCGGAACAGGTGATGTTCATGTATGCGTTGGCCACCCACTCAGTCACGGGGCGCTGACCATTGTACTCAGGCACCACCTGAAGCTCCGCTTCGCCCTGGGTCTGCACGTCAATCGTCAACGAGGTAGAGGTCATGGAACCGATAGCGGCTTGCAGATCGAACTGCGTGACCACACTCGGCGCGCGAACGGTGACGGCGGCGACACCGTTCTTGTCCGTGTCGGCGTCGGTACGATCGAGTGACGCGTCGTGCGGGGGCATCCCCTCGACCGGCACGAGCGAAAAGCGAACACGGTAGGTGTCCGGGGGGGTCGCCTCGACCTTGAACTCTCGAATCTCTTCAGGAAACAGTGTCTGGATCTCGCGTGGGTCGTCGACCACGAAGCGCAGAATGGGCGCTTGAGAGCTAGAACCGCCGCTACCACCTGAACCGGTGGTAGTAGTGATGCTGCCAGCCTCGTCCGGTTCGGCCGCACAACTGAACTGCGCCAGGGCCATGCCCAACGAGGCGCACCCGACAACGAGGCGATGAGACGGTCGCACCAATGTCGAAATTAGGCAAAAGGGGGACATCAAGCTAGGCTGTATGCATCAATCGTAGGACGAACCGGCCCCGGGGCAACTATTCATGCTGAAAGAGCTTGCGGGAGCGGCAGCCGAGGCCCCGTCTGTTCAGGGGCAAGCCGTTCGATGCGTGAATCGTGCGGGTTCTGGGTTGGCGTTGCTTGGCCTGTCCGTCGATGCTTCACAGCGCCACGAGATTCCTGAGCGATGACTTCGTTAGTGCCTTCTGCGATTCGCCTGCTCATTGCCGACGATGAGCCTGCCCTGCGACAGATGTTGACCATCATGTTCAAGCGCGAGGGGTATTCGGTCGTCGGCGTGGCCGGATACAACGCGGCTGTCGAAGCCATTCGGGGCAGCCCACAACCATTCCCCATCGTGCTGACTGATTTGGCCATGCCAGACGGCTCCGGATTGGACGTGCTCACTGCAGCCAAATCGCGCAGCCCGAGCACCGAGGTGATTTTGATCACCGCGCATTCGACGGTCGAAAACGCCATCAAAGCCATGCGTTTGGGGGCCTACGACTTCGTGACAAAGCCCTTCGAGCAGGCAGAACTAGTGGCGCTGGTCGCCAAGGCGCTGGAGAAGCAGGCCATCGTGCTGGAAAACCAGCGGCTTCGGGCGCAGGTCTCGTCACTGGGCGAGCGGGAGCTGGCGTGCCGCAGTCCTCGGATGCGCGCCATCGTCGACCTCATCGAACGAGTGGCCGAGACGAAGACGACGGTGCTGATTACGGGGGCCAGCGGCACGGGTAAGGAGCGTATCGCGCGCCACGTACACGAGCGGTCGGACCGACGAGACGGCCCGTTCCTCGTGGTCAACTGCGGGGCGTTGCCCGAGGCGCTGATGGAAAGCGAGCTGTTCGGCCACGAGAAGGGGGCTTTCACGGGCGCTGCCACCCGGCAGCCGGGTCTGTTCCGAAGCGCCGACGGAGGCACCCTGTTTCTCGACGAAATAGGTGAGCTACCCCAAAACCTGCAGGTCAAGCTTCTGCGAGCCCTACAGGAAAAAGCCGTGCGCCCCGTGGGCGCCCCCAAAGAAGTGCCGGTCGACGTGCGCGTGCTTGCCGCCACGAATCGTGACGTGGAGGCCGATATCGCTGCCGGTCGCTTCCGTCAGGATCTGTACTACCGG
>CBFGRJ010000176.1:0-13820 GCA_965651135.1 uncultured Myxococcales bacterium
GGCCGCGATCCATCCCAGGCTGGTCGACTTGATCGACGCCCATCGCTCCACCATGATCTTCGTCAACAACCGCGGGTTGACCGAAAAGCTCGCCGCGGCACTCAATGAAATGGCGGGCCGGGAAATCTGCTTGGCGCACCATGGATCGGTGTCGAAAGAGCGTCGCCTCGCCATCGAGGAGCGGCTCAAGCAAGGCGAGCTCAAAGCCATTGTCTCGACGTCGTCGCTCGAGCTGGGCATTGATGTGGGAACGGTCGACTTGGTCGTGTTGATCGAGACGCCTGCCTCGATCGCGTCCGCGCTGCAACGCGTGGGGCGTTCGGGTCACCGGGTGGGCTTGGCCTCCGAGGGCATCGTGTTTCCCAAGCATCGCGCGGATCTAGTGTCGGCTGCCGCCTGCGTCGTTCGTATGCGCGAGGGGGCCGTCGAAGCGACGCGCTACGTGGAGAGCCCGCTCGACGTGCTCGCTCAGCAAATCGTGGCGATCTGCGCCATGGAGCGGGTAGGGGTCGATGGTTTGTTCGATTGGGTGCGCCAGGCGGCGCCGTTCGCCGGGTTGAGCCGGTCGGCGTACGAGGGGGTGCTCGACATGCTGTCCGGCAAGTACCCCTCCGAAGCCTTCGTAGAGCTATCACCGCGGCTGGTCTGGGATCGCAAGCGCGGCACGTTGCGAGGCAGGCAGGGTGCCGGTCGTATTGCTGTGACCAGCGGCGGAACCATCCCCGACCGCGGCCTGTTCGGCGTATTTCTGGGTGGTGAGACACAGGTCCGGGTGGGGGAGCTCGACGAAGAGATGGTGTTCGAATCACGCGTGGGTGATGTCTTCGTGCTCGGAGCCAGTTCCTGGCGTATCGAGGAGATCAGGTTCGATCGCGTGATCGTGAGCCCAGCACCTGCGGAGCCCGGTCGCATGCCTTTTTGGCGCGGCGATGCTCCCGGCCGCCCTGCTGAATTCGGGCGTGCCATCGGCGCGCTCATGCGCTCACTGCTGGAAGCGGACCGCGATAGCGCGCTCTCCCTGCTCGAGGCGCGGCACGGGCTACACCCGGACGCCGCTCGAGCGCTACTCTCCTACCTGGAGGAGCAGAAGGCTGCCAGCGGGCAGGTGCCGGATGATCGCACCGTGGTCGTCGAGCGCTTCGTCGACGAAGTAGGGGACTACAGGTTTTGCCTATTGAGCCCGCTCGGGGCGCCCGTGCATGCGCCGTGGGCGCTCGCCGCCGAAATGCTGTTCCGAGAGCATGCGGGGCTCGAGGTAGAATCGATCTGGCAAAACGACGGGATCGTGTTTCGCTTGCCGGAGTCGAGCAAGGCGCTCGACCCAATGCTGCTGTTCCCCGATCCGGACGATGTCGAAGAGCTCGTGCTGCGCCAGCTGGGGCAGAGTGCGCTGTTCGCCTCCCGCTTTCGGGAAAATGCGATGCGTGCCCTGTTGATGCCGCGGCGGCGGCCGGGTGGGCGCACGCCTTTGTGGGCGCAACGCAAGCGCTCAGCTCGCCTGTTGCGGGAGGCCGCCGAGTACCCCGACTTTCCCATCGTCGTCGAAACTTATCGCGAATGTCTGCGCGACATCTTCGACCTGCCGGCGTTGAAGCAGGTGCTCGCGGAGATCAGGGACGGCGGTATCCGAACCGTGATCCGGGACAGCGTCAAACCCTCGCCGTTCAGCGCGTCGTTGCTCTTCGCCTATGCGGGCAACTTCGTGTACGACAAGGATGCGCCGATTGCAGAACGCCGGGCGCGTGTCCTTGGGCTGAGCCACGCAGAGCTACGGAATCTGCTGGGGGAGGCCGAGCTCAGGAAGCTTCTGGACGAGACGTCATTGCGCGAGCTCGCTGAGGTGCTCTCGGGTAAGAAGTACGCTGCCATCCGGCATGCGGATGCTCTGGCGGACGCGCTCTTGAGCTATGGAGATCTGGATCGGTCCGAACTTTTGGCGCGCATGAGCCATCCGGACTTGCTGGACGAGTGGCTGGCGCAACTGCTGGGCGAGGGGCGAGTCCTGGCTGTACCAATCGCGGGGTGCGAGCGCTTCATCGCCGTCGAGGATGCCGGGCGTTACCGGGGTGCCCTGGGCGTCGAGCTGCCTCGGGACTTGCCGGCGGCATTCGTCGAGCCGGTTCGCGAGCCGCTACAAGAGCTGCTGTCGCGCTATGCGCGCAGTCAGGTCCCTTTCACGACTCGACAAGCGGCCGAACGCTTCGGGGTGGCGCTGGAAAGGGTGGAGCACGCCTTGGCCGAGCTCGAGCACAAGGGGCGCATCGTTCGCGGTGAGTTTTTGCCGCGAGGTAGCGGCCCTGAGTGGTGCGATCGCGAAGTCTTGCGCCTCTTGAAGCGGCGCTCGCTGGAGGCGTTGCGCCGCCAGATCGAGCCGGTCGAGCCGGCGCGGCTCGTGCAGTTGGTGCTTCACTGGCAACGCGTGGCCGAGCCGCGTCACGGGCTCGACGGCTTGCTCGACACGCTGGAGCAGCTCGAAGGAACCGCGCTGCCCGTCACCGAGCTGGAGCAAGAGGTCTTGCCGGCGCGCGTGGCGGATTTCGTCCCGAGCTTTCTGGATGAGCTGGTCAGCAGCGGCGAGATCGTATGGCGCGGCATCGAGCCCGTCGGTCAGCGCGACGGGCGCATAGCCCTGTTTCTCACGGATCGGTATGCGCTGCTCGCTCCGCCCTCCGAGCCCTTGTCGAATCCTTTGGCACAGCGGATTCGCGAGACGCTGGCGCTGCGTGGGGCTCTCTTCTTTCAAGATCTGGTCACATCGCTCGGAGCGTTCGCGCCCGAGGTGCTGAAGGTCCTGTGGCAAATGGTCTGGGCCGGTGAAGTGAGCAACGACACGTTGGCGCCGCTGCGATCGCTGGGCGCGCTGGATCAGGAACGGGAGCGGGGTCCAAAACGTGCTTTTCGATCTCGGCGAGCTACCCCGCCCGGGAGCGAAGGCCGCTGGTCGCTGCTACCCGTGCCCAGCGCCAACTCGGGGCCGACCGCCGAAAGCTCGACGGCTTGGGCGGAGCTGCTGCTCGCCCGCCATGCCATCGTGACGCGCGAAGCCATGCAGCATGAGCGGTTCGTCGGCAGTGCGTCGAACCTGCTGGTCGTGTTGCGAGCGCTCGAGGAACGCGCGCGCGTCCGCCGGGGCTACTTCGTGGCCGGGCTTTCTGGGCAGCAGTTCGCGGCAGCAGGTGCAGGAGATCGTTTGCGCCAGGCGTATTCGAAGCGCCCTGCGGTGATCTTGTCCGCCAGCGATCCCGCCAATCTGTACGGCACGGTGCTGCCATGGCCCGAAGGAAACCCGCGCCCGGCGCGCGCTCTGGGCAGCAAAGTGGTGGTCCATGACGGCAGGCTGCTGGCTTATGCCAGCAAAGGCTTCACCTCGCTCACCACATTTGTTCGGAATTCGCCCGAGGACGCCCACGCGGTGACGCACGCTCTGAATCGACGCGTGGCCGAGCAGCGACCCAAGGTGATGCTCATCGAGAGCATCGACGGGGCGCCGGCGCGCTCGACCCCGCTGGGTCAGGTGCTGCTCGCCTCTGGTTTTACGATCTCGGCGCGAGGGGCCCTGCGTCAGGCAGCTGGCCCTTCTTCGCGACCAGGCGTAAAACCGCGTGGAGTCTCATGACCCACCCGGTCAGGCCAGAGCGCTGGATTTTACATGCGGACATGGACGCGTTTTACGCCTCCATCGAGCAGCGCGATCACCCAGAGCTCAAGGGGCTACCCGTGATCGTGGGCGCCACCTCGCCACGCGGCGTGGTAGCAGCGGCGTCCTACGAAGCACGAAAGTACGGTGTGCATTCGGCCATGCCGGGCTTTCGCGCGCGAGAGCTCTGCCCGCACGGTGTATTTTTGGGGTCCAACATGGCTCGCTACAGCGAGGTGTCGCGCCAAGTACGCCGGATCTTCGAGGAGTTCACGAGCGAGATCGAGCCGCTGGCGCTCGATGAAGCGTTTCTCGATATCACTGGCTCACTGGGGCTTTTCGAGAGTCCCACGGCGCTCGCACGAAAGCTCAAGCAGCGAGTGCGCGAAGTCGTCGAGCTACCCGTATCCGTCGGCATAGCCCCCAGCAAGTTGGTCGCCAAAATTGCATGTACCTTGGGCAAGCCGGACGGCCTCCGGGTAGTGGCGCCCAGCGAGGTGCAGGGCTTGCTCGATCCGCTGCCGGTGCGCCGGCTCTGGGGTGTAGGACCAGTCATGGGCGCCAAGCTCACCGAGCTCGGTATCACGACCATTGGAGAGCTCAGAACTTACGACGGCGTATGGCTGGCAAGGTTGTTCGGGGAACGCGCCGAAGAGCTCCAAGCCTTGGCTCGAGGCGAAGATTTCCGTCAGGTGGAGGTCGAGCGCATCCCGAAGTCGTACGGAGAAGAAAACACCTTCGAAAAGGACATACGGGATCGGGATACGGTGAGCGCCGCGCTCACGGCCCACAGTGAGGCCGTAGCACGCCGCATCAGGCATGATGGATTCGTCGCACGAACCGTCTCGATCAAGGTCAAGCTCGCAGAGCGGCGCGAGGGTGTGGTCGCAGAGCGCGCTGGACCGCGCTTGTACCCGTTGATCACCCGACGTCGCACCCTGGCTGAACCGACCGATGATGCGTCCGTCATTCGGCGCTTGGCGCTGACGCTTTGGGACGAGTCGAACATCACCGCGCCCATTCGATTGATCGGGGTCACGCTCAGCGGTCTGCAATCACGTCAGGGAGGCCAGCTCGAGCTGTTTGCGGCGCGCGAGCCGCAGCGTGAGCTTGGCCCAACGCTGGACGCGATCCAGGCGCGGTTTGGCAGCGATTCCATACGCCGCGGGGCGGCTCCACCGGAAAAAGTTACTCCCACTTTACGAGTCAAACGTGGCGAGTGACCCGTCCGACCAGACGTTTCATGCGGGTTTCCTGCGAAAACACGAGATGAAACGTTGCTTTGTGCTGAACGCAGACGTATACGGCCACCCGTGTATGACACGGTGATCAGGTTGGATACCGCCTCCCGAAGTCGGCCGCGGGGCAGCCACTTCCAGCCCGATCACCATTCTTAGGCTGTCTGCCGCCTGGTGCGCGGTTCTGGCTCTTCTGGCACGGAGCGTGCTTAGCCAGCGCAGCGGATAGCAAGTCGCAACTTAGCAATTATTCGGTTTCGGAGGATATCGGAGCATGAAAAACAATCACAGCCTTCTTGCCCTGGTCGCTTTGGGCGCATCCCTGGCGCTGACTGCCTGCGGTGGGGATGACGACGACGACGACCGCAAGACTACTACGAGCACCAGTAGTGGCGGCACGGGCGGCACTGGTGTCGGCGGCAACGGCACTGGTGGCACGAGTGATGGCGGCACCGGCGGCACCAGTGACACCGGCGGTACTGGTGGCGAAGGTGGTTCTGCGGGCGGCGCTGGCCAAGCTGGCGGAGCCGGCGAGGGTGGCGAAGGCGGCGCCGACTAAGCGCGCGCTGGCCATGCCACCCAGGTGTGCCCCATGCTCCGCACGCGGAGCTTGGGGCACACTTGTTTTGTTAGATTCTCGCCACGGTCCATGACACGGGAGTCATAGACAGCCGAGCTAGATCGGACTCAGGGTCCGAAAAGTAAAAGCAGCACTAGCACCCCGGCCAGCACCAAGATGGGCAGGGCCAACCACCACAGCACCCTCAGCCAGGCCCCCGCGAGCTGCCGCCCGCTGCGCCGATCACAGCCGAGACAGATCGCGTACACGTTGGCTCCTCCCTCGGTCAGCACGCAGCAGTCACCGCACACTGGTGAGCGACAGCGGGCGCAAGGCCCGACGGCCAGCACGCCGCAATGCCGGCAATGCGCCAAGTCGTCGCCATCTCTCTGCAGCAGCTCGGCCACTCGAGCAGTGTGCGGGATCGAAGGTCGAAAGCCAACTGCGCATCGCATGTTCGACAGGGTCAGGTGGCACCAAAGGTGCTCTTGCAGTCGAGGCTGCGGTTTGGAAGGATCGCGAGCATGCACTGGCGCCGCTCGGTTCGATTCTTCTGGGTGCTGTTTGCGGTGGGGTGTGCACCGGCAGAGCGTCAGGCCGTGCACTACGCAGGCGAAGAGCACGCGGCGCAGGTGGCCGCCTCCGCGCTCCAGAGCGTGGAGCGGGTGCCGCTAGGTTACGAAGTGTTCGGGCGTCTCGAGACCAGCTGCACGGTATGGCGGCCTGGAACGCCAGTCCGTGACCGTTGGCTCTCCGATCTGGACTGCAGCACTCATCGGTTGTGGGACGTCTTGCGGGACAAGGCAGCGTCGGTGGGCGCAGAGGTCTTGGTGCGATCGCGTTGTGGCAGGTCGAGCCCACCGCAACGCGGCAACGGGGGGCAAGCCGCATCCGGCCGTCTCGTGTGTCGCGCTCAGGTGGCGCGTCCCGGCGAAAGCACGCGGGCCCAGGGCGCGCTCGGCGCCCGGAGCAAGCCTCCGAGCAGCGGGCTGGCCGCCAGTGCCAGCGAAGCGGCCAGGCTCGACGATCCGACTGCTGACGCGGCCTGGCGTATTCGAGTGAGCTATCGACCGATCGATACGGACGACGCCGGCATCGAGCGTGCGCCGCTGTCTCCGAGCGCGGTGCGCGAAGTCAGCGACTTGCCTGCCAGTCATCGCGAGCTTGGGACGCTCGTCACCGACTGCGACGCGGGCTGCAGCGAGGCGGCGATGCGCGCATCGGTGCGCGTCGCGGCTGGACGCTTGGGAGCGAGCGACGTGGTGGGTGTGCGCTGCCTCCCACAGAGTCCCGGTTGGCACTGTGTCGGCACTCTGGCCAAGCCGATGGCGGCTCCGTAAGCGCGCTCGATGGATCTGATCTTCGTGCGCCACGGCGAGAGCGCGGCGAACGCCGAGGGGCGGCTCCAGGGGCAGGGGGACTATCCGCTCACTCGACGCGGTCGCGCACAAGCCGTGGCCGTGGCGCGTTGGACCGAGCGCATGGGGATCAATTGGGACTATACGTATTGTTCACCACTTTCGCGGGCGCGCGATACTGCCGAGCTGATCACGCGGGAGCGGGGCTTGCCACCCGCAATCGAGCACCAGGACTTCATGGAGTTCGACGTCGGGCGGCTGCAGGGGCTGCTTTACGTGCAGGTGCGGCGCCGTCACCCAGAGTTCTTCGAGCGCAGGCTCGAGCAATACGCCGACTACTCGCCGTGGGGAGGCGAGAGCTACCAGGCGTTGCAAGACCGTGTGGCACGGGCCCAAGCACACCTAGAAGCAAGGCACAGGCAAGCGGCCGCGCGAGTGCTCATCGTCGGTCACGGAGGCTTTGGCACGCAGTGGGTCAAGCACCTGCTCTGCTACCCCGTGCCACGCGCTTGCCACGTCAAGTTCGGCAATTGCACGGCCATGCTGGTGCGCATGTCCGAAGGCTACGGCAGCTACTTCGGCCAGCTCATGTGGCAAGTTCCCGTGGAGTTGATGCAGCGGTAGAAAGCCGCTACACGACGGGGGTGGCCTCGCTGCATTTCGTCTCCGGTACTCTCGAGCTCCGAGGGCTTTCGGAAGCTACCGAGGGGCTGCCCGCGTTTTGCACCTGGGACGCGCGCACCGGTTGCTTCCGGTTGCCAGCGTCGAGCTACTCCGAGCTGGTGCTCGGGCTACGCGATGCCGGCATCGAAATAGACGACGCGGCTCGGCAATACGACAAGCTCCAGGTGCGGCTCGTCGCAAGGCGCGAGGCGCGCCCCTACCAGACCGAGGCGCTGCAAGCATGGCTGGCCGCCGGAGGCCGCGGCGTGGTGGTATTGCCCACGGGCGCCGGCAAAAGTCACCTGGCCTTGATGGCCATCGAGAGTCGCAGGCGCTCGACTTTGGTGGTCGCGCCCACGCTCGATCTAGTGCATCAGTGGTACGAGCTGCTCAAGGCGAGCTTCGACACGAAAATAGGGGTTATCGGTGGAGGTGAGCACAGCTTGGAGCCGCTCACCGTCACTACGTACGATTCGGCTTATCTGCACATGGAGCGCCACGGCGCCCGCTTCGGCATGGTGGTATTCGATGAATGCCATCACTTGCCCGGCGAAACCTATGCACTGGCAGCGCGGCTGTGCCTGGCGCCCTATCGCTTGGGTTTGACGGCCACCCCCGAGCGTGCGGACGGGCGCGAAGAGGTGCTCAGCGAGCTGTTGGGCCCGCTCGTCTATCGCAAAGACATCGGTGAGCTTTCTGGGAGCTATCTTGCCGAATACGACACCGTCCGTATTCAAGTCGAGCTGTCGGACGCGGAGCGCGCCGAGTACGAAGCAGAACGCAAGGTCTACACCAACTTCGTTCGGCAGAGCGGCATCCGCATGGGGAGCCCGCGAGGCTTTCAGGATTTCATCATGCGTTCGGCCAGAAGCAGCGCGGGCCAACGCGCCATGCGCGCCTATCGCCGCCAGCGGGAGCTGGCCTTCGCCGCCAGCGGAAAGCTCGCGTATCTCGAAAAGCTACTCAGTCTGCATCAGCACGACCGCATGCTGATTTTTACTCAAGACAACGCGACCGCCTACGAGGTGTCGCGGCGCTTTCTGATTCCGTCGATCACTCACCAAACGAAGATACGCGAGCGCGGCGAAATCCTAGAACGCTTCGCGGCAGGCAGCTACGGGGCGATCGTGACTTCGAAAGTGCTCAACGAGGGCGTGGACGTGCCTGACGCCAACGTGGCCGTCATCATCAGCGGCAGCGGCTCCGTTCGTGAGCACGTGCAGCGACTGGGTCGCATCTTGCGCCGCAAAGACGGCAAGAACGCGACCCTTTACGAGTTGGTTTCCGCAGGCACCAGCGAGACGTTCACCAGCGACCGGCGCCGCGATCATGCTGCGTATCGCTGAATCGGTGGCCCCATGTTGACTCCGGAACTGGTGCGAGCGCGGGTCGTCCAAGGCGAGCTGGTGCTCAGCCGCTTGTCGCCGAAACTCCGGCAGCGTGCCCAGCAACTTTGCGACGAGTACTTGCTGTTGGCGGAGCAGCACGTGGGCTCTACGCGCGAGCAGTTGCACGCGGTTTGGAACCTGGTGCCCGTGACTCCAGGGGAGCGCCGCCTCGCCGAGGGACTGTTGAAGTTGATTGAGGACGCGGCGGATTTCGGCAGCGAGCTCGAGCTCGAGCCCGCCGAGCTCAGGCGCCAGGTGTTTTTGGAAGCCAGTCGACAGCGACAAGCGGCAGGTTTGGACCAGCCGTTCGATCGACACAAGGCGCTGGAAGCCGTAGCCAGGGAGCGCGGCGTTTCTGCCGAGGCCGTCGAAGAGGCGCTTTACGCCGATCTGAAGGGAGCCCAGCGGCTCAAGAGCCTGGGCCCGGTCGAGAGCAGCGCTCTGCTCGAGCGCTATGAGCTCGGGCAAGTTCAGGCCGTGCTACTTCGCGCCGTAGATGTGGTGGCCGACGTGCGTTTCGACTCGCCGCTCGGCTACCGGCAGCTGTTCAACAAGCTGAAGTTCAGGCGGCTGCTTTATCGGATCGAACCGCTCGAGCGCGGGTATCGCGTGCGCCTCGACGGCCCTTTCAGCCTCTTCGAATCGGTCACGAAGTATGGGATGCAGCTGGCGCTGGTGCTGCCTGCGCTGCTCGAGTGCGACCAGCTCGAGCTCACGGCACGCTTGCGCTGGGGCAAGTCGCGAAGGCCGGTGACGTTTCGCTTTGCGCATCGCGGTCAGGCGTCGGCCTCGCCGCCTGCAGCGCTGACTGACGAGGTCGAGCGCCTCAGGGCGCAATTGAGCGAGCGGGCCCGCGGTTGGCGCATCGGCATTTCGCAAGACTTGCTCGACCTGCCAGGGGTTGGGGTGTGTGTGCCCGATCTGGTCTTCGAGAAGCGAGGCAAGCGCGTGTACCTCGAAGTGCTGGGTTACTGGAGCCGAGACGCGGTGTGGCGACGCGTAGAAATGGCTGAGCGCGGCCTTGCCGGTGAGAAGGTGCTGTTCGCGGTTTCCAGCCGGCTTCGCGTCAGTGAGGCCGTCCTGGCCGAATCCGAGAGCGCTGCTTTGTACGTCTTCAAGGGGGTCATGAGCCCGGGTCAGGTGCTCGAACGCGTCGAAGCGCTCGCAGGCTCGTGACGATGTAGGCTAAATGTCCCCGGCCGAGCGACGTTATCTCGATGCGGTTGTTGGCAATGGAGCAAGGCACAGAATCCAGACGCCAGTTTTTCGTGCGCGCAGGCGCGGTGCTGGTTGGGGGCGGCATGTTTGCGGCTGGTTTGGCCTCGCGCCAACCCGCTGCCCCCGCCTCGCGGCAGCCTGGCCCCAAGGGCTCGGCGTCGGCCCAGGCCGAGCGCGCCCCGGCTGGTTTCGTGGCTCACGGAGCGCCGACCCTAGCGCTGGACGCGCTGCGCGGCGCCCCTCTGGCCGATTGGGGGCGCAAACTCGCGGCGACCAACGTGCAAGCGGTCTTGATGGTGTCGGCGCATTGGGAGCGAGCCCCGGTCACGTTGGGAGTGGCGCCGGCGGGGCGCGAGCAGCACGAGCTCATCTACGACTTCTCCGGGTTTCCCGCGGAGCTCTATCGGTTCGAGTATCGGGCGCCCATCGCGCGGGGCCTGGTCGAACAGGTGTCGGGGTTATTGGCGGCGAAGACGCGAGTCGAACATCGAGAGCGAGGGCTCGATCACGGCGCCTGGGTTCCGCTGGTCCACCTGGCGCCGCATGGCGCGCTGCCCGTATTGCAGGTTTCGATGCCGTCGACGTTGGGCGCTGCCGCGTTGTTCAAGCTGGGCGAGCTGCTCGCGCCCTTGCGGCAGCGCGGTGTCTTCATCTTGGGCAGCGGCAATCTGGTTCATAACTTGCGCCGCCTCGACTTCAGCGAGACTCGACCACCGGAAAGCTGGGCCCAGGAGTTCGACGCTTGGGTAGCTCAGGTGCTGGCCGCTCGCGACTACGACGCCTTGATCGATTATCGGAATCGGGCGCCCGGCGTCGAGCTGGCTCACCCGACGCCGGAACACTACCTGCCCCTCTTGATTGCTGCTGGGGCGGCGAGTGGCGACGCGGCTCCCCCGAGCACCGTGCTCTCCGGATTCGAGTACGGCAACATCAGCCGCCGCTCTCTCCAATTCGGCTGAGCGGGGCCCCAAGCATCGGATTTTAGGGAGAAATCGGCTAGCCGCGGGCGACGCGGCGGGCCTTTGGAGGCGGCCTGGTGGGGCGCCGCTTGGCCTTGACCACGGCCGGGGACGGGGGCACCGCGCGCAGGGTGGGAATGTCGAGATCCGCCGAACGATCGCGCGGCACTCCGAACCGTCGCATGATGTGCGGCATGCGCCCGATCGCCTGGAGGCGGTTGAGCACGATGGTGGCGCCATCCGCGGTCTCGAAGCTCACGAATTCGGTCGTGGCCGCTTCCACGTAGCGAATCAGGTCTTGCAGGTTGCGGATGGCTTTGCCCTGAACCCGGACCACCTCGATGCTTTCCATCTCGTGGTAGCCCTGGTTCACCGGGTCGGCCAAGACCTTTTGCAGGACGACGACTTCCTGCTGCTGGGGTGTCCTGATCCCGGTCTCGTACTTGGCCATCAGCGCATGGGGCGCGTGCGCCCACCAGTGCTGACCCCACGTCTTCAGGTAGTCGCGCGTTAGCGGCACGAACAGAAGGCCCCCGTAGATGAAGTACGTGGGCTTGACGTCATACCGATCTTCGGCGACCAAATGCTTCGGCGGCAGGAGCTCGACGTTGAGCTTGACCACCCGGTGATCTCGCCAGACCTTCAGATCGATGCGTTCTCCCACGTGGTGCAGCGATACAACGTAGGCGTAGTCGATGCGGGAGCCGCGAGCGAAGGGAACGGTCCCATCGGCAGCAATCTTCGTGCCATCGATTTCGAGCAGCACGTCGCCGCGTTTGAGCGCGTTCCAGGCTGATCCGCCGAAAACTACGTCAGAAACCAGCACTCCGTGCGATTCGGTGAGCCCAAGGCTGCGCCGATGCGCATCGGATTCCAGGTTGTGAGTCACCGCGCCGAGATCGGGAAAGCCATCGAAGGTGCCATCCTCGAGATCGTCCAGGAAGTGACGCACCACCGGCTCGGCAATCATGTAGCCGATGTTTTCGCCTTCTTCGAGTGACTGGAACGCGACTCCCACCAGGCGCCCATTGCGGACGACGGGGCCGCCGCTGTTGCCTGCGTTGATGGCCGCATCGATTTGGCCAGCGAGTAAGCGCCGCTGACTTTGCGCATAGGACGTGACCTCGATGCGGGAGAGGACGCCTTGCGTCACGCTGAGTCGCTCTCCGCCAATCGGATAGCCCAGCACCGAGACATGTTGACTCAGCGCGGGTAACTTGCCGAGCGGTATGGCTTTTGCTCCGCCGAAGAACTCGCGCTGGTCGACACGGAGCAGTGCCAGGTCGCACTCATGGCCAACGCCTTCCACCTCGGCTGAGTATTTTTCGGAGATGCCGTGGCGCCGCACCTCCACGAAGACTTGATTTTGAACCACATGGGCGTTCGTCAGCACTCGAAGCCCGCGCTTGGTGCGAACGATGGCCCCCGAGCCTGTAGAGCTCGAAGGCCCACGCGTCTGCCAAGGCTGATCGTAGTCGGGGTCATCGGATACGGTGAGCACCTTGACCACCGAGCGGAGCAGCTCGCTGGGAATGTTCTTGGTCTGCCGAGGCATCTCAAACCACAGTATAGAGCTAGGATTTGGCGATTGCTGGTGTGTCGCGGGGGGCTTTGGATCCTCCCGGGCCGGCCAGGCAGTTTACGCCGTGGAGGCCCTCAATTGGCCACCGGCCTGCAGGTCGGCTGCGAAGGGTGAGACAGGTAGGAAAATGTCGGCCAGCGGGTCGCGCGCTGACCCCCGGGCCGGCACCCTCGAAACCTTCCGCGCGCGCTCAGCCCGACCCACAAAACGACAGCGGCCGCGCTCGGGAGCACGGCCGCCAGCCACGATGCGAAACCCGAGACGTGGCTCAGTCCCGCGAGGACATGAAGATCCTCAGGATGTACCAGAACATCAGGGCGACCGATGAAAACAGCTGCAGAGCTGCAGCTACGTGCCGGTCTTGGGGGAAGTGACGCAGGACATTCGACGTGTCGTAGAGAATGGCGGCACCCGCAAAAGCCACCATGGCAACACTGAAGAAGACGCCCAGTGAGAACCCGAAAATGAGGCTCGCTCCGATGAGCACCAGGGCCACGATGCCACCCCAGCGGAGCAGCCCACCGAGAAACGAGAAGTCCTTTCGCGTGGTGAACGCCACAGCGGTGAGCCCACCGAAGCCGATGAAGGTCACGATGGCAGCGGACTGAATAGCGCCGGGAAACATGGCATTGGCGACCCAGAGCAGCGGCATGAACACCAGCGCCTCGGCGAACACGAAACCACCGAGCGCTGCGTACTGCGCCACCGGGGACTGCGCAGTATGAGCGACGTGGCTGCCCAGCCAGCTGGCCACCATGAAGCCGCCAAGTACCAAGAGCCAGTTGCCCGTGAGGGCAGGTGCCAGTGCGGCAGCAATACCCGAGGTGAAGAGCGCGATTTCAATGCCGGTGAAGGCGAGGATCGCCAAAAACAGGGTGTTGTAGGTGCGAGCGATGAAGCGAGCGCGCGACTCGACAGCGCTGCGTGCATACCCGACTGGTTGTGCGTAGCCGTGACTCTGCATGGGGAATTCCTCGGTCTGCTGGTTGCCTTGCTGAAATGCCTTGCTGAAAGCTGGGGGTCGGGGTGCTCGGAAGCAGCACCCCGGTTCGAATAGACTACTCTAAGATAGCCCAGATCCAACCCAGCGGTTCGTATAATCATTCCGCGAGGTTCAGCAACCCCCCCCTCGAGCATCCCCGTGGGGGATTTTCACTTGTTGGGCTGGGGAGTGATTCGCAGGTAGGGCTTCACCTTCTTGAAACCTTTGGGGAAGCG
>CBFGRJ010000177.1:0-13730 GCA_965651135.1 uncultured Myxococcales bacterium
CTTGACCACGGGGCTTCGGTTCCAGCATGCGGACGGCTCGAGCTATGGTGAGGTTTCGAGTCCACAGGTGGCGGATGTGTGGGCACGGATTTATCAGGCTCTTCGCGGGCTCGGATTCCGAGCGGGCGAGGCACGCGAAGCGATCGACCGCGCACGACCCACCGCCGGCACCGATTGGGCGCTCCAGCAATGCTTGCGCCGGACCTTGCAGCTGCTCGGCGAAGCGACGACGTGTTGCGCGCCGGGCGGGGGACACCGAGCAGAGTAGTCTGGGCATCGCTCTGCCCCCACGGGGGATTCGATCCGTGGCTCGCGAGCACGCCTAGGAGGAGGACTCACTGGCACAAGCAGCGGCTCGACCTTCACCCCACATGGGGGTGAAACCCCGTGCAGCATGCGGATGGCTTGAGCTACGGCGAGCTGGCGAGTCTGCAGGTGGCGGATGTGTGGGCATGGGTTGATCAGGTTCTTCGCGGGGTCGAAGCGGCGACGTGTTGCGCGCCGGGCGGGGGGCGCCGAGCAGAGTAGTTGGGCATCGCTCTGCCCCCACGGGGGATTCGATCATCTCGTGCGTAGAGCGCAGGCAGCTTTTCGAGAGTCAGTGATCGGCGCTCGGTAGGCGCACGTGAAAGCGAGTGCCTCGGCCGACTTCGGATTCGACCTCGATACTGCCTCCCGCTTTGCCAACAATCGAGTAGACGGTGGCAAGCCCCAGGCCGCTGCCGCCTTGCTCGACCTTCGTCGTGTAGAACGGTTCGAATACGTGCTCCAGCGCGTCCTCTGGTATGCCGGTGCCTTGGTCCGCTACGCTGATCACCACCATGCGGCGCCCGTTCGATTGGCGTAATCCGAACAGCGGCTTTGTCGCAACATGGGCGCGGATTTCGATGGTGCCGCCGCTCGGCATCGCGTCACGCGCATTGATGACCAGGTTCATCAGTACCCGCGTCAATTGCCCAGGCGCGATCGCGACACCGCCGAGCCCGGGCTCGGCAGTGGTCTCGAGTTTGATGGCTCGAGGAAGCATGCTCGTCAGCAGGCTGGTACTATTGGACAAGAAGTCGTGGATATCTACGCATTCGGGGAGTGCTTTTTCAGAACGAGCCACGTCTAGCAATTGATTGACCAGACTGCGGCCGGTGTGAAAACCTTCATGAGCAGCTTTTAGGTCTCGTTTGGCGGGGTGTTCGGGTTCGAGTGCATTGGCTGCAAGTTCGATGTTACCCCCGATGACCGTTAGGACATTGTTGAAATCGTGGGCGATACCGCCGGCCACCCTACCAATGGCTTCCATTTTCTCGGCTTGACGCAAGCGTCGCTCCACACGCTGTCGCGCGCGCGCCTGGATGTCACGGTGAATGCGAACGGCCTCGAAGGCCTTCGTGAGAGCCATCATGTAGACTCCGGTGTATGCGCTCATGGCGACCAGCGTATCGTTGACGATAATCAAAGCCGTCACGCTGAGACCCAGATAGACCAAGACATCGCGCGAGCGGGAGCGAACCAGCTGCATTAGTAGCTGCACGACACCCAGCACGAAGCTGAGCATGAACAGGCCAGCTACGACGTCGGCCGCAGGTAACAAGGAGTACGCCCCTTCGCCCAGCGAGCGCTGGTGCGCGCTAACTCCCTCGCGGGCGATGGGCGCTAACAAGAATGAGCCCCCAGTGACCGCGTAGAACAAGAGGTCTGAAAGCACCGTCACGGTAATACCGAACTGGACCGCGAGCAGCACCCAGCGCAATCTCCCGCGCACACCGACGAAGCGCTGCATAGTCACCAGATAGAAGAGGGTGGCCCCGAAGGTCACCACCAGCACCGCCAACGTCCAGGGGATCCAGAACGTGCCGAGTTTGGGCAGATTATGCGAAATGGCGACGTGGCAAGCGTAGGCGGCCGAGCATAGGCACATGACGGCGTACGTGAGTACGACCCGCTCTCGCAGGTAACGGTACTCACTCAGCGCCGACACTCCCGCCAGAAAGAAGAGTGTAGCTGCTGCCACATGCAGCATCTCATGGATATGCTCCCCCATATGGGATCCCAAGCGACGCTAGTGTACAGCAAGTGGCTGCTGCCCTTCGATCAGACGTACGAGCCGTGCCGCGCGTTACAGTGCCCTCCGATTGGCTAGGAAAGTCCGGGGGTTAACCCCTGTACCCGGCATCGGCCGAGCCGGCAGCCGAAGGATCGGAAGGCGGGGATCGCCCAGACTAAGGCGTCGGTGCCGGCAGCGTACGGATCCAGGCGTCGATCAACTGGAGGATCTCGTCATCCGTCATCTTGGTGCCGAGGGGGGGCATTTGATCTTCGCTGTAGCGCAAGTTCATGCGGTGGAACGCGATGCTCTGCTCGGGGCTGCCGCCTTGAACGCGATACGGCAGAGCGAGGTGATCAGAAGCAGTGCCGGGCTGGTTGAGAGCGGTTTGATAGAAACCAGTGTCCTCCAACGTCAGATCGTCCACGGATACCTTCAGGATCATCTGAGGTTCTGGGATGGCGTCGAGAGGAATTCCCGGATTGTCGTTGTGACAGTTGCCGCAGTTGGCGTGCAGGTAGCCGAGCGCGTCCTGCGTCTGCTGATCGTCGCCCGGCATCTGGATGTCCAAGGAGATGGGATTGGTCAACCACCCTTCGTTCATGAGCGTTTCGAGGTTCAACCCGCCCAGATCATGATTGAGCTGCAACGCGCTGAAGCCCAATGCCCGTTCCGCGCTGGTTCGGTGGCAGCGTTCGCACGCAGACCCATTGGGAATGTCGTGCGAGGTGGGGCCGGCATTCACGAGCTGCTCTTGGTAGTCCATCAACACGGCATCGGTCGCGTCCGCGTTGGGCCACCAGTAGGTGGCGAAGAGGAAGTCGTCCGGGCCATCGCCCGTGCGCTCGATCAAGCGCGTCTCGATGAGGATGGGCACTCCCGTCCCCTCGTCGGTCTCGTTGGCAATGAAGCTCTTCCAGAGCTTGGTTCCAACGGGCAAGACCCAGCTGTCCGGATCGCTGGTATCGATTTGCGTGCCAGGAGGCAAATACACGTAGCGCCTCTTGTCCGAGCCATCAGACCACAGCCAGTAGCGTGGTTCGAACTCCCGGACACCTTCGGCCAGCATGAGCTCGCCGTCGGCACCGCGTGCCGTGAACAGCCCGGTTTCCGAAAGCATGGCAGGTGCTCCAGTGCCGCCCCCGGTGCCGCCAGCTCCACCGCCCGCGGTGCTTGTCGTCGTGGCGGTGGCGGTCGTCATGGTCGCCCCTGCAACACCAGTACTGCCTTCAGTGGTGCCACTCGAGCTGGTCGCGCCACCACTACCGGTGGTGCTGGTCACGCTGCTGCTCATCGAGCCAGGCCCCGTGGAAGTGCCCATCGATGAGGTGGCAGACGTGACCGACGATATGCTGCCGCTGGTTGCTGGCCCCATGGGGTTGGTGCCGGGGTCTTCGTTCCCGCAAGCCGCGAGCACCAACACACTCACGGACACGACGCGATTCGTCATTCCGCGATTCGTAGGAGTAGGCCGCCCGGATGCCATGAAACAGAACTACGGGAATCACTCCGCATCGATGCGGAGGATTCTCCCGCCTTCGTAGTCGCAAATGTAGAGCTCGCCGGCCGCATCTTCTCCGAAGCAGCCCATGAAGACGTTGGGAAGGTTCGAGAAGTTGTGGAGCCCGTCCTGCACGCCGGTGCCGTTTTGTTTGACGCCATCGACGACCTGCAAGGCGCGTATCCTCCCAGAACCAAAGTCTCCATAGATATAGGTGCCCTGAAGCGCCGGAATCGCCGCTCCGCGGTAGACGTACCCGCCGATGATGCACGTGTCCGCCCCTGGCGTGCCCTCGGGTCCACCGTGTTTGTATTCGAAGACCGGCTCCACGCAATTCGCCTCACCACAGGACTGCGCCTCCATGAAGTGTGTCGCCTCCACTTTCGGCCAGCCGTGGTCCTTGTTCCGGTCACCGTAGCGCTCGATGGTGAGCTCTTCCCAATCGTTTTCACCGACATCGGCCACGAACGCGTCGCCCGTGTAGCGATCGAAGCTGAACTTGTAGGCGTTGCGGATGCCGATGCTCGAGACCATTGGATCGCCGCCCGGATAGTTGCCCGCTCCGACCACGGTGTCGCCGCTGATGTCGAAACGCAGCAGCTTGCCATTTAGGTTCATGGGATCTTGCGAGCCGGGGTTGTTGTAGGGCGGAGGATCGCCCGTGCTTGCCCACAAGAATCCGTCGACATCGATCTCGAGAGAGCCGCCGTTGTGTTGGGAGCACTGGTTGCAGTCCCCTTTGTCGAACGTCACGATGATCTTGGCGGAGGCTGGGTCGAACTTGTCCGGATCACTGGCGCTGCGGCGGTATTCGGCGATGGTCATGTCGCCATCGTCGTAGGGGTTCTGCGCCGTCCCATACATTCCCTTCTCACCCTGGTCGGCCGTGTACATCACGAAGATGCGGCCGTTTTGCTCGTAGTTCGGGTCGAAAGCCAACCCCACCAGGCCCCGCTTACCCTGCTGCGGCGCCTCCACCCGATCGCCGGTCGGGCCGCCCTCGAGGACTTCGTCGCGGATGTCGAGCGCGGGCTCCGGAAGCAGAGTGCCGTCCTTGATTAGGCGGATGACTCCCCATTTTTCCGTAAAGTAGAGCCGGCTATTGTCAGCACGTGGAGCTGCGATCGCGGTAGGCTGAGTAGCCTGGGAAACCTCGGTCAGCTTGATGCTGGGAGGCGGCCAAGTGCCCAGGGGCGGCGGCGTGCGCGGACCGCTGAACCACCAATCGTCACCGCCACCGGTGCCGCCGCCGCTCGTGCTCACGCTGCCCGTACTGGTCATCGTTGCTTGCGCACCCGTCGACGCGACACCAGTAGTTGCCGCACCCCCAGTGCCCGTGACGCCAGCCGTCGTGGAACCGTCGGTGGCGCCCGACACGGCCGCAGCCGTGCCTGTGGAGCCCGTGGTCGTAGGACTGCCCGAACTGCTACTACCCATTGCGCCACCCACACCTGTCACCGGGCCAGAGCCGGTCGTGGCGTTGCCGACGGTAGCGTTGCCAGCCGTGTTGGCAGCATTGGGTGGATCTTCACTCGAGCAGCTAGCCGCCAGCGCTAGCGCTGAGAGGCCTGCCGCAAAAGCACCAACAGTATTGACTCGCGTCGCCCAGTTCATGGCTCAAGACATTCCTTCAACGACTTCAGGCCTTTTCATGTTTACGGCAATTCCCAAGGTGGTCGACCTTGATCAGAGGTATAGGCGGAAGGTCCGGACTTGTCGAAATCTTTCAGGGACATAGGCCAGGGCTCGAGTTGGCAGTGGTGACCGGACGGACCCGCCCCGAATTCCGAAGCAGTTCCGGCGCCTTTGGGCGGGCAGTCTGTCAGCCGACAGCAGCTGCCAAGCATCGTAAGGGAGCGACCTCGGGCAAGCTTCTCGATTTGGAATCCGATCTTGAATCGGGAGTTTCGTTTTACGAAGTGGTCAACACACCGTCGAGCGGCCCGCTGCCGGTGTCCGTGGTGCCGTACGTTTCCACGTCGGTAAGGCCCATGGCGTGCAGGGCCGTGACGAGAACTCGGTTCGTCAGTGCGTTGGTCACTTTTAGGTATTGGCCCCCGCGCAAGCGACTGTTCGCACCGCCGGCAAGGATGAAGGGAACGTCTTCGAGGCTGTGGTTCCAGCCCGTGCCGAGCTCGGAGCCCCAGATCACCAGCGTGTTGTCGAGTACGCTGGTACCATCCACGTCGGGCGTCGCAGCAAGCCGGTCGAGCAGATAGGCAAAGCGCCCGCTGTACCAAGCATACAGCTCGGCCAGCTTGGCCAGGGTGGCGTCGTCATTTTCGTGAGACAGGGTGTGGTGACCGCCCTCTTCGAGCCCTACCCACGGGTACAGAGAATTGTCGTTGTCGGCAACTCTCAGCTGAAAGCTCGCAATGCGCGTCAAACCACACCCAAATACGCTGGCGATGAGCTCCGACTGGCGATCGATGGCAGTCTCCGCATCGACTTGCGTCGGAGCTTCCGGGCGAGGGCAGGTTTGACCGCTTGCCGCCAGGCTCTTCTCGAGCTCTCGCAGACTATCGGCGTGAGCGTCGAGGCGCGCCTTGTCCGTAGCGTCGAGCTGGCCTCGACGGGCGTTGAAATCCGCCAGGACAGTGTCGAGCACGCTCTTGCGCCGGAACGCCAGCCGTGCGGCGGCTTCGGCATCGGGATCGACTTCGCCACCGAATAGCTGCTCGAACGCGAGCTCGGGGTCGTCAATGGGATTCTTCGTCGCACCGGGCGACGAATAGATCATGCGATTGGCCGGGTGCAGGCCGTTGCAGCGGTAGCCTAGCTCGAGGGTTCGCGATGGCGTCTCCGGCACCAATCGTTCGGCAATGTATTGATCGATCGAGGTTCCCGTGCCCCACCCGAAACACACGTCGTGATCGTCGCGACAGAAAAGCGGGCTCGCCGTGTCGATCGGGGAACCGGTCCACAGGAGCGGCATCGTGTAGGTGTGTGGCACGTAGTATTCGGTCCCCACTTCCATGTGCAGACCGTCGACGACCACCAACTTGTCTCGATGCGCAGCGAGCGGCGTCAAAATCGGAGACGAGGTAAAATCACCCGTTGGCTCGTCCGGGCGGAAGCGACTCCAGACGGTTCCATGGGGCGTAAAGACAAGCAGTAGCCGGGGTGGCAGCGTTTGTGCTTCGACACGTCGGCCAAGCCAGGGGAACAGTGCCAAGGCGCCACCGGCAGCTCCCGCCGCCGCTAGAAACCTCCTGCGATGAATCATGGTGCTGCCTCCGGACTCAGGCGAAACCAATCGGAAGCGAGCGCCTTGACCATCATGCGTTCGAGCCCGCGGACGCCTGTGGCTTCGCTGGCGAGGTCTTCGACGAGGCAGTCAACGGCTGCCGTTTCGGTCACGCCGAGCGCGTAACGCAACCACTGCCGCGACACACACGCAGCCACGCTGCTGGATGCCCCGAGCACCGCCCCGAGCTCGGCAGCCCCCTGAACGGTGACCTCCTCGGAGCCTAGGGGAAAGGTGCTGGTGTCGTCGATGGCAACGCCGTTTTCTTCCTCACGGTAGCGACCCAGCCAGTCGAGCTTCTCCAGCGCGAGCCCGATCCCGTCCATGCCGCGATGGCAATTGCCACACACCGGGCTTTCCATATGCTGCTCGATACGCTCGCGCGTGCTGACGCCTTCGTCAACTTCGGGCAAGGTCGTATCGATGTTTGCCGGTGGCGGTTGCGGAGGCGTGCAGAGTAGACCGGTCAGCACGGTCTTGCCGCGGAGCGTCGGCGAGGTCCGGTGCGCATGAGACAGCGCCGCTACGACCCCAGGCAGCGAGAGTATTCCGCCGCGGCGTTCGGGATCGAGCTCGAAGACATCCGCATCGCTGTCGACGATGTCAGCACCGTAGAGCTCTTCGAGCTCGGTCGACGCGACTGTGGTGGAGTCGGTCAGCAACCGTTCGACGCCCGCTTCGCTGCGCAACAGTCGCAAGAAGTACTGCACGGGCTCCTCTCGCAGGGCGCGGATCGTCGCGCTTCCCAGATCGGCGACGTCGGGTCGCACTTCGGGATCATCCAAACGCTCCAGGTCGAACCACTGATCGACGAAATCCCGAATCCCTGTCTCGGTCCTCGCGTCCGCGAGCATGAGCTCGACGGTGGCCGCCAACTGCTCGGGCGTGCTCAGCTCGCCGGCCTCTGCCTGGGCAAGCAAGCTGCTGTCTGGGTTTCTTCCCCATAGGAGCAACGCTAAACGCGCCGCCAGCGAATAGTCGTCGAGCACGCCCGCTTCGGTAGCCACCTCATCGAGATACAGAAAGGTCGGGCTCTGCAACATGGCTTCGGCAACCCAACCGGCTGCCTCTTGCGGATCGTCCGTATTGTCCAGAGCGAGCTCGTAGAGCGCCGAATAGCGAGTCCGCTCTGCGTCATCCAGCGGGCGGCGAAACAGCAGGAGCCCCACTTCGTCCAGCAACCAATCCAAACAACCGGACTCGCAACGCTGCCAGTCGGTCGCTGCCACGACCGCGCTGGCAAAATCGAGGTAGCCACGCGCGCTCGCGGTATCGATGGAGGCAGAAATATTACTTCGGAAAGTGAGCAGGCGTTCATCGGCAACATTCAGATCCACTTGCACACCGAATACGTCGCTCACGGTTCGTTCCACTTGCAGAGCGGTGAGACGCCGCATGGGCACCGGTGCACCCGAGCTCCGTGACGACTCACAGTCCGGCTGGTCCACGCCCCCCGTGGAGCTCTCTCCGCTGCTCTGACCACCAGCCCCGGTCGAGCCACCCGGACCACCTCCTGCACTGGTGGAGGACGTCGCACCCTGACCTCCCTCGGGTCCGCCATGGGGTGCCGGGTCCTGGCTTTGACTAGCCGGCTGAATTTCGCCCTGACAGGCCCCAACCCCCAAAAGCAGGCTGGCGACCGCCAAGCAGCGACAATGGCGCGAAAACAATCGCACGCTTTAAGGTACCCCCAGTAACGCTTCGTGGCTCACGACTGCCACTGGTGGAAAATTGAAGGACCTGCTTGCAATGGTCACGGCTTTCCTTCGCGCTCGATGCCCATCTGCTTGAGCCATCGATAGATCTGCCGGCGATCTTTGCCGAAGTGCTTTGCGGTGGCTCTCACATTGCCCGACGTCGCTTCGAAAACGCTCCTCAGCTCGCTAGGGCTGGGGCGCTGCTCAGCACCGGGCGCCTTGCTGATCCATGTCTTTGGAAGCGGTGGCAACGCGTCGGCTGCACAGGCATTGCCGGTAGGGGCGAGCTCGGAATGCATGTCCACCAGCATCTTCTTTTCGATGGGAGTAGCGATTGCGAGCGCCGAGGCGCGGTGCACGACGCGTTGAAGCCCGCGCAAATTGTCTGGCCAATCATGAGTGAGCAGCAGCTCGGTAGCGTCGGGTGTAAAGGACGGCCCGGCAGAATGCTGCGGTTGACTCGCGTGCTCACGCTGAAAATAGCGCACCCAATCCAATAGGTCGATGCGGCGCTGGCGAAGTGGTGGCAGCTCGAATTCCCAGAACGCCAAGCGGGCTAGCAAATCGCGGCGAAACTCGCCTGTCTGGGCGCGCTCTTGCAAATTCACATTGGTGGCGGCCACCACTCGTACGTCCACGGGGACTGCATGCACGGCACCCACTGGGCGTACCTCGCGCTCCTGAAGTGCTCGGAGCAGCTTGGCTTGCGACTCGAGTGCTATTTCGCCAATCTCATCCAGAAAGATGGTACCCCCTTGCGCCGCACGGAACAAACCGGGTTTGGCAGCCTGAGCGCCGGTAAACGCGCCGCGCTCATAACCAAACAGCTCACTTTCGAACAGCTGCGCCGAGAGCCCGGCGCAGTTGACGGGCACGAACAGCCCACTGCGTCCGCTGAGTCGATGCACGGCGTGAGCGACCCGCTCTTTGCCCGTGCCCGTTTCTCCGAGCACCAGCACGGGGGCGGTATCCGACAGGGCCCTGACCAACTGTTGCCGAACGCGCTCCATGAGCGGTGACCGACCTGGTAGCGCGCCGAGCAGCGGTTCTTGCCAGGTCTCGACATTTGCAGCGGCGACATCGACCACCATCAACACGTCACCCAGCCGCACGATATCTTGGCTTTCGAGAGTCAGCGCTGCCGAGACCGGCTTTCCGTTGACACGCGTGCCGTTGCGACTGCCCATGTCTTGCAGGCCGAGGCCACCCGGCGTAGCGACGACCGTAGCGTGCTGGCGCGAGACGGTTTCGTGATCGATGGCGTGGATGCCCACTCGCCCAAGCACCGTACCGGGCTCGAGCGGCAACGTGAGCCCGCACAGATTGCGAGGGCTGACCACGTGCAGCAGCCACTCAGCGCGCTTGTCGGGTCTGCTCACATAGCCGGGCTTGGTGGTCGGTGGCACCGGAGCCGAACGCATGCGTCGTGGTTACTTCTGTCATGCAGGAGTCGCAAGCCAATGTCCCTGCGACAGGACGGGTATTCAATGGTCGGAGCTTTCGTGCTCGCTGCTGTCGGCGCGGTGAAGTCCATGTAGCTCACCGCCGACGGTGGCTTCCAATTCGGCCCAGGCGTCGTAATAGTCCGCAAAAGCCTGCAGAGCGTCCTGCTGGGTTTTCAAAAAGCGCTCTTGAGCAACCATCACCTGATGGATGTCGATTTCGCCAAGCTCGAAGGCTTTCTGAAGCAAGGCGAGGTTTCTCTCGAGCGTAGGCAAGATTTCTGTCCCGTAGACGCGAGCGCTATTCGCGTTGGCCTCCACACGCTGTCGCGCTTGAATGATCTGCGCTTCGAGACTCGTCGTGAGGGCCACATGCCGCCCCTCGGCTTGGGCGATGCCCGCGCGAGCCCGTGCGCGCTCGGGGGTACTTCCGACCCACAGCGGAATCGGCACCGAAATCGTACCGCTGATGATCCGAGCGGGATCCGTACCAGGTTCGGCCTCGTTCTCGTAGAGCACGCCCAGCGTTGGGTTGGGCCAACCACGGCGCTTGGCGGCGCTCAGCCGAGCCTGGGCCGCCGAAAGGCGCGCACGCGCGGCGCGCAGCGCCGGCTGCTCGCTCCGCGCTCTACGAATCAGTACCTCGGCGGGAGGCAGCCGCGTTGGCGCCTCGAGCCGACCGATCGGCGTCAACAAGGTCGGCTTGGTCCACCCGGCAACGCGTGCGAGCTCCAAGCGGATGCGATCGTACTCGCTTTCAGCCAGTAGAACGCCTTGCCGAGCCTGCGCCAGCTCCGCTTCTGCAAGCCTCACGGGTAGCGGGGAGGTCTCGCCGGCCGCCAACCGGCGCTGCGAAACTTCGACGAGGCGTTCGGCAAAGGCGAGCACGCGCCGCGCGGCCTCCGCACGATCACGGGCGACGAGCGCCTGGTGATACGTATCGTGAACCTGTTGGTGAACCAACCATTGAGAGGCGAGCATCTCTGCCTGCCGAGCGCTCAGCTCCAGCCGAGCCGCTCGCAGCTGCTCTGCGCGCTTCCCTGCCAAATCGAGCTCCTGCTGGAGGCCAATCGAGTAATCGATACCCGTTCCCGAGCTCGTTTCGCGACGGCCAACGCTGGCGGAGATCACGGGATCGCTCGGCAATACCGGACTCGCCGCGCCGATCTCGGCTTTACCCGCCTCTATCCCGGCACGCCCCAGCACGACCGCCGGAGCGTACTTCATGGCATGCTGGAGGATCTGATGCAGCGGAGCGGGCTCTTCGCGGAACGTGGAGCCAACCGCGTGCACCTCGGGCGCCTGCTGCGCATAACCATCGACCGTAGCGAGCGCGAGGGCCAGGCCCGCCGCGCGAATCACTGGATTCCTGAACATTCTGAGCTCCCTGGCTGCAAGGTAGCCCCCTACGTACCACTACCTCGCTCTTGGCCCATCAAGGCGGGCTCAGAATTTTCTCGTGCCTACAGCTCCGCTGCCGCCGTAGTTTCTTTGGGGACCGCTCGGCTTGGGTGGCCTTTGACCAGCTGGCGATACCTTTGCTGCATGCGCTCACCCAGCCACGCTAGGTCGTCGCCACACTCTTTCCGAACCTTGCCGAACAGCTCTCCCTCTTCTTCCTTGACATGGTGCAAAACCACTTCTTTGAGCACGGCTACCTTGCTCATGAATTGCGGGTCTGACGCTTTCATCTTCATCAGGTCAGCCAGTAGGCGCTTGGCTACCAAATGCTCTTCGACGGCCTCGCGCAGCTGGTCTTCCGTCCCTTCGGCGAACGCGGTCGGATAGAAAATCTCTTCTTCTATTTTCGTGTGGGCGGCGAGCTCGTCGGCCAATTTGGCAAAGATGCGCTCTTTCTGCGTATCGCTCTTTGCCGCCTCCAACTTCTCGAACAGTTCCTCGGCCTCGCGGTGTTGTCGCTTGAGCAAGTCGATGGCATCCGTACCGTTCTTGCTTCGGGTCGCGCGCTTGGCCGACGCTTTCTTGTTGTTCCCTCGACGCGCACCGTTACCATTTTCGACCTTCACGCTGCTACGAGACACCAGTTTCGAAAACCTGCTGCCCTTGTCGTCCTGATAGAGAAAGGCCAGCTGATTGCGCTCGAAGGCGTCGAAAAATGCCTTCCACGAGATCTTCTCCAAAGAACGTTGGCCGCTGAACCCGCTATAGTCGATACGCAAGATGCCGAGATTACGACCAGACCCAGTGTTCTTCACGTGTGCGGGGCACCCATCTCGCCCTTCTACCCATTGTTTGATCGTGTCGTGGTCAATCGTTGCTTTGGCTCGTCCCATGAAAACCTCCTCGCGCGTTTTGCAGCGCTCGTTTGAGTCAGCGAGCACTAGGCAACATCCGTGCCCCTTGCTTACCCATGAGGCTTATCGAGACTATAAGCCATATCGCCCTTCGAGGTAGCGTTGCGGCAGTGCAAGGTCGCCTCGCCCGAGACGAATTGTCGCTGTCGAATAGCGGCACGACATCTGCACGTCCTTTCGAGGAACTCGAATTGGAGGTGACCGTGACTCAACGCGAAACAGCATCAAACCGGCAACCCAAACCGCCATTTCCCGAGCAACATCTCGAAGGAACAGGCTCGGAACAGCAGCTTCGCCCGCGTCCGCGCTACCAGGCCCCCGAATACCGAGCCGCCGGCAAGCTCGAGGGCAAGGTAGCAATCATCACTGGCGGTGATTCTGGCATTGGTAGGGCCGTCGCCGTACTCTACGCCCGCGAGGGCGCAGACGTATCCATAGTCTATCGCACCCACGACAACGATGCCGACGAAACGTGTCGCGCCGTGCAGTCCGCCGGCCGCCGCTGTCTCAAGTTCCAGGGCGATGTCGGCGATCCGGAGTTTTGCAAGAGTATGGTGAACCAGGTAGTCGAACAGCTCGGTCGAGTGGACGTTCTGGTCAGCAACGCAGCCGTCCAAACCAGCGTCAAAGACCTAGAGCAATTGTCGGTCGAGCAAATGGACCAAACTTTCCGCACCAATGTGTACGGTTACCTATTCATGGTGCAGGCTTGCTTGCCGCACTTGAAGCCAGGCAGCGCCATCATCGCCACGGGGTCGGAGACAGGCATCTATGGCTCCCCACGCTTGCCGGACTACTCCGCCAGCAAGGGCGCGATTCATGCCCTGACTCGGGCCTTGGCGCAGCGACTGCTGTCGAAGGGCATTCGAGTCAACGCGGTCGCCCCAGGTCCGGTCTGGACGCCCTTGAATCCCTCCGACGAAGGGCTTTCACCCGACAAGGTGGCGCAGTTCGGCAGCTCCACGGAGATGGGCCGTCCGGCACAACCGGAAGAGATTGCTCCAACCTATGTCTTCTTCGCCTCCGCGGCGGACTCCAGCTTCGTCACTGGCCAAGTGCTGGCCGAGCTGGGCGGCACGAGCGCTTGAGTTGCCCTGCCCAAGCGCGAAGCGAGATGGGTGCCAGCTGCGACCTTTGTTGCGGACTCCGAGATAGGGGTACCGAGGCGTGAACGTGGATCAGTGTTGCTGATTTAGCCGACATTTGCCCCGAGCCCTGGTGCTGCCGCGGCCCTTCGCGCGCCTGGCCATGGCCCCCATGGGGGCGTGGAGCTCCCCGCGCCACGCAGGCTCGGCTAGTATCGTGCCAGCTACGATTTTTGTTGACGGCTTTCCGGTACAGGGATGCTCACGAAAGACTCATCGCATCTACAGTGCCGATTGCTGCTTCGCTAGCGCCTTTCCTCAGCGCGATCGCAAAGAAAATGTCTCGAGCGCCGACAACTTGCTCATGAGAGCATTCAGCAGCCAGTGAGAGCCTCGAAAATCCCC
>CBFGRJ010000178.1:0-13704 GCA_965651135.1 uncultured Myxococcales bacterium
CGACGGCACGGGCGGCAACGGCGACGACGGCACGGGCGGCAACGGCGACGACGGCACGGGCGGCAACGGCGACGACGGCGGCACTGGCGGCGACAGCAGCAGCGATGGCGGCACTGGCGGCGACGGTGGAACCGGCGGGGGCGACGACGAGACGACCGGCGGCGACGTCGGATGCGTGCACGGCGGACTTTGCTCGGGCCCGGCCACATGCACGGCCGCGGGTGGCGGCACCTGTGTGTGCGGCGCCAACGACGAGACGTGGAGCTGTCTCTAAGCCTGGCATCGCGCGGTCATCGAGCGGGCACGCGTCCCGCTGATTCGTCGGCCAAGGCGCGCAGAAACTGCGCCACGTCGTCACGAGCAGCCTGGAGTTGATACACGACGAAGTGGCCATCGCTGGCGCCTTCATCGGGATCGTATTGGGCAAGCGCGCCTGAGGCAGCGCCTCGGGCCAGGTTGCCGCTGATCCCACCGGTGGGGACCTCGAGCGGACTCAGCGCCGCCCACTCGGCAAACGGCGACGGATGGATCTGCGGGAGTCGAGCGGGCAATCCGAGCGCAACCGCGAGAGCTTCGATACCCCGCGGTGGAGCGTAGCTGTCACCCGTACCGTCGGCGCGGACTCCTTCGATCATGAAGATGCTCTTGGGCTCGAAACCCGGACGAGGAGTGCGAGTCACGTAGCGCGCATAGTGGATGCCATCACTGGGGTCGGCGATGGTTTGCGCCAAGTTGAGCGCCGGGTGAAATTCGTCGAGCTCGTCCAGCTCATCGCCACTCAGACCGAGCAGCCCCCCGAGCAAAACGGAGAAATCGATCGGTTCGGTCTTGTCGAGGAGCGCTAGGGCGATGCTAGCCGCGGCAGCACTCAAGACGCCACCGCGCACTTGGTCGTCGATCCCAAGGAAGATCGGACCATTGAGGCCGCCTTGGGAATGACCGAAAAAAAGCGCGCGGTCGGGATCGAACGCAATCGCTGTTCCAGTGCGTGAGATGTTGTCTGGAACAAGCAAGCCGGTTTCGGTGACCAGACGCGCGAGCTGCACGAAATCTATTGCCGACTGCCGCCCGTTGGTGCGCGCAGAAAGCGGGTTTTGCAGGTTGAAATACAGGAGCTCTGCGGTCGGGAACTCGGCGCCGGGGCGTGTCCCGTGAAAGATCTGGTCGATGCTCAGTGTGGCCAAGCACTGCTGGGCGAATAGGGTCGCCTCGGCCCCCTCCCTGAAAGCAGTGCGGTAGTCGCCACCCGTACCGTGCGCCACGAGCACGACAGGGTAGCCCGCGGTCGGCTGCGGACAGGTCTGGGCGCTAGGCACGGCAAGCGCGAAGCGCGCCTGGCTCTGGCGCTGAACGATGGGATCACCAGCGCTATCGTAACCGATCTCGCCTCCATCGTTCACCGTAGCAAAAGGTGGCGTGCCTTGCTGGTACTCGGGGGAAGGCCCGTAGTCGCCCTCGTACACGTCGTACAGGTCGTCGACTTGCTCTGCTGCGCTCCATGCGCTGACTTCCGGCGCTTGGAACTTGTCCAGCGTCGCATCGCGTAGCACGGCGGCCTCGCGGGCTGGGTCGTTGGTAGTGAACACCGTGAAGTGCACGATGTCGTCGACGCCCAGGCTCTCGAGGGTGTCGATGGCGCGACGGAAACCACCCGCACCAGCAGGCGCTTCGCCGTCGAGCAAGCGTTGCAGCTCCGGACCGGGGCGTAACGACCGACCTTCCGTATCCTGCACACCGCCGGTAACCACGAAGGCGTAGCGTGTGTCCGGAAGCAGGGGCTGACCGAAGGCTGGAAGAAAGCTAAGCGTGTTTTCTGGAACGTAGACCCCCGGGGCGCTGCGAAAGCTCAGCGCAATCGGCCTTTTTTGACCAAACTCAGGGGATTGCTCGCTGATGTCGATCAGAAAGGCCGTGCTGTCGTCAGCGGTCGAGGCGATGACAGTCCCGGGCAAACTGGCGCTGTCGAGAGGCACAGTGAAGCGCAGCTGCCCTCCGGCGGCTGGCGAAAAGCCATCGAGCCGCTCGGCCATCGCTTCCGCATACACAGTGATGAGCTCGAGCCCGCGAGGGTTCGGATAGCCGGTAAGACTGACCATGCCCCGAGCGTCGCGCCGAGCGTCGCTCGGCCAGGGGTGGTCGAAAAATGACAAGCCCTCCAACTCTTCGAGGCGCTGCAGCACGAAAATGGACTCACCAAGCTCCTCGGGTCTGCCCTCCGGCAACGCGGCATCACCGCTGAAGCTCCCCGCACTCCCAGCGCTGCCGGGGTCGCCCGCGTCATCGTGTGCCTCTGGGCCGCTGTCCGGTCGACCCACGCCGGCATCCCGTTCGCTGCCCGCTGGGCTGTCGCCGTCACCTGTACTGCCCCCGCAACCGCCCAACGCCAGACCCACCACGACCGGCACCCCCAGCCGCACCAGCTGGAGTTTGGAATGAGGATAGATCACAAAAGCATAGAGTACTTGCTTTCGAGTCGCGAAGGAACAGGGACAGGCCGCGATGACAGCGAGGACGAAATAGCTGGCCCTACCAAGAAATGGCGGGTGGGCTCGATGGCGACTGATAGAACGTGGGGCGTGACTTCGATACGGCTGCTTTTGATAGGATGCTTGCTGCTCGGGTGTGACGAGAAGCAGGCGCCCAAGGAGAAACGCACCGAGCCCTGGCCGGCGCCCGCCGTGGCCTCCAAGAAGGCCTCGCTCGAGCGCGGCGCACAGCTCGAGTACGCGCTCGAGCCAGGCCAAAAGATCGAGTTCGAGCTCAGCACCAAGAGCAACACCATCGCCGGCGTCTTCCCCATCGTTCGGGGCTCGCTCAGGATCGATCCGATGCAGCTCACTCAGAGCGACAGTAAGCTCTCGATCGACCTGGGCGCGGTCCGCATCACCTCGGGGAGCGACAAAGAGAACCCGGGCTACAGCATCACCGCTCAGAACTGGCTGAACGTTGGCGCATCGCTGCCTGAGGCCACTCGCGAGCGCAGACGTTGGGCCACATTTTTGCTCGAAGAAGTCACCGACTCGAAGGTGACCTCCGCTCATGAGGCGCCCCTCGACAGAGGCGCCATGAAAGCATTCGAACGAGCGGGCGCCGATGCAGCGGCAGACGCGAGCGCGGCAGACGCCGCCCCAACGGCTCTGGACGTTCCGGCCGAGATTCGCTCGACGCGGGCGCGGGTCTTGGGCAGCTTGGAAATGAACAATCGGCGCATCGTTCAACCCTATGATGTCGAGCTTCAGTTCCTTTATCCCGCGCGGGCTACGCCAGGGCTTGCTCCCGAAACGATCGTAGTCAACAGCACCCACAAGGTGCGCATCCCGCTCGCGCAATACGAGATCCAGCCACGCAATGCTGCGGGTGTCTTGGTCGCGTCCGAGCTGAAGCTCTTGGGCCAAGAGGTGGGACGAGTGGCCCGACTGAAGTTCTCATTGCACTTCAAGAGCCAGGCTCGAGACCCGGAGGGTGACGATTGAGCGCGTCGACGGATCCGACCGGGGTGGGACTAGGATTGCGCTGGGAGTTTTTGGATGAAGTGCTCCATGGCCCGGACGTCGATGTCGCCTTCTTCGAAGTTTCGCCCGAAAACTACATGCGCCGCGGCGGCTTCTACCCTGCAGCGCTGGAAGCTCTGAGAGATCGCTACTGTTTGATCACGCACGGTCTAACGCTCAGCGTGGGCGCGATCGATCCTCCCTCAGGCGATTACCTTGCCGAGCTCACGAACGAGGTCCGTCGGGTCGGGTCGCCGTGGCACTCCGATCACTTGTGCTTCAGCAGTGCCGGCCCATTGATGCTTCACGAGCTCTTACCGCTCAAGCACTGCGAAGAAAACGTGCAGCGTGTCGCCGACCGCGTGCGAGCTGCCCAGGATCGGATCGGAGTACCCATGGCGCTCGAGAACATCACGTTTTATGCGCATGCGGGCGCGCCCACGATGCCGGAGGCGGAGTTCATCAGCCGCGTCGTCGAACGGAGCGACTGCGGCTTGCTCCTGGACGTCAACAACGTGTACGTCAATGCGCTCAATCACCGCTTCGACCCCCTCGAATTCATCGACAGTCTGCCGCTCGAGCGCGTGGTGCAGGTGCACGTGGCGGGACATTCGGCTTTGTCATGGGATCCCGAGCTCTTGATCGACACCCATGGCGCCCCCGTGGGCGATCCGGTCCTGCAACTGCTCCGCTGGCTCGTCGCAAAAATAGGTCCAGTGCCCGTATGCTTGGAGCGCGACAACGAGATCCCCGAGCTCAGTGTGCTTTTGGACGAAGTACGCCTGCTGCAACGACATTACCTTGCCGGCCTGCGCCAATTCGAGGAGAGCGGTGCAAGGCGCGCTTGAGCGAGCCTTGGCCGAGTTGACGCTCGGCCCGGAATGGTCCGAAGGCGACGAGGTCGCCGTCGAGTCGTGGATCGAGCGGCATGGCTTGAGCCGCGAGGATGCGGACTACCTGCGACGCGGCGGGCTCGGCGGGCTGCTGATTTATCGTCGCCTGGTGCGACTGAACCTGAGAGAAGCCATCGAGAGCACCCTGCCGCTCGTGGTGGCACATCTGGGCCCGGTGTTCGACGAGTACTTCGACCGATTCCTGGCCGAACGAGCGCCGCGAACGCACTACCTCAGGGACGTTAGCCATGAATTTTTGGCATTCTCGGCACCGCTTTGGGCGAGCGACCCCCGTGTGCCGGCTTACGTTTCGGAGCTTGGCGATCACGAAGCGCTGCAACTCGAAATAGCCGCCGTGCGCACGCATCCGAAACGGGCTACGCAACAACCGTTGGCTCTGGACGCTCGGGTCGACTTCATCGATGCATGCCGTCTGGTGCACTACACGCACGCGGTCCACGAGCTCGTACACGGCGGCGACCGCACGCCGCCCCGGCTCGAAGCCACCCACCTATTCGTGTACCGCAGCCCGGACCACGAGGTCCGCTCGCTGAAACTGACACCCCTAGCAGCTGCCATTTTGCGGCGCCTGCTCAAGCTCGGGGAAACGCTCGGGCAGGCGGTCCGCAACGCCTGCCGGGAGCACGAGGTGGCCATGGATGCGTCCGTGCTCGAGGGCACCGCAAAGCTCTTGGCAGATCTTGCGGAGCGGGGTGCCATTCTTGGAGGCAGGTCACCCTAAAATACCGCCTGGCTGCAATTTCGCTCTGTGATGTGCTCACTGTTCACCAGACAGCCGTTCTGCAACGCCGGTCGTAATTGCGAGCACCGAGCCCGGGGCGGTGACTATGATGTGCGGGTATCATGAGTCACGGTCCGTTGGGCGATCCACGGCTGCAAGCCGTTGCCGCTGCCCTCGATAGCGGACAGCTCGAGGAGGCACAAAGCTTGTTGGCAGCCCTCGATCACTTGCCGCTGCATCGGCAGGGCACGAGTTACCTGACCACTCGGCTTTTGTTTCAGCGCGGCCGGCTCACGGTGGAGGAAGTGGCTCAGCGCATGCGCCAGGTGCTGCTCGTGACCAGCGATTTTCCAGAAGCTCGGGCGCTTCTGAACGAAGCCGAGCGCGGCACGCTATCGCCCGAGCCTCGGCGATCGACGCAGCGTGCCGCCCCGGAACCGTCCTCGCCCATCGGCATCCCGGCACCACCCGCGGTTCCGCGCTTCAGCGTCTCGGAATCAGGACTACCTAGCCCCTCTCAGGCGCCTCGAGCTCCAGAGCTGGTGCTCGAGGTGCCGTTCGATTCGAGCACGCCCAACCTGTTCCCGACGCTACCTACCCTACCCGCTCAAGATACCGTACCGTCTCCTCCGCCCGTCGAGGAGGCCCCTAAGAGCCATGACACGGAGGCGGAACCAGCGGCGCCGCTGGATCAAACCCCAACTCTCTTTTCGGTGCTCACTCTGCTGGACGAACACCGCTACGTGGAAGCGTTGATGGCGCTGAATGCGAGCAGCAATCGGAGCACCCCCGAGCTCACCTTGATGCGCGCGCGCGCGCTGCTTGGAGCAGGCAGGCGCGAGGAGGCGCGCGAGACCGTCGAGCAACTTTGCCAGGAGACCCCCATGGGTCCGGAGCTGCGCGCGGGCTGCGCTCGCTTGTTGATCGAGGCTGGCGAGGTCGAGTTCGCGCTCGAGCAGGCCGAAGCGGCCTACGCCATCGCGAGCGACTCGCCCGCCATCACGCTGACTACAGCCTGGGCCATGGTGCGTGTCGCGCGACGCGAAGGCACTACCAGCCTACGCGAATCGGCAGAGCGGTTGCTCCAGAAGCTGGATGCAGCCGGTGGTCCAACGCCAGCACTGGCTTCCGCCCTGTGGGCCACTATCTGGGCCGACAAGGGCAACGCCAAGCAGGCACTCAGGGCGGCGCAACGCGCTCTGGAATTCGAACCAAGCTCGGTAGAAGCGTTGTTGGCCGAGGCCGTGGCATACGCCATGCTCGGCAAGCACGATGAGGCTGCCAGCGCCTGGCGCCGACTCTTGGCGGTGAATCAAGAAGAAGCGCAAAACCTGCGCCCCCGACTGGCCAAGCTCGGAGCCCAGCTCGACCGGGTCAGTCCCTCGCTGGTTCCGAGCGCCGCTGAGCCCGTCTCCCGTCGCGTATGGGATCCACTGGAAACGGCCCTGGTCAGCGGCGAACGCGCCTCTCTCTTGGATACGTGGGAGGCGGATTGCGCGAAGGTCGTCGCCGAGATGGGCCCGCTCGATGCCGACAGGTTTCGTCAGCTCGGGCTCGAAGGCGCCCAATTGCTCACGCGCGCGCCGGGGTTTTGCCACTTCGCGCCCTACGATCTATCGCTGTGGAGCCTGTTTCGATTGCAGGTAGCGCTCGATCTGCTGTTCGTTGCCGAACCCGCCCCGGCACAAAACCACATCTACTCCAGTTCCGAGCTGGTGCTTGCCGCCTATATCGGGGAGTCGGTGCGCCACGCCTACGACGGCAGCTGGCGAGCCGTAACGGCCGAACCCCGCTCGGCACACGTCGAGGCACGTGGTTCGACGCTGGTACCGGTGCATCAGGTGCAGGCGCGCCTTCGCGAAGGTGCCCCGCTCGCCCTCGACGAATTCGCTCCACTGGAGATCGCGCATCGAGAGCTCCCCGAATGGTCTCGGCGAATCGACGAGCAAGCGCGTCCGCCAACCCCCTGGGCTCCTGCGGTATGGCCGACAATCCAAGACGTCGGCACGTTGGGGCGCGCGCTCAGCCGATCGATCGTGGGCCTGTATTGCGAACGCTTCGCTGACCAGGGTCTGGATCATACCGAACGCGGCCTGCCGGCGCTGGACAGCTACTTGACGCTGGTAGCGCCTCCACATGCTCCCCCTACGGAAACATCCGCGTCGCTCGCGCGGATCGCGGTGCTCGTCGGCGCCTATACCGGCGAGGTGCTGCGCAAGCTGACTGGAGGCGAATGGGTTCAGGCTGCAGGCACCGAGGGCGCCAGTTACATGGTCAGAATGGGCGGCGTGACTGCTCGCCCCATCCAGCAGGCCCTCGACCGCCTGCGAGGCCACACGCGAACCACGCTCACCGAATACGTGCGGCAGCTTTCCGTCGAGCTCGGGTTCTGAGCCACGCTGCCCCGCTCAGGGGTGAATGTAAACCAGCGTTCCATCTTTGAGGGACAAGGCGCTGTGCCAAGCGCGCGGCACCGCAGGACCTGTCCAATGGAACAACCAGCGAGCGTCCGCTGGCGACAGGTTGATGCAGCCGTGGCTCCTCGGTCGCCCGAAGGAGTCGTGCCAATAAGACGCGTGCAGCGCGTACCCGTCATGGAAGTATTGAACGTACGGTACGTCGCGCAGGTCGAACTCGTCGCCTACCTCGTCGCTGCTCATGGTGGCGGTGACGTGCTTCGTGTGGATCAGGAACGTTCCCTGGACGGTAGCGTGCGTTTCAGCCGGATCTCCCAGTCCTCCGATACCGGTCGAGACAAGTGTCACGTAGACGGGCCGCTGTCCCTCGTAAGCCACCAGCGTTTGATTGAGGATACTGACCTCGATCCAGCTGCGCTCGCCTTTGGCCCAGCTCGGCACCGTAGCCATGGGATCGACGCGGACCAAATGCTTGTCCAGTATCCAGTGGCCGCTCACCGTTTCGAGATAGCTGCCCGAGGCCAGAGCGACTTTTTGTCCGGTGACGGCGACGGCTTCGCGATACCCGAGCGCGCGCTCGATTTGCAGGCCAGTGCTGCGCGGATCACCACGGTACAAGTAGGCTCCCTTGCTGCGAACGAATACCACCGGCAACGTCGTTTCCGGCGACAGCGCGAGCCCGTGAAAGCTGCTAGCTTGCACCGGCTCGACGCGATCGAGTGGCACGATGCTCAAATCGGTGGTGAGACCCCAGCGGCGCCCTTCATGTTCGAAGAAGTCCAAGAACGCGAAGCCCGCTTCCGGTAGCGCACGCCCGCTGACGAAGTCACGCTCGAGCACCGGGTAGCCGAAGGGGCGCGGCACCCGCTCGCCGCGACGAAGCAATTCGGGCAGCTCGGAGAACGGGGCGTCGTCCCAAGCGCGAACGTAAGCGTCGCGCCGGCGTTGAGCGACCAGGTCGAGCTCCTCCAGCGCTTGCTGCTGCTGCGTCGGAATGCGCGTGTACAGCGGCGGCGTGGGGAAGCGAGCGCGCCCGTAGACATAAGGCATGCCGGAGCTACGGTCCGGCTGCCGAGCCGCCAAGCCGAGCAGCGGATGATCGAGGTCGAGCGTGGCAGTCTTGCCAACACAGACGTAGCCCTCGGGTGCGATGCGAAACCAACCCTCGCTACAACCTTCTCGCCCGCTGGGCTCTGCCTCACGCCGCACCAAAGCGCCCTGACGCAAGAACCCGACCTTCCGTGAGCTTCTACGCGGCTCGGCGTACACCACGGTTTCCTTGGAGAGCGCACCCAGTGTGCGCTCGGGAACCAGATCTTGGTGCAAGGCGAGCCCCTCCCGTGCCCGGGCCACGATGCTCTCGGCTAGCTGGACGTGGGGCGGTTCGGCGGCCACGGGCTTGCTCACCGTTCGTGAGCGCGAGGCCATCTCGACCGGCGCCGGTGCCAGCGCCGGCGCGGCGACAGCTACCTCTTGCTCGACCGCTGCGGGCGGTTCGAGCGGGTGGCGGTCGTTGAGCGGGCAGCCTACGACGAGAGAGGCCGCGCATGCGCTGAAGAAGAGTCGGAGTGCCATGGCCCCCGCACTCGCTACAACGAGAGTGCAGATTCGGGAAAGTTTGCAGCGACCTGCGCGCCTCGACGCGGCATGCGCCGCGCCGGCGTGGTAGGTTGTGGGTGTGCAAACGCAAAGCCTGGAACAGCTTTCGGCGCTGGAGCAAGCGCTTACTGAAGAAGAACGACTCGTGCGCCAGGCAGTCAGGCGCTTCGTAGCCGAGCGCTACCTGCCTCATGCCGGCAAGTGGTACGAAAATGAGGAATTCCCCCGCCAGCTCATCCCCGAAATGGCAGAGCTCGGGCTTTTGGGAGCGAATCTGACTGGCTACGGTTGTGCGGGCATGAGCTCCGTCAGCTACGGGCTCGTACTGGAGGAGCTCGAATACGGAGACAGCGGCTTGCGCAGCTTCGTCAGTGTGCAGGGCTCCTTGGCGATGTACGCGATTCATGCCTTTGGCGACGAGGCTCAACGGCAGCGCTATCTGCCCGACATGGCGAGCGGCAAATCGGTAGGCTGCTTCGGCTTGACCGAGCCCGACAGCGGGTCGGATCCCGGTTCGATGAAGACAAGAGCACGCCGAGACGGGAGCGACTACGTGCTCAGCGGCAGCAAAATGTGGATCACCAACGCCCCGTTCGCGGACATCGCCGTAGTCTGGGCGAAGGTCGACGACGGCGAGGCTGAATCGATCCGCGGTTTCATCGTCGAACGCACGATGCGCGGATTTCACACGCCGCGCACGCACGGCAAGATGAGTCTTCGGTCGAGTGAAACCGGAGAAATCGTCCTGGACGAGTGCCGGGTCCCGGCGGACAACGTGCTGATGGGTAGACAGGGCTTGGGAGCGCCTCTGTCGTGTTTGAATCAGGCTCGCTTCGGCATCGCCTGGGGGGCGATCGGCGCGGCCAAGGCCTGTTTTTCGTGCGCTCTCGACTACGCAAAGACGCGCATTCAGTTCGGAAAGCCCATCGCGCAAAAGCAGCTGATACAGCTCGAGTTGTGCGACATGGCGAGCGAAATCATCAAGGCGGAACATTTGGCCCTGCATTACGGCAGGCTGAAGGACAAGGAGAAAAGACTGGACCCAGCCATGGTTTCGTTGTGCAAGCGCAACAACGTGCACATGGCTCTGGCTGTGGCGCGACGCTCACGCGCCATCTTGGGCGCCAATGGCATCTTGCTGGAATACCCGGTCATCAGGCACATGCTGAATCTCGAGAGCGTGTACACCTACGAAGGCACCCACGAGATACATAGCTTGGTTCTGGGCAAAGCCTTGACCGGTCTGGACGCTTTCTAGTCGAGCACACGCGGGACATGTCGACCAACATCGTCATCCTGGATGCCGCCTGCGCCAATCCCGGCGATCTCAGCTTCGAGGAGCTGGAAGTCCTCGGAACACTGACGAGCTACCCCCGCACGCCTCCGGGCGAGGTGGTGAGCCGCGCACGCCACGCCCAGGTCGTGCTGACGAATAAAGTAGTTCTAGGCCGCGAACAACTCGAGCAGTTGCCCGAGCTGCGCCTGATCAGCGTGCTGGCCACGGGAACGAACGTGGTCGATCTGGAGACAGCGAGGGAGCGCGGCGTCGTCGTCTGCAACGTGCCCGGGTACAGCACCGCCTCCGTGGCGCAGCACACCATCGCTCTGTTGCTCGAGCTCACCCAAGCCGTCGGACGCCACAATCGCAGCGTGAAATCGGGGCGCTGGAGTCGGAGCGAAGACTTCTCCTACTGGGAGCAGGACCTGGTCGAGCTCGACGGGCTCACGCTCGGCATCGTCGGGTTCGGCGCGATTGGTCGGCGCGTGGCGAGCATCGCCGCCGCGTTGGGCATGCATATGTTGGTGCACACGCGCACCCGACGCCCAGCCACGGGTATCGAATACGCGGAGCTCGACGAGCTGTTCCGGCGCGCCGACGTGGTCACGCTGCACTGTCCCTTGACAGAGTCGACCTTTCAATTGGTCAATGCCGAACGTCTGGCTTCGATGAAGCGCTCGGCATACCTGATCAACACGAGCCGTGGTCCGCTCGTCGACGAAGTGGCCCTGGCCCATGCTCTCGCGACGAACAGGCTCGCGGGAGCCGCGCTCGACGTGTTGTCGATTGAACCCCCTCCCTCGAACCATCCCTTGGTAGCCGAGGAGCGCTGCATCATCACCCCTCACATCGCGTGGGCCACCCAAGCCTCGCGTGAGCGGCTCTTGGCCCAGAGTGCCGCGAACGTGCGCGCTTTCCTCGCCGGGCAACCCACCAACGTCGTCAACGGCTGATTTCCAGCGGCGAAAGAAGCCGAGCTTGTGCGCGGGAGCACAGGCAGATAGCGTGCCTGCGAGGCACTGATGACGCACACACGCACGACACTGGTGGGGCTCGGCTTGATCCTATTCGTAGCTTGCGAGTCTGCTCCCCAAAAGGCGTCCGAGCAGACGCCGCCCCAACCCGTCGTCAGTGCGGCCCAGACCACCCCGCCCGCGGAGCCAGAGCCAGAGCCCGAGCCTGCTCCGGAAAAGCCCCCAGATGCCGTGGCCGCGCAGCACGTGCTGATCAGCTACCGGGGCGCAAAAAACGCGCCCAAGAGCGTCCTTCGCAGCAAAGCATCCGCCAAGAAGCTCGCCCAAGACGTCGCCGACAAAGCGCGGGCGGGTAGCGACTTCACCCAACTGGTCAAAGACTACAGCGAGGACGAAGGCACCAAGGACCGGCTGGGGAGCGTCGGCAAGTTTACTCCGGACAAGATGGTCAAGCCATTCAGCGAGGCCGCGTTTCGCCTCAAGGTCGATGAAGTCAGCGACGTGGTCGAGACCGAATTCGGGTACCACGTCATCAAGCGCAACCAGTAGCTCCGCAAGCCTCGCACCCTGGCGCCGAGCGGCGCCTGGTGTCCGCCCAAGGGCTGGCCGCGTGCGAGCGGCAGACCTATATGTCAGAATTAGCACCAAGGTCGAAGCACGACCTCGGCGCGCGCGCTCGTGCCGCGACGTTCAGGCACTTCGCTTACGCCACGTGTCGCCGTGGTCGCCCTAGGCCAAGCTTGTGGGATCGCGTCGCTTCGATAGGTGCATTGGTAGCGTTAGGCATACAAACCTCACACACAGTCCCCTCCGCATTCGTTGATAGTTGCGGCTGCACGCCGCCAGCTCACATGGGCCTAGCTCGATGGCAGGCTTTGGGCCAACAAAGTGCAGTCAGTGATCGGCGCCGACGCCTGCTCATGCGGCCGTGAGCTGCTATATATGTTCTAGAAAATGAAGTCACCTCGTGCCGTTACACCCCGCGACTTTCTGCAACGACTCACTGATCTCGAAACTCGCCGAGCTTTTCTGGTGTTCGATGACACGTCCAAACGCATACGCGTGTCCCACCCCGAGCTCGAACCGCTCGCCGATTGGCTCTCCAACAACACGCGTGATTTCGACGCACACGAAGCCATTTTCATCGAACGCGGCGCCGAATCGGGCGCCCTCATGGCTGCCTTCGTCCACCGAACCGTGCGTGGGCAAGCCCAGGGTGGCTTGCGCTATTGGCCGTACGACGACCTCGAACAGTTCTTGAGCGATGGGCTCAGGCTGGCCCAAGGCATGGGGCGCAAGAACGCCCTGGCAGGGCTGTGGTGGGGCGGAGGCAAGGGTGTCATCGCGCGAGATCCCGAAGCGCCATTCGAAGATCCCGGCTACCGCCGCCAGCTTTATCGTGACTACGGCGCTTTCGTTTCGTCCCTCAACGGCGTTTACATCACCGCAGAAGACGTGGGCACTCGTCCTGAAGACATGGCCAGCGTGTTTTCCACGACTCGATTCGTCACGTGCATTCCGCACGTCGTCGGAGGGTCGGGTAACCCGTCACCCAAGACAGCCAAGGGTGTGGTGTGTGCCATGCGAGCCGCGTTGAAGTTTGCGGGGCTAGGCTCCCTGAGCGGCAAGACCATTGCCATGCAAGGGGTCGGCAACGTGGGGTCCGAAATGATAGACAACCTGCTGGCCGAGGGCGTGGCTCGCATTGTGGCTCGCGACATCTCGACACGAAATGTCGAGGCGGTGCGGCAGCGCTTTCGCGGCGCCCCCATCGACGTCAGCAGCGTGGCGGCAGGCGACGACGCCATCTTCGAGGTTCCCTGCGACGTGCTGGCTCCGAACGCGCTCGGCGGAGTCATGAATCCAGCCACCATCGCCAAGCTGCAGGCCAAGGTCGTCTGCGGGTCAGCGAACAACCAGCTGTTGGACGAGCAGCGCGACGCCGTGCTGCTGCTCGAACGCGGCATCGTGTTCGTGCCCGATTTCGTGGCCAACCGCATGGGCATCGTCAACTGTGCCAATGAGCAATACGGCCGCCTGGACAACGACCCCGCCATCGTGCGGCACTTCGACGACAGCTGGGAGAGCTCCGTTTTTCGAGTCACCGAGCGCGTGCTCGAGCGCGCCAAAGAGTTGAACACCACGCCGACCCACGCGGCAAACCTGCTTGCCGATGAGCTTAGCCTGGTGCCCCACCCGATTTGGGGGCATCGCGGCCGGCAGATCATCGAGGGGCTACTGGCCAGCGAGTGGCAGCGAAAGGCATGAACCAGCTGTCAGCGTCGATGCGGCCGCGCATCGCACAAATC
>CBFGRJ010000179.1:0-13682 GCA_965651135.1 uncultured Myxococcales bacterium
CGCGCGAGTTCGCGCTCGCCGTGTTGCCAAACTCCATGCTGGAACAAATGGCCGAGAGCTATCGAGAAGGCTTCAGCGCCGGGCGCAACGCCGACGCCGATGCAGCGATGGCCGGCTTCTATGTTTACAACAACATCGGCATCGCATTTCGCTGCTTCGCCACCGGTATCTTGTTCGGGTTGGGAAGCCTGTTTTTCTTGGTATACAACGGTCTCGTGATCGGCACGGTGTTCGGCCACGTCGCCGCCAGCGGAGGTGGACCGAACATCCTCGCATTCGTCAGCGGGCACTCCGCCTTCGAGCTCACGGCGATTGTGATCTCGGGGGGCGCGGGCCTGAGAATGGGCTACTCGTTGATCGACACGGGTGGCATGACCCGCATCGCTTCGCTCAGGGCACAGGCCGGCTCCTTGATCGCTTTGATTTCTGGCGCCGCGGTCATGTTGCTGATCGCGGCCGGCATCGAAGGCTTTTGGTCTCCGTCGTCGGTACCTGCTCGCATCAAGTGGGCAGTCGGTGCCATGAATCTGGTGCTGGTCGTGCTGTTCCTTGCCCTGGCGGGCCGCGAGCCCCAGCGCGCAAAGGAGGCTTCGTGAATCTGGCTCAGGCCAACATTGCGATACGCCAGCGCAGCGTGCTGGAGAGTATCGACCTGAGCCTACCGTTCGTGCTGAGGCTGGGGCGGCGCACGTTCGCCCGCCTGGCGCTCGCCACCTTGATTCCCTGCTGGCTCGCGTGCGTGGCTCTGGGCTATGCCTACTCGTTGCACTGGGGGTGGCTTTGGCTCGTGGCCCTGGTGCTGAGTACGCTGTTGCAAGGCGTCTTCACCCTGGCCGCTGGCCGGCTGGTTTTCGAGCGAACGGTTTCGACGGTAGAGGTGCTCAAGACCTTTCTGCGCCGACTTCCCAGCTACGCCGCGGGGCTCTTCGCTTCGCGCCTGCTCGTAGCGCTTTCTGCACTCACGTTTTTGTTGTTGCTGCCGGTGACTTGGATTCGGCTCACCTACGTCCACGAGATCCTGCTTCTGGAAGAGGCGCCACTGGCCACTGTGTGGTCTCGCAGCGGCGCGATGGTCAAAGGTCAAGCCGGCGCTGCCGCGCAAACGCTGACCTGCCTTTTGTGCATGACCGTGGCCTCTATCTTGTGCACTGAGCTCCTCGCCATGGGTGTCGTCTCCTACGTCCTGCAACTCGGCTCGCCTTTCGGTTCTTTGTTCGACGACGGCGGTTCCGTGTTTGCGCTACTGGGTTTGTTCGTGGCGTCGCCCTTGGTCGCCACTGCGCGTTTTTTTTCCTATTTGGACGGCCGAACTCGCCGCGACGCGTGGGATGTCCAGGTGCGCTTTCAGCAAGTGCGGTCCGAAGCCAAGGCGCAGCTGATATGAAGGCGCAGCTGATATGACTGCCCAACCCCCATGGGAGAAATTCGAGCTCGACCGAAAACTGGGCGATCTGCTGACGAAGCACGATTTCTGCCGAGAAGGCGATTACCAGATACCCCTGGAGGAGCGTAGCCTGTGCGGGCTTTCCGAGGCGGCGAAAGCGCGTTGCCCAGGGCTCGCCAAGGCTTGCGATAACCCATTCTTCCAGGACGAGTCCCCATTCGAGCTGTCATTCGACTGGCTGGACCTCTCCGACCTGGCGTTCGCGCTGCAGCTTTTAATCTGGGTCTTGATTCTGGTTGCACTAGCGCTTTTGGTGGTGTTCGTCGTGCGACGCATCGTCATGGCGCGTGAGTCACCCGACGCTGCGGAAAGCCCGGCGCCACCACCCGTCGAGCTCGAGCCAGTGTCGCGAGCTGGCTCGGAAACCAACGTCGACCGATTGCTGGCGCGGGCGCGCGAGGCTGCCGAGCGCGGAGACTACGCGGGCGGCATGCGCGACGCCTACGCAGCATTGCTGCACAAGCTCGACCAAGAAGGCCTCATCGAGGTGCACCGGTCGAAGACCAATGGCGACTACCGGCGAAGCCTCGCCAGCCGAGCCGATCTGCACGGGGAATTCAGCGGCATCGTGCGAATGGTGGAAGCCTGCCAGTTCGGCTCGCGCGCCGCTTCACGCGAGACGTTTCAAGCCGTTTTCCAGCGAGTCATGCCGCTCGTGAGCCGCAGCATAGGCCTCATGCTGCTCGTGCTTGCGGCATGCGGCGCCATGGCCTGCCAAAAGCTCGACCAGCGCCCCCGGGCCACCGCGTTGGGTTGCGGCGAAACGCCGGGCGGCTACTCGGTGTTCTGTGAATTGCTCGCCCAACGGGGTTCGAACGTCCGTCGGCGCATCCGCAAGCTGGACACCATAGGTGACGACGTGGCGAGCATGGTCGTGCTCGACGGTGCACAATTGTCCGATGAGGAGTGGGAGGTCATCGAAGCGTGGGTGAAGCAGGGCCACACTCTGCTGCTGGGTACCCTGCCGCTCCCCATGGACCTGAGCATCGAGCGCGCCGCCAAGGCGTGCAGCGTGACCTGGTCGATCGAGGAGTCGGTCAGAGCCTTTTATGGCGAGGACACCCAGCTCGTCACTCTTCGCGAGCAGGCGCTCGAGGTCGAAGAGCCCGCCAGCTGGGTGCTGACCGAATGTGACGCTGGACCTACGCTGGTAGGTACCTCCCACGGCGAAGGCACGGTGTTCGTGCTGCCCAGCACTCGATTTCTGACCAACGCCTCGATGGCTGCCGGAGACAACGCCTATTTGGCGACCAACCTGTTCCGCCGCAAAGGAGAGCTCATCGAAATCGTCGGCGCATGGACGGGGGCGGGCTCCAGCAATCCTTTCGAGGCACTGAACAACGCCAAGCTCACGCCCTGGCTGCTCCAATTGCTGATGGTCGCCGTGCTGCTAGCCCTGTGGCGCGGCCGGCACTTCGGCCTCCCACGCAACCCGGGCAGCGCCGGCCGCCATGCCTTCGTCGAGCACATCCAGGCTTTGGGCCTGTTGTACGCAAAGCACAAAGCCTCGCGCCATTCACTGGCAAACTACGGAGCCTGGGCGCTTTCGAAGCTTCACGAACGGGCGCTACCGGGCTCCCGGGGCGCCATGAACGAATTGGCAGCCGCGCTCTCCAAGCTCACGGGGCGCGAAGAAAGGGCCGTGCTCGAAATACTGATTGCCGCAAAGTCGGCGCAAGACGAGGCTCACGACACCGCAACGCCGGAAGAGCACTTGAAAACCATGCGAGAGTTAGCATCCCTGCTGCAAGCAACCGGAGGGACCCGTTGAACGCAGAATCCTTTTCCCAAGCCTTTGGCCGCGCCGTCAGCGAGGTGTCTCGAGCCCTCGTCGGTCAGCAGACGATCATCGAACAGGTACTTGTCGCGATACTCGCGCGCGGTCACGTGCTGATCGAGGGCGTACCTGGGCTTGGCAAGACGCTGTTGGTTCGAGCGCTGGCTCACGTGCTCGGAGTATCGTTCCGCCGTATCCAGTTCACGCCCGACTTGATGCCCACCGACGTGACGGGCGGCAACATCTTCGACGCCAAGCGGGGAGAGTTCGTCTTCAACCCGGGGCCCGTGTTCACGCAGCTGCTCTTGGGTGACGAAATCAATCGCGCGCCGGCCAAGACCCAAAGCTCCCTGCTGGAAGCCATGCAAGATCGCTCGGTGACCGCGGACGGAGTAACCCGTCCCCTACCCGACCCCTTCTTCGTCATCGCCACCCAGAACCCCATCGAATCGCAGGGCACGTACCCCCTGCCCGAAGCTCAGCTCGATCGTTTCTTGATGAAGCTGAACGTCACCCACCCCACCCGTGAAACCGAGGAGCAGGTGCTGGCGAACTACTTGGCCGGGTTCGATCCGTCGCGACTCGAGCTCTTGGGGTTGACCACCGTGCTCGACGCTCCGGCGCTGGCAGAAATGCAGGCGTTCCTCAATTCCGTGAAGGTCGACCGCGAGATCCTCAACTACATCACCGATATCGTCATTCGCACACGTTCACACCCTTCTATCTACCTCGGAGCGTCCCCGCGCGCTTCCATATCACTGTTGGTTTGCGCACGAGCTCGCGCCGCCAGCGAGGGCCGTGACTTCGTCATCCCTGACGACGTCAAAGCGTTCGCTCCAGCGGTGCTGCGGCATCGCTTGATCCTGCACCCGGATGCGGAGCTCGAAAACATCAGCGCTGACCACTGCGTGGAATCCATCTTGCGAGAAGCCCGAGTGCCCAAAACCGCCGCGTAGGCAAGCTCGTGATTCCTTCGTTTCGCCTCGCGCTCCTGTTCAGCTTGCCCCTCGCGCTCGGGCTCCTGCTGCTGGTGGACCCGACGTTGCTGTGGCCGATGCTGGCGCTCGACATCGGCCTTCTGGGCGTGGCTCTGTTCGACGCCATGCTGTCCCTGGGTCGGGCAATCGGCATCGAACGCGAGGTGCCGGAGGTCATGTCGCTCGGGCGCGGCAACGCGGTCATGCTGGCCGTGCGCTCGTCGTCCAGGCGCTCGCTGCGCGTGCAAATCACGGCGGACCTATTTACGGGGGCGACGTCGACCGATCTGCCGCTCCGTTTGAACCTTCGTCCGAGAGGGTCGAAGCGCGTCAAGTTTTCGGTCGAGCCGCACCGGCGCGGTGCGTACGAGCTGGGCGATCACTGGGTCCGCTATGGGACACCGCTCGGCCTCTGGATTCGTCAGTATCGAATACGGGCTCGCCACCCGATTCGGGTGTACCCCGATTTGCAGCAGGTGCGGCAGTTCGAGCTCTTGGCGCGCCAGAATCGAGAGCTGTCACTGGTGCGAGCGACCCGCCTCAAGGGGGGCGAAAGCGAATTCGCGAGGTTACGCGACTACACACGTGACGACGAATTTCGCTCGATTGACTGGAAGGCAACCGCACGCCGCCAAAAGCTCACGGCCCGGGAGTACCAGCTGGAAAGCAACCAGAACCTGATCTTCATGCTGGACGCAGGGCGCTTGATGACGGCTGTAGTCGCCGGGCTGTCGCAATTCGATCATGCGCTCAATGCGACGCTCATGCTGTCTCATGTGGCCACGCGCGGCGGCGATCAGGTCGGCCTCGTCGGCTTCGATTCCGCCGTGCGAGCCTTCGTGCGCCCGAGCACCGGTCAACACGCGAGCGCACGCCTGGTGCGCGCTGCCTACGATTTGCACCCAAGGCTGGTGGAGTCCGACTACGACCACGCGTTTTCTCAGGTGGCCCTGCGGCAGCGCCAGCGCTCGCTCCTGATCTTGTTCACGCAAGTGGTAGACACCAGCGTGGCACGCACGCTGCTTCGCCAAACGCGGGCGCTGCTCAAGCTGCACCTTCCGCTGATCGTGCTGTTTCGCGACACCGATACACAAGCGCTGCTCGAACGGCAGGCGCAGACCGATCTGGAGCTCTACGAACAGGGAGCAGCGGCAGAAATGGCACGTTGGCGCCATGCCCTGATCGCCGACTTGAAAGGCGCCGGAGCGCTCGTGCTCGACGTCGCCCCGCACAAGCTCACGGGCCAGCTCATCAACACGTATCTGCAAATCAAGGCCCACCACCTGCTTTGAGCGAGCCGGCTTCCCTGACGATATCCACGAAGTTCCTATACACCCGGACGCTTTCGACATCTGTCTCGGGGTGCCACTCGACGCCAAACCAGTGCTCGCGCTCGATGGCCTCCACGACTCCGTCGCTGGCGCGAGCGGTGACCCGAAATCCAGGTGCAACCTCGTCGACGGCCTGCCGGTGTCTGGAGTTCACCCGCACTCGCTTCGCGAACCCTTGAAGCAGCCGGCCTCCTTCTACCACGAGCTCGTGGTGCGTCGTTTCGCCCAGGCCTCCATGATCCAACGACCCTTGCCGCTCAAGTCGAAGCTCTTGGTACAGCGTTCCGCCGTGATGCAGGTTCATGAGCTGCATGCCATAGCAAACACCCAGCACCGGCTTGTCCACCAGAGCGATTCGTTCGAAGAGCGCCCGATCCCAGCGAATGCGTTCCGCGTCTTCGGCCGTTTCCGAGGGGAGACTTGCCACAGCGGAAAAGCTCCTAGGCAAGTCGTCGCCACCAGTCACCACGAAACCGTCACAGAGCTCCACCGCCGCTCGAGGAGGCGTATCGAGCGTCAGCAAAATGGGCACTCCTCCAGCCTCGAGCACCGCCTCGGCATAGGCGCGCCGCACGTAGTAATAGTCGGCGCCTGCCCTAATCCGACGCCCTCGGTCCAACGAGAGGCTGATGCCAATCACGGGAGCGGCAGTCATCCGCCTATCTTTCACCAAACGCCGGCAATTGTCTCAGCGCTTGACCAAGCGGGCGAAGTATAAAGGCCCGTACACGTGCCGATCGGGCTGAATTTGCCAGCCGAACCGAGTGCGTTCCCCAAAGGCAGCGCTGACCGCTTCAGGCTCGAGCGGGTGCCGCCCTCGCTGCAGCAAGCGCTCGACCACGCCGTCGTTTTCGTCTGGCGTCAGGGCACAGGTGGCGTAAACCAGGCGACCACCAGGTCGCAAGGCACGCGCTGCGGCGGCGAGCATCGCGTGCTGATCGGCCTGCAGCCGCCGAATCCGACTGGGTGACCACTTACCGAGCTCGGCGGCGTCACCGAGCACGTGACGTTCCGAAGAACAGGGCGCATCCAGCAAGATCGCGTCGTAGGCTTCCGCCTCGTACAGACCCCACTTTCTCGCGTCCCGCGTGCGGATTCTGACCCGCTGCAAGACCGACGGCGGAACGTACTGCGCCAGCACTGCCCTGAGCCTGGCCGCTCGTTTCTGCGAGCGATCGTTGAGTGTGAGCATTCCTGCCTGTTTCAGCGCCTCGAGCAGCACGAGCGCCTTGCCGCCGGGGGCGGCACAAAGGTCGAGCACGACCTCGCCCTCCGAAACCGCCAGAGCCCGCGCCGCCACCACCGAGGCTGCATCCATCACATAGCCGGACGACAACCCTTGCGCATCGACACCGAGCGAGCCCGGAGCCAGTTCCGGAAACTCGTAACAATCGGGCAGACCCGGCACGGACTTCAAACCGTTCGACGCCTGCTCTCGCGCCTGCGCATCGGCGAAGGCGTTCAGGCGTAACACCTTGGCCGAAGGCATGCGGAGCCGCTGCTCGAGGTCGGGCCACCGTGTCCCGAACAATTCGAGGTAGTGACTTCGAAATGCCTCGGCGCCCCGAGCAACCGGGCGCTGCTTGCTCACTGAAGCAAACGCCGCACGACGACGCTGGCGGCGGTGAGTCCAAAAGCCCCCGTGACGAACGCTGCGGTTCCATCGATGCGAGCGCGCCGCTCGCAATCGTGAAGGCCATTTTTTCCGCCCGGGCAGACGCAGCGGAACCCGCCGACGTCGTAAGTCAAAGGGCTCGGGGCGCGAGGAAGCTCGGTGCTGAACACAGCATCGATACCGAGGGGTTGGCGCTTCGAGAGCTGCATGCCGTAGTTCTTGCGCAACAACTGGCGCAGCGCCCTGGCAAAGGGGTCCACGGTCGTCTCGCACAGGTCAGCCACGCGAATCTGGGTTGGATCGAGCCTGGCAGCTGCACCCATGGACGAGACGACGGGCAGCCCTCGTTCGAGACAGCTGTGCAAAAGGTGGGCTTTCGCTGTCAAATTGTCGATGGCGTCGATCACGAAATCGGCGCCATCCTGGAGGATTTCTGCGCTCGTGTCCTTGTTGTAGAAGAGAGGCACGGCGTCGATGCGCGCGGTGGGGTGAACGAGAGATAGCCGCTCGGCCATGACATCTACCTTGCGCTTGCCGATGGTGCCCTGCATCGCATGAAGCTGGCGGTTCGTGTTGGTGACGCACACCTTGTCGAAGTCCACCAGCACCACGCTGCCCACACCGCTGCGCGCCAAGGCTTCGGCCGCAAACGAACCGACGCCGCCAACACCGACGACGATCACGCGAGAAGCCATCAAGCGATGCAAGCCGAGCTCCGAAAACAGCCGTGCTGCGCGATCGAACCTCCGGTGCGTCTTGTAGGTTTCGCTGACCTCGGGTTCGACCTGGGATGGGCTGTGAATGGTCCGCTCGTCTAAGGTAATCGGCAACTGCATCGAGAGGCGTTTAGCAGAACGGCTGGCGTTCGCCCAGGGCGACCCGGAGGTGCGTGCGTCACCCACTTTGCTGGGCGATGGGGAACAACCTTTCCGCATTCAGCGTCGTTTGCTGCGCGAGTAGCTCCAGGCTTATACCGCGCATTTTGGCGATTTCGCTCGCTATTTTCGCGAGCTCAGCCGGCTCGTTACGCCCGGAGCACCACACGCCGGGCTGGTCCGGGGCGTCGGTCTCGAGCAGCAATCGATCGGGCGGCACCCGAGCCAGAGCGTGTTGCGCTCGCTTGAACCCGGGGCGCGTCACGGCACCACCGAAGCCGAAGAAGAATCCCAGACCGCGGTAGCGCTCGACGAGCTCGGCCGAACCCGAGTAGGCATGCAATACGCCACCCGCGGGCAGCTTGCCCGCGCGCTCGAGCGACCTGAGGAGCTGCCCGTGCGCACGGACGCAGTGAATGATCACGGGTAGCCCCATCTGCTTGGCCAGCTCGAGCTGACGCTCCAAGACCGAAACCTGCGCTTCCAACGGAGCACCGCCCCGCCGGGGCACGAGAGCGTCCAGCCCGCACTCACCCAGGGCTACTGCGCCGTGCTTCCTCAGGGTGGTCTCGAGGTCGCTCAGGGTGTCGTCGAGCGCGGCGAGCGCCACCTCGTGAACCCAGAAGGGATGGATGCCAAAAGCCACGTAGCTGTCAGGAACACTTCGTGCGACCTTGGCTTGCTCGCTCCACGCGCTAGGAGCCACTCCAGGAAGCACTATGGGACCGATGCCCGCCTGCCGCGCGCGCGCCACGACTCGATCGCGATCCTCGGCAAAGGCCTCGAAGTCCAAGTGGCAATGGGTGTCGACGAGCACGTGGATTGCCGTCTATTGTAGAACCGCCAGCGCTGGCTGCCTCGGCCAATCGGCCAATGCGGTTCACACCAACAGAGCCCCGGCCGGGAAGCAGTGCTTGCTTTTTCCGTGTATTTCGTGCCCGAATGGCTGCAGCTCAATGACCTGTGAACTTGGGGGAGCACCGCGACGCTCAGATGACTGACGTACGGCAAGAGCACGATCGACTCGTCCGGGAGCGCGACCTGTATCGAGGTTTGCTCAACCTAAACGCACATTCCTCGCCGAGCGCCTGCCTGGAGGAGGCGCTGGAGCTCGTGGTAGCTGCCGCTGGCGCTAGTCAGGGCTACCTCGAAATTTTCGATCCGTCGGACCAAAGCGAGATCAGCTGGTGGCGAGGCACGGGCTTTTCCGAAGAGGAGCTGGATCGAGTGCGCCAGCTCGTCTCGCGCGGCATCATTTCGGAGGCAGTAGCCACGGGGGAAGTGGTGGTCACTGCATCGGCACTCCTCGATCCACGCTTCCGCGATCGCGACAGTGTGAAGCGCTCGCGCATCGATTCGGTTCTCTGCGCACCGGTCGGCAAAGAAGCGCCCCTGGGCGTCTTGTATCTATCCGGGCGAGAAAGCCCTGGCCCTTTCACCGACGAAGACGTGGTGTGTGCCAAACAATTCTCCGAGCACGTCGCACCCATTTTTCAGAACCTGGTCAAGCGCACACAGGCCGATCTCCAGGAAGATCCCACCTCCGAGCTGCGCCAAAGGCTGGTTTTGGACGAGTTGGTCGGGAGAAGCAGCACGGTCGCTGCCCTGTTGCGTGAGGTCGAGCTGATTGCGCCGCTCGAAATCGGAGTATTGATCACGGGGGAAAAAGGCACGGGTAAAACCCGCCTTGGCCGCATCATCCACAACAACAGCAAACGACGTAGCCAACCGCTGGAGGTCTTCGATTGCGCAGCCGTGTCGGAGGCGCTGGTCGAACGCGAGTTGTTCGGGTACGCGGATCCGAGCGGCGAGGTCAGCGACGGACTCATCGCGAGCGCCGAGGGCGGCACCCTCATCCTCGAGGAGATCAGCGAATTTCCACTGGCCGCGCAAGCCAAGCTGCTGCGATTCTTGCGTAGTCGCGAATACAGCCCCGTCGACGGCGATCGCCTACTGACCGCCAATACGCGCGTGATTGCCACCACCAGCAACGACCTGCACGAAGCCGTCAAGAAGGGCGATTTTCGCGAGGACCTCTTGTATCAGTTGCAGGTGCTCACCTTGCGCCTTCCGTCGCTCAGCGAGCGCCGCGAAGACCTGGTACCCTTGGCCCAATTCTTCTGTCAACGAGCCGTCGAAAAGCACAAGCTCTCGCGCGTCGCGCTCAGTCCCGGGGCCATTCGGGCCATCGAAGCTTCCGAGTGGCGAGGCAATATGCACGAGCTCCAGACCGCCGTCGAATCCGCCGTGCTCCGAGCCGCCGCCCAGCGCCTGGAACGTGTCGAGGCAAGCCACCTCTTTCGCGAAAACGACAAACCGGAAGAAGCGCTCACCTTCCAGGAAGCCACCCGCGTCTTCCAGAGCTACCTGCTACGCCGCACCTTGGAAGCAACGAGCTGGAACGTCGCTGCCGCGGCGCGCAAGCTCGACCTCACACGCGCACACGTCTACAACCTGATCAAAGCCTACGGCCTCAGGCGCACCAAAGAGTTGGAGTAAGCCGGCGCTCCTCGCGCGCCTGAGGCTTCGGGTCTCGGCTCCGCGGCACGGGAGTGCTCACCGCAAGAGGACGCGGAGGCCGCAGAAGCTTCGACCACCGTCCTAATGCAGCACTCTCAGACGCTTTTGTGGGAAGCCTTGGCGCTCGTGGCCTTCGAGCATGACTTCGTCGGGCTTGGGTAGGCCCAGCTCGGGCTTTGCTTCGGGCACACTATCCCAATCCGCAAAATCGTCGGGCAGGGGTCCAGGCAACGTGGGTTGAGTGGTCCGCTCGAGCAACTGAAAATCGTGGCGCACCTTGAGCCTGAGGGGAACGCCCCGTTCCGGTCCTCGCTGTTTGAACCATGAACGTGCCGCCTCCACGTTGCCGATGAGCACATGATGTTGGGGATCGCTCCGAGCAGCTGTCATGAAATGGTTCTGCATTCCTTCGATATCCCCGCGTTCGAAGGCAATGCATGCCAGGTGGTTGTACGCTAGCCCAGGGACCGGATAGCCGAGCTCCAGAGCGCGCAAAATGTGCTGCTCCGCAGCGCCAAGCGGCCCCTCGCGCAGATACGCCGCCCCCAAGTCCATGTGCGCCGCATGGTAGTCCCCTACCTTGTCGAGAATGGCGCGTGCTGCTGCGACGTCTTCGATGTAACAATCTTGAAGACCGGAATGCTCGGCGAACCATTCGTTCATGGCTCGGGTGGTGGCCTCGGACGCATCGAATGGGGTTTTCAGCTCTTGAAAATCCCCTTCGAAATATACCTCCTTGTTGAGCCAACCTTCCGCCTCGGCTCGACTGAAATCTTTGGTCCCCGGAAAAATCGAGAGGCAAGAAAAGATGTATTGGTGTGGCTGAGCGCGCTCCAAGAACGCAAGGGTTTCGCGAAACGTCTCCAGGGTTTCGCCGCGGTTACCCAGCATCATGTAATGGCGCACCTGGATGCCGTAACTCTTGGCCATGTGCGTGGCCCGTACGATGGTGTCCGCGTCGATCTTCTTGTCGATGTTCCTCAAGATCTCGTTGGATCCGGATTCCACACCGAGGCTCAACCGCTGACACCCGGCCAACCGCATTTCCAACAGCAGCTCTTCTGACAGTACGTCGACTCGGGTGTCGCAGCTCCACAGAAAATTGAGCTTGCGCCGACGAATTTCCTGACAGATCGCCTTCGCTCGCTTCGCATTCGCGGTGAAGGTATCGTCCTTGATTTGGATCATTTTCACCGGCAGCTTCGCCATTGCCAATTCGAGCTGATCGACCACATATTGCACGGAGTGGCCCCGAAAACCGCGGCCCCAGGTGGTTTCGGCGCCACAAAAGGTGCATGCCCACGGGCAGCCGCGCGAAGTCATCAAAATGTGGGACGTGAAGTAGCGGTGCGGCATGGCCAAGGAGTCCAGTTCTTTGATGGCCGGCCTGCCTGGACCTCGTTCCACGCCTCGCTCTCCTCGAAACACCGTGCCCGCGATGCCCAATGGACGCTCTCCCCGCGCCAGCGTGTCGAGCAACTCCATGAAGGTGTGCTCACTTTCACCCAGGCACACCGTGTCGATTGCGGCATGATGCTCGAGCATTTCTTTGGCCAGGGGCGTCGCGTGCGGTCCGCCGACGACAATGTGAGCCCTCGGGTGACAACGCCGAATCAGCTCGGCAACCATCCCTACTCCACGTCGATTGGCGGTCCAGCACGACATACCGAACACATCGGCATCCAGCGCTCGCACCGCCTGCTCCACCCGCTGCCATGTAAACGCCGACAGGTTGAAGACCTTCACGCGATGCCCCGCTCGGACGGCCTCGGCTGCCAGCGTCAACAGCCCATACGGCAACTGATAGAAGTCAGCGTCCAGATCGCCTGCCCGAAAATCCGCGGGCGGACCTACGCCAGGCGGGTACGGTGGTTGACCCGGTTCCGCAAGTTTCCAGGGTGGCGGATAGAGTAATGCGACTTTCATGGGACCTGGCCCGCGAGGAGACAGTGTAGCCTGGGGTGGCGCTCTGCCAAACCCAGGGTTTGGGGGACCCCTCCCTTGTCCTTGAAAGAAGCCTGCTGGCCCTAGCGCGAGGACGCGACCAAAGAGCACCAAATCAGACATCGACACGACTCCTAAGCTCTCGGTGCGAGGCCCCGGAGCAATTGACGTTGCTCGTGGATGCCGGCTACGATCAGGGTTGTGGATCGCGACCAGCTCGGCAAAACCGCCATCGCGGTGCCTTCGGAACGACCGAAGACCGCTGGCAGCCCTTGTCTGGTCGTAATCGCCGGGCCGGGGCTCGGGCAACATTACGATCTGGGTGACAAAGTGGTCGACATCGGTCGCCAAGAAGAGTGCGCCATCTCCGTGTCGAGCTCCAAGGTCAGCCGCCGCCATGCTTCGGTCCAGCGCGTGCTCGGACGCTACACGCTGGCAGACTTGGGCTCCACGAACGGTACGTACCTCAACGGCAAGCGCATCGAAAAGGCTCACCAGCTGAACGATGGCGACAAGATCAAAGTCGGCGAGCTGGTACTCAAGTACATGGAAAGCCGGCTAGAGCTGCAATACCACCAGCAGATCTTGAGCATGGCTACCACCGACGCGTTGACGGGCCTGCACAACAAACGCGCCTTCGACGAAGCGTTCACCAACGCGGCGCTCCGAGCATCTGCAGAGGGTGAAGACCTCAGCCTCGTCATCTTCGACGTCGACTACTTCAAGCAAATCAACGATACCTACGGGCATTCAGCGGGCGATATGGTCCTGAAGCAGCTCGGCGAGCTGAGCCAAGCGAGCGCTGGTGAGCACAAGGTTTTCAGAGTCGGAGGTGAAGAGTTCACCCTGCTGGTCGAAGCCCCTGGGGCCGAAGCGACCCGCATCGCCGAAGCGCTTCGCGCCCGAGTCGAAGCCGCGGACTTCGTCCACGGCGACACGCGCATTCCGGTGACGATCAGCGCCGGTGTGGCACAGCTCACGGCCGGCCAAAGCGCCTACAGTCTGTATCAGGAAGCAGACGCAAACCTGTACGCATCAAAACACGCCGGCCGCAATCGAGTCACGGGCCCGACCCCCTGAACCTCGTCGTTCAGCAGGGCTGCTCGCCCCCTGCACCCGCTGGCGCGGGCGCCGCAGCCAGGGTCTAAGGGCCTGTGGACACTTTGTGAGCTTGACATGCGTTCAGTATGGCGTATGTT
>CBFGRJ010000180.1:0-13650 GCA_965651135.1 uncultured Myxococcales bacterium
GAGGCGCATCGAGCAGCTCGAACGGCAGCTCAGTCGACTGGCGGAGGCCGAGGACCAGGTCCTTGGCGCTCGCGCGCAAGCCCAGGCGCTTCTCGACAACATCCCGCACATGGCCTGGATGAAGAACACCGAGGGCGTGTTCATGGCGGTCAATGAAGCGTTTGCTCGAGCATGCGGCTATCCCAAGGCAGACGTTCTGGGCAAAACCGACAAGGACATCTGGCCTCTCGAGCACGCCGAGCGCTACATGCAGGACGATCGCCGGGTCATGGCGAGCGGCGAGAAGTTCTTCGCGGAGGAGCCTATCGTCGACGGAGGGCACGTCAAATGGTTCGAGACCTTCAAGACGCCCATACGCGACGCGCGGGGGGTAGCCATCGGAACCGTGGGCTTGGCGCGGGACATCACCGAGCGCAAGCAAGCCGAAGAGCAACGCCATCTGCTGGAACGCCGCATGCAAGAAACGCAGAAGCTCGAGAGTCTTGGCGTTCTTGCTGGTGGCATCGCTCACGACTTCAACAACTTGCTGGTCGGCGTGCTCGCCAATGCGGAGCTGGCGCTGGCTGCCCTGGAAAACTCCCCTGAAAACGCGAATGTCTCCCAGCTGATCGTCGATATCAAGAATACGGCACTGCATGCAGCCGAACTGACCAATCAAATGCTCGCTTACTCGGGCCGCGGGCATTTCGACGTGCGTCCGGTATCTCTGACCGAAATGGTCCGCGAAATGGGGCACCTGCTCGGCGCTGCCATCTCCAAGAAGGCGAGCGTCCACTACGAACTGACGCCGGAGCTCCCAGCCGTCCAGGTGGACGTGGTTCAAATGCATCAGGTGATCATGAACCTGCTCACCAACGCCTCCGATGCACTCGAAGACCGTGTCGGCACCATCCATGTGCGGACGGGCACCGAACAGGTGGGTGAGACAGTGGAAGGTTTGTACGGCCCACAGCAGCTGCGACCTGGCCTTTATGCGTTCATAGAAGTCGTCGATGACGGATGTGGCATGGACGAAGCTACGCGCGCCAGGGTATTCGAGCCCTTCTTTACCACGAAGTTTACCGGGAGAGGGCTGGGCCTTTCTGCGGTGCAGGGGATCGTGCGCGGACACCAGGGCGGCATCGTGCTGCGCAGCGCTCTGGGTGAGGGGACTACGATCAAAGTGCTGGTGCCGTGTTGTGATCACCCGGTGCAGGCAGCGGAGTCGACGAGTCACGACGCAGCTACCGTGTGGACTGGCAGTGGCTTGGTGCTGTTGGTCGACGATGACGCGCGAGTGCGCGCGGTGACGGAGTTGTTGTTGCGCAGCATCGGGTTCGAGGTGTTGGCGATTGCTACGGGACGGGAAGCAATCCGTGTGTTCGACTCCCGCGCCTCCGAAATCGTCGTGGTAGTGCTGGACGTGACCATGCCCGATCTGAGCGGAGCTCAGGTCCTTCGGGAGCTCCGCCGCCGGCGCCCCGATATCCCCGTGCTCCTTTGTAGCGGCTACAGCGAAGAAGAGACTCGGCGCCATTTCAGTCGCGAAGATATGGTGAGCTTTCTCCAGAAGCCTTATCCATTCGAGGCATTCAAGGCCCGCTTGCAGAGCTTGCTGGAACAGTCCGCTGCCGCGCCATCGGACGAAACCATGTGCTACAACCGGCCCAGTGAAGCGTAAACGAGCGCTCTATGTCGTCGCGATAGCCGTAGGTATCCCTTTGCTCTGGTACGTGTGGGCCTGGGTCACTTACCCAAGCGACCGGACCGTAGAGGGCGCATACTTGAGAGTGATGACCGCGGTCAATCGTGGCAAACCTACCGAGTTTTTCGCTTACATCGAAACTCGAGCGCAGCACGCCTGCTATACCATTCAGAAGTACCGCAAACAGGCGCGCGAGCTGGTGCTCGAGGCCTATCCTGAGCCGGAACGCAGCAAGGTTGCGGCGCGCTACGACTCGATCGCGCGAGCTCCGGACGGCGCCGACGTCTTTGCTCTGTATGCCGAACGTGAGCGCTGGTTGGATCGTTTGCGACGCGATTTGTCCGGGATCAAGCGAGTGGAGGTCGTTGGTGAGCGAGCCACCGTCGAGACGGTCCGGGGCACGCGCTACCCATTTCGCCGGCGCGACAACGGCATATGGGGGCTGACGCTATTTACCCCTACTCTGGTCGCGGAGGCGGAGCGTGCGGCCCGAGATTTCGAGCTGATTGAGCAAGCCGCCAAAGACTATGAACGGGTGCGCCGAACCCAGCTCCCCAAACCCTAGGATCAAACTCTAGCTACTTGGGTTTGCGCTGTTGGACGTCGGCGTAGCCTTGACCTGCCGGTATACCGGTTTCAGTAGGTAGGCCGCTCTGCAGCCAGCCCTTGATGGGTCGCCCGAACGCATCACGGCTGCCTTCGAAGCCGGCCGCCATTTCCACCACGTCGCTGAACCCGGCTTGGCTCAAGATCGCCAGGGCGCGCTTGCTTCGCCCGCCCGACTTGCAGCCGAGCACGAGCTTCTCGTCTTTGCCGAAGGCAGCCTCGAATACGCTCAAAAAGTCCGGGTTGGGCGCCAACCCTCGAGGAGTCTGATGGCTGAGCGGTACGTTGAGGGCACCTGGAATATGCGCGCGCTCGAACTCGGCCTCGCTGCGCACGTCGACGTACACGTAGCCTTGGTCCATGAGCTCGCGTGCTTCTTCTATGGAGATGCTTTTTTGCTCTGACACGTCTTACCTCGCGGGGAGACGGCTAAGTTAGCGGCCCGAGCGGGGCCTCGCCAGTCCACAAATTATTGGCGGTCCGTTTCGGGCTCGGCTATGCCGGTAGGCGAGTTTTTCGTGCCGCAGGAATCCGATTCACCCCTTCGTTTCGTGCCACTGGGAGGGCTAGGCGAAATCGGTATGAACTGCTTTGCGCTAGAGCAGGCAGACGGCATTCTCGTGGTCGATTGCGGTACGGCGTTCCCTCAGAACGACATCGGCATCGACGTGATCCACCCCGACTTTTCCTGGCTTAGGCGGGAGCGGGAGCGCGTGGTGGGTCTATTTCTAACCCATGCACACGAGGACCACATCGGGGCGGTACCCTATCTGCTGCGGGAGTTGGAGTTGCCGATTTGGGGGCCGCCGCACGCTCTGGCGCTGGTCAGGCATCGCTTGGCGGAGCACGAGTACCGCGAGCAAGACGTGACGTTGCACGAAGCCCAAGTGAACACTCGCTACCGCGTCGGCCCCTTTACGGTAGAGCCGGTACGCGTGTCTCATTCCATCGTCGAAGCCAGCGCGCTGAGTATTCAGACCTGTCAAGGGACCGTGTTCCACACCGGCGATTTCAATTTCGACCTCGACCCTCCGGACGGTGAGCCGACGGATGTCGAGCGCCTTCGTGCGATTGGCGATGCCGGCGTCAGGTTGCTGCTGAGTGACAGCACGAACATCGACGTGCCCGAGCGACGCGGTTCCGAACGAGAGGTGGGTCGAGCCTTGCACGCCCTGGTGGAGGCGGCGCCGCACCGAGTGGTGATTGCCATGTTTGCGAGCAACGTTCAGCGCTTGCAGCTGATCGGCAAGATTGCCCAGGCAACGGGGCGCAAGCTCTGCCTGCTTGGGCGCAGTCTTCAGGTTCATGTCGAGGCGGCCCGAAGCATCAAGCGCCTGGATTGGCCGAGCAATTTGCTGGTGAGCGCCGACCAAGTCAGCGCTCAGCGGAGGAACGGAGTGTTGGTGTTGGCCGGGGGAACCCAGGGCGAGAGCGCTTCGGCTCTGCGACGTCTAGCGAGTGGCACCCATCAACTCTTGCGCCTTTTGCCCGGCGATACCGTCATCCACTCGGCGCGGGTCATACCGGGCAACGAACGCGCGGTTCACCAGCTGTTTTGCGACCTCCTGCGCCAAGGAATACGCTTGCACACGTACAAGAGCGATCCCGATGTGCACACGAGTGGTCATGCCGGCCGGAGCGAGCAAGCCGAAATGATTCGCCTGCTTCGCCCAGCGGCATTCGTCCCCGTGCACGGCACACTCCACCACCTCATGGCTCACGAGCGCCTTGCACGAAGCCTGGGTGTCCCGGACACTCTCGTCGTCGAGAATGGCACGCCAGTCTTGCTCAATGGCAAGGCCCTCACGGCCGGGGCTCCGGTGACACACGGAACCGTGAGCATCGCGTTCGGAGGCGAAGCTCTCGACAAAGAAACGATGCGCCGTCGCGTGGAGTTGGCCCGCACGGGTGTCGTGATCGTCTCCGTGGTGCTAGGGCGCGACGGCACTTGCTTGTATGGTCCGAGTGTGAGTGCACGGGGGGTCCCGGGTTTGGATACGGTGCCGGAAGCCGTCATGGCCGTCGAGCGCGGAGTCCGTGAATGCTTGCGACGCAAGCCTGGTTCGAGCTCCAATCATACCGAGGAAGAAATCCGGCGCGCCGCACGCCGTGCCCTCACGGACTGGAGTGGGACGCGGCCCGTGGTCGTGGTACAAATGCTCCAGGCAGAAGACTCGAGGCGGGCATGAAATTTTCGGGGATACTGAGCCTGATCCTGCTGATGCCGGCCTTTGCGGCCTGTCGCGACCGCAGCGTGCCCGAAGAGCCCAAACCGGTGTCGAGGCAAGAGGCGCAAGTACGCAAGCCCAGTGTTCAGGCCAAGGCGCAGCATGGCAAAGAGCACCGCTTCGCCGAGCCAGCTCGCTTGGTGGCGATCGGTGACGTGCACGGCGACCTGGCGGCGACCCGTGCAGCGCTGCGCTTGGCCGGCGCGATCGATAAATCGGATCAATGGATTGGAGGCAAGCTGGTCGTGGTGCAAACCGGAGATCAGCTCGATCGTGGCGATCAGGAGCGCGAGATCGTCGACCTTTTCGAACGGCTTGCCGAGCAAGCACGAGCGCAGGGAGGCGCGGTGCATGCGCTCAACGGCAACCACGAGACCATGAATGTCCAGGGAGACTTCAGGTACGTGACCCCGGCGGGGCTCGACTTCGGTACGGTCTCGCCGGCGTCTCCGCTGGGCGAGCGATTCCCGCAGCGTTTCAAGCAGCGGGCTGCAGCCTTCTTGCCGGGTGGGCAATACGCAAACCTGCTCGCAGAGCGCAAGGTGACCGTGATCGTGGGTGACTCGGTGTTCGCGCACGCCGGCGTTTTGCCTGAGCACGTGAGCCATGGGCTCGACGCCATCAATCACGAAGTGAGCGCGTGGATGCGGGGCACTACGACAGAGCAACCGCCGTCCATCACCTCGCAGGATGCGCTGGTGTGGACCCGCCTGTACGGTGGCAATGAAACGGCGGGGGTGTGCCAGACCGCCCAGCGCGTCCTCGCGGCGCTCGATGTGCGGCGCATGGTTGTAGGGCACACGGTGCAGAAGAACGGCATCACCTCGATTTGCAATCAAACCGTATGGCGCATAGACGTCGGCCTGTCCGCCTATTACGGCGGTTCACCCATCTCGGTACTCGAGATCGCCCGGGGGGAAGTTCGCGTGCTGAGCGCGCCTCGCTGACCTACGCTTGCCGACTACTGGGTGGGTGGCGTGCTGCTGCGGAATACCTCGACGGACTCTACGAACTGATCGCGCCTTGAGTGGTGTTCAAGCGAGCGTAGAGTTGGCCGCTACCGGAAACGTCTATCTCTGGAAAACTGGGACTAGCCATTGGGATTTCTCCTGGTTCTGATTCGAGGGAGGGCTCAAGCGGTCAAGGCTCGCTCACCGAGGGGTTGCTCGCAGGTTGCACAGACCTTCGGTACGTGCTGGCGATGATACACCTCGCAACAGTTGGGGCACAGCCGCGCGTCCCGTTCGAAGGAAATCAACACGTCGCTCTCCCGACAATGCCGGCCTGCGACCTGGATGCCTTCGACCTTCAGCTCTTCTCCCGCCTCTGGATCGGGCTTGGGCAGCTCCTTGATGGCTCGGCGCTTGACGTCGACCGCGTTGGGAATTCGCTGCACGCCTTCCTTCAGGATCCAGGCTGTCGCTTGAGGGTGCGCAGCGATTGGAATCGAGAAGGTCAAGTCGTCGCCCTTGGCCACCAGCTGGCCGCCATCGACGCTGATGCGTTCGATGTCGCACCAGGCCATGCGCACGACATCGCCGGCTTTCTCCAGGGCAATACCCGCATCGCCCACACGCACTGGCACTCCGGACAGGTCACCCGCCCAGAGCGCTATACCCAAACCGATGGCACCGCCAGCGACCAGAAAAGCCGAGTAGTCGATGGGCGGATCTTTGACCCATTGCCCAAACACGCCCGCGCCCAAAGCCAATGCGCCCAGCATACCCAGCCCGAACATCAGCCATGCGCTCTGCGTGGTCTTGGGCTGAAAGCGCAGCTCGCGACGCTTGCGTTGAGTGCCGGGTTTCTTCTTTTGGGTTTTTCGTCGGATCTTGCGTTGCTCAGCCATGGCGCTTGGCGGCGGAGCCTAGCAGGGTTTACAGTCGAGTGGCTAGTGAGGCGAGCCGGGGCAATCGACGTGTCGGCATTCATCCAGCGGCGGCCAACATGCGCCAGAGCGATCGGCAGAGTGTGGACCAAACCGTCAGTCGGCAAGCCGAACGTCGCGGCTGGCGCTCCCTCGGCACCTGGGTGCTGTACGCGCTACCGCTTCTGACCGCCCTGGTGATTGGGTTCGCGATCTTCGTGGTAGGGGCTCCCCAGAGCTATCGCGCGGCGCGCGTGTGGGGTGGACCGACCGAGGGCGTTCGAGACATCAGGCTCAGATTGCACGCGATAGAGCGCTACTACGAGGTGGAGCGCCCCCTTCGACGCGTCCCCGTTTCGGTCGAGGCATGGGCAGAGGGCCGCGCGATCGCGGGGTTTAGGGGCAAGACAGACGGCGCAGGATTCACCGAGGTGGTGTTGCGCATGCCAGAGCCCATCGAGCACGGCGCTGTGCAGCTGCGAGTGTCCAGCGAGCGAGAGCTGCTGGCCGAAGGCAGCGTGGAGCTCTCGCGCACCCAATGGCTGGCCGCTGCGCGCCGGCGCGGCGGATGGATTCGAAGTCGGCGCGGGAGCGACTTGGAGATTCGAGTCCGCCCTGGTCGTGGTGTGTTTGCCGTGCCGTTCAGCGATCCCGTCGAGGTGGAGGTCCGGGACGCCGCAGGTCCGGTGGCGGGGGCCCGCGTGACGCTGCGTTTGGGAGGCGTGACGGAGCCCAGGGAGCCCGTGACACTGACCACGAACGAACAGGGCCTGGTGAGCTGCGCGATCACCCCGGCGGAGCATGTGGTGACGCTAACCGTGGAGGCCGAAAGCGACCGGCGCCGTGCTCGATGGTACTCGACGTTGCCCGTGGTTCCGGGCGCCTTGCACGCAAGGTTGAAGGGAAAGGTGCTGGAGCTCGTGTCGCCCGTGCCACGAGATGCCGCGTTCGTGTCGTTGATCGACGAGCGGGCTCGCCTATTCGGGGCGCGTGTCGAATTCCCGCCTGCCGAAGCTCTGACCGTGCGCGCCGACATCCCGTTGCCCGATGGCCTGGCTGGTCCATTGTGGGCGGTCGTCTCGAGCGAGCCGGACATGAATTCGCCCGCAGCAGTGGGCTGGCCCCTTTCTGACCAGATCAGCCAAACGCTCGACGTGCGCGACGTGCTGCTGCTCGACGGCTTGCCGCAGGCCTACGAAAAGAGTCGCGAGCGCCCGCGTCAGGCTCGACTTTTGGCCGCGCTGTTCGCGCTGTTCGCGCTGGCGCTGGCTGTGGTGCTGATCGCGGCCAGAGTACGGGCAGCCGATCGAGAGATCGAAAAGCACTTCGACCGATTCGCGGCCAAACAGCCGCGCCGCTTCTTGCAGCAACGACCGTTCTTTACGCTGCTCACCGGGCTTTTGTGTGTAGCCCTCGGTTTCTGCTTGGTCGCGTTGATCTCCCTGGCGCGCATCGAATGACGCCTTCGGTCATGCCACGCGGCGGTTGGATCGAGGCTGCGTTTTTGGGTAACCTCCACGCCACATGTTCGGCACCACCTCGCGTTGTCTCTTCGTAGCCACGATCACCGGGGGCATGCTCGGCTGCGCCGCCACTTTTAGAGAAGCTCGACACACAGAGCGCCCCGAGGTGGCCGCTGCCTCGACCGCCCTGTCGCCGCTGGCGCGCGTGGCACCCGCCGCCATTACGGCCGCCAACGTGGAGCGGGTGAAGCTGCATTGGCAGGCGCTGCCAGGCGGGTTCGCTCGTGGCGTGGCCGTGCATCGCGGGCTCGCACGGGTAGCGTTCAGCAGTGACTCCGAAACGCATTTGTACCAGCTCGGTACCGGCGCGCCGGCAGGCACCTTCACGCCTTCGGGGGAGGTGGTCCGTAGCGGGCTCTTCTTCCATGGCTCCGCCCTGTTCGTGGTGTGCCGGAACGGCGTCGAGCGCTACGAGGTGGCCGAAAGCCGCAAGCGGACGCCGGTAAAGGTGCACGAAGCGCCCATTACCGCAGCTGCCCTGTCCGGTAGCCGCTTGGCTCTGGCGCATCGAGACGGCGTGATTCGTATCCACGACCTCAACGCTTCGGGGGTCAAAGTCGCGGAGATTCAGGTACCTGGGCCTCCCATTGACGTGAAGAGCTTGACGCTCGACGCAGAGGGCCAACGCATCGCCGTTGCCTGGGTGCAGGGCTCGATTTGGTGGTGGCGGCTCAGTGAGCCGAGCGTCTACCACCGGCTGGTTCGACACGAAAGCGAAAGCGACAGCCTAGCCTTCGCAGCTAACGGCCTTTTGGCAGAAGAGGGACGACCGGGTTTCACCACGCTATGGCAACTAGGAAATAAAGAAGGGGAGCACCGGCAGGTCGCGGATCTGCGAAACGGAGATTGGATCAAGCGCTTGTGGTTTACTCGGGACTCCGAGTGGCTCGTGCGAGGAGGCTCGGATGGGTTGGAGCTCGCGCAAATCGGAGGCCCGAAACGCCTGGTCCTGGACAGCAGTGGCCAAGTCGAAGACATCGGCATGGACGAAACGGGATCGCTGATCGTCAGCGGGGACCGTGCGGGCCGATTGATGGTGTTTGGGGTCAAACCTTAGGGCACAGTAGGGCTGCTGTGTTTGCTCCGGACCTCCAATTCATCGGGTATACGGCCAGCGAGTGGATTCAGCTGCTCGACACGCTGCGTGCCCCAGATTCGGAAGCGACCAACCGAGCCGCTACGGCTTCGGGGGGGGTGATCCTCGTGACCGAGGGTCGGAGCTTGGTCAAACTGATCCATACGGACCTCGGGCGGTTGGATGCCGCGCGCGAGCCATGGCCCGAGGCGCTGAGCGACGTCGCCATGCGGCATTCGGCTCGCTGGGCGCTCGAGCTACAAGCGGGCGCGCTGCAACTCGTGTTCGATCGCTTCGCCGAAGGGTTGCACCCGGGCGACGATTCCCTGAAGCAGCTCTTGACACTCGTGGGGCTCGTCCGCGAAGCGGAAGCGGAAGGGCGCGTCCGCATCTGGCCATCGAGTTTCTCGCAATGGCCGGTCCCCAGCCACCGGACCGTGCTGCGCGCGCTCGACCAGCTCTGTCCAGTGGGACACACGCTGCTTTTTGGCGCTTTTCGTCATGGTGTGCTCCATACCTGCATGGCCGCACGTCGCGCTGATCGAGGGTTCGACCGCATCGTGGGCCCTAGCGTGCTCCGGCCGAGCATGGGGCTTGTATCGGGTGACTGGACGCGCGACTATCGACATTTACTGCACGCGACCGAGCAGCTGCTGGGTCCAGTGGCGGTAGGCTGCTACGCCGAGTTCGCGACGTTCCAAATGTTGGCCGCATCGAAACGCAGAGGAGCATGGGCGGAGAGCATCGCTTTGCGAGAGGTGATCCTCACCCCCGTGGTGCCGGCATTGGCGATCCCCCTGGGCATCGACGCTGGTTTGGCTGCTCTGCAGGGAGTCCGCGCGCTGACCGAGCGCGCAAAAGCCATCGACTGGCTGGCGCCCGAGGGTCCGGTACGGGCCCTCTTGAACCGCGTGCAAGCGGTGAAGGGCTCGGGAATGCAGCTGAAATCACTTCTCGGGTTCGACCCACTCGCGCTGTTGTACAAGCTGGTCGAGAAACGCTCACCCCGTGACTAAGATCGTCCCCATGACCGTGCTCGGCCGAATCCGGCGCCGGCTGGCCCTCGCCATCGTAGTGACGGCCCTGATTCCCGTGCTCGTTGCCATCTGGCTGGCCGAAAGCGCCATTCGCCAGACTTCCGAGCGCTTTTTCATGCCGGAGATCGGAAGTCGCCTGGACCAAGCCTTGGAGCTCTATCAGGAATTGGCTCGCGCCGTGAAGTCGCGCATGCGCGCTGAAGCGGCGCAGATCGCAACCGAACATGAGCTTCGCCACGCGGCCACAAAAGGGGATGCCCAGGCGACCAAGGCTGCGCTCGAGAAGGCATTTGCTGCTCACCCGAGCTTGGTATCGCTCCGCGTCGAGCTCGACGACGAGGCGCTTGCCAGCGTCGATCGGGGGCGCCCGCTCGATCCAGTGAAAGAGAATCGCTTGCGTGTGGAGCAGCCCCTGGTCCCTCCGGTGGGGCTCGCTATCGAGGGAGCCGAAGCCACGCCGCAGTTGGTGGCCGTATTCGCTGCTGAAAAGGCCCGCTTCGACCAGCTCGAAGGCATGAGCCAATTCGTGAACACTTACCGGCAAGTGGCCGCTCGCCGCCGCGAAGACGAGCGCAGCTACATCTACGCCTTGGCGTTGTTGCTCGGCATCACGATTCTGGCTTCTGTCGGGGTCGGCACGCTGTTGGCCCGGGGCGTGACGACGCGCATCGACGAATTGGCCGAAGCGACCCAGCGCGTGGCGGCCGGCGATCTGAGTGTCCGAGTTTCGGAGCGCGGCAACGACGAGATCACGGACTTTGCGCGTGCCTTCAATCGCATGTTAGCGGAGGTGGAATCGAGCCGCGCCCGCATCGAGTACTTGCAGCGTATCGGAGCCTGGCAAGAAATGGCACGCCGGTTGGCACACGAGATCAAGAACCCTTTGACACCAATCCAGCTGGCGGTCCAAGAAGCGCACCGGCGCTATCGCGAGGGGGAGCCAGAGTACAAGAAGCTGCTCGATACCACGCTCGAGATCGTGGAGGACGAAGTCGGGACTCTCAGGCGGCTCGTGAGCGAATTCTCCAATTTTGCCAGGCTGCCTCAGGCGCAGCTGGAAGAAGCGGATCTGAGCGAATTCTTGAACGCGCAGCGCGAGCGGTTGTTGCTGGGTGACGAGGAGACCAGGGACACCGATCGCGAGTCGATCCTCGATTTGGAACAGGGAGTTGCCGTGACATTCGTGATTCCAGACCTGCGCGCTCGCGTGTATCTGGACCGGCAGATGTTTCGCCGTGTCCTGATCAACCTGATCCGCAACGGCGTGCAGGCCGTACAAGAATCGAAAACGACCGCCGGCGAGGTGCGAGTGAGCCTGGAACAAGCGGGTCAGTACTGGGAGGTTCACGTGGACGACAATGGTCCCGGGATCGACAAAGGCTTGCATGCGGCCATTTTCGATCCCTATGTCACCGGCAAGCGCGACGGCACCGGGCTCGGACTGGCCATAGTGAAGAAAATCGTGATCGAGCACGGTGGCACGGTGCAGGCTTCGGATGGTCCCCTGGGCGGAGCCCGCTTGAGCGTGCGGCTACCGGCGCTAGGTACTTCGGCTGCCAAAGTACTGTCGAACGCTCGACAGCAACCGCGCGCGAACAAGAAGCGGCGCATCAGCCGTTCGGCCTCTCTACGACCATGACTGCATTGAAACCCACCAAAGACGTACGGCAGGCCTGGGCATTGGGTGGGCTGGTAGTGAGCCTCGTCCTCCTGTTCGCCTTCGTGATCTTGCCCTATGTCGATCCAGGCAAGCAACGCGATCGCGAGGCGCCGGCTTTCGCATTGCCCGTGATATACGGAGGCGACGCGGGCAACCGACTGCGCCTAGCGGACCTACGAGGCAGCGTCGTGCTGCTGGATTTCTGGGCTAGCTGGTGTGCGCCGTGCAGAAAGCAAATGCCCATTTTGGATCGCATTGCTCAAACCTATGCCGATGAAAACGTCATGGTCGTCGGCATCAACACGGACGCGGAGCCCCGACTCGCGCTGGATTTCCTGAGGCACCGGCCTGTATCGTACGTTTCGGTATTCGATGAGGCTGGCGACGTGAGCGCCAAGTATGGCGTCTCGAAGCTACCCACGTTGGTCCTCATCGACCGAACCGGGAAGATCGTGTACAGCGACGCGCGCCTGTTGGGCGAGCGCTCTCTCGCCGAGCTCGTCGAAGGCGCCCTCGAGAAAGCGGACTGAGGCAGGGATTCTTCGTTCTAGAAGCCCTGGAAAAAACACTGTACAAGGCGCGCCATGGGTCCATTCGCCAACGCGACACTGTTGGGTCTTTTGCAGGGTTTGACCGAATTTCTACCTGTTTCGAGCTCGGGACATTTGTCCCTGGCTACGCTGGTGTTCGGAATCCACGAGGGGGGACTGACGCTGAATGTGATGTTGCACGCAGGCACCTTGGTGGCCACGCTGCTCGTGTTGTGGCAACGCATCGCCCCCGCTGCACGTGAGGGGGTGCTCGGATTGGCGCAGCCGCGCCGCTTCGTGAGCACGCATGGAGGGCGCGACGCGCTGGTCGTGCTCATCGCCTCGTTACCCACGGCAGCGATCGGTCTTCTGATGCGAGAGCCGGCGGAGCAGGCCACGCATTCGCCGGCGGCGCTGGGCGCCGGCTTTCTGGTGACGACGGCCATGCTGTTGTCGACGCGCTGGATCAAGGCGGGAGAGGCGGCCTCCTTGTCGCCATGGGGTGCGCTGGTCGTGGGGGCGGTTCAGGGGTTGGCGGTCATGCCCGGCCTATCGCGCAGTGGCGCCACGATTGCCGTGGCGCTCTGGTTGGGCGTTCGCAAGGACCGAGCGTTCGAACTGTCGATGCTCATGTCCATACCGGCGGTCTTGGGCGCCGTGCTGCTAGAAGGTTCGAAAATCACCGCTGAGACCGATGCACTGCCGGGAGCCGTGGTGGGTGCGGCCGTGGCTTTCGTGAGCGGAGTGGCGGCGCTGGTGCTGCTGCGCCGAGTGGTCAAGCAAGGTCGCTTCGCTTGGTTTGCGCTGTGGGTTGGGCCGCTGGCATTGGCAACGCTAGCCATGGCGAAGGCCTGGCCTGCTCGTTGAACCTTGCGCAGGCGCATCAAAGGGGCTACAGCGTCGTGTCTTGACGCGTCTGGGTTTCATGCTGCGTCGCCTCATGCCCGTTCAGGCACTGGCCTGTTTGGGGCTCTGCGTGGGGTCGGCCTGTCAGACGCGGGCGCAGGAGTGTCAGCAGTTCATAGGTCGGGTCAACCAAAGCTTGCGCGAAATGGACGCGCGCCCGCAGCCCAAAGCGGATGACCTGGCCGCCATAGCCAACCACCGCAAGCTCTTGGCAGTGCGGTATCGCGATTTGGCCAAAGAAGTGCAGGCGCTGGCTTTGACCGAACCCGAGCTCGTCTCGCGCGCCAAGCAGTACGCGGGCTTGGCGGAGCAAGCGAGTGCAGCATTGAGTCAGGGCGCCAAGGCGCTGAACGACCAGAACCCGGAGGCTGCCGAAGCCAGTCAGCAGCAATTCGATCGAGTTGCCGAGCAAGAGGCGGTGCTCGTCGCCGAAATCAATCGGTTCTGTCTCGGCCAGCCCTGAACGCATCGGGCATTCATCGGCATCGTCACTACCTCTTGCGACGCCCACCGGCGGCGCGCGTCGGGCGTCTC
>CBFGRJ010000181.1:0-13649 GCA_965651135.1 uncultured Myxococcales bacterium
TGGGGCTGGGGCTGGGACAACCGTTTACTTGCCGCACAGCTCGGTGCCGAACTGCCGAAGGGCGGCGTCACAGGCGCTGGTGGTGTCCGCGCAGCTGCCAGCGATGCAGGCGGCCACGCTGAAGCTGCGCCCGCTTGCCGGGCAGCTGCAGCAATGTGTCGAGCAGGCCTGGTAAGCCTGGCAGCGGGCCCCCGTTGGTGCGCCGCGCGGCAAGGTTTTCGGACAGGGCTCGCAGCCCCCGTGCACGGCCCGGAGCTTGCTGAGCGTGCCTTTCGTCCTGACTTCGTCGGCGATGTAGACCGTACCTTTTTGAGCGCAAAGGGACTCGTCGAGCAGGCCCTCATCGGCTGAATCTTCGGGTGAATCCGAGCAGCGACAAGCCGGAGGGCCAAGTCCGAGGAGCAGCCCGAGGAGCAGCCCAGCGCCCTGGAGGCCAGAGGCAGCAGATGGAGTCGGGGCGCGCAGCATGGTCGTGGGCTCCACAAACTACCCCGGAGCGACGCTAAAAGCTGGCAGCACGCGGGCAGGAGCTGATAGCTAGTCGCTGCCGGCATCTTTGGAGTGCCGGCCGCAGCGTCCGGCCCCGCCGGTCGGGAGTTATCTGGTTGGCTCGCCGAAAAACCCCAAAAGACACCACGAAGTCCTCTAGTCCTGCGTCGCGCAAGCGCGCCGAGTCGAAGCGTGCGCCTCAGGCCGAGCTGTTCGACGGAGAGCCGCCGGGCAAGCGGCCGCCCGCCAAAGGTGCCCCAGCCGCAACGAGCGCGCCGGAGCCAGTCCCGCTGCACCAGATCACTCAGGACCGCTACCTGAACTACGCGCTGAGCGTCATCACCAGCCGGGCCCTACCCGACGTCAGAGACGGCCTGAAGCCGGTGCAGCGCCGCATCTTGTACACGATGTGGCAGCAGCGCTTGACCGCCGAGGCCAAGCACCGCAAGTGCGCCAAGGTGGTGGGCGACGTGATGGGCAACTACCATCCTCACGGCGACTCGGCGATTTACGATGCGTTGGTGCGCATTGCCCAGCCATTCAGCATGCGCGCCGTGTTGGTCGATGGCTCGGGCAACTTCGGCTCGCTCGATGGCGATCCGGCCGCTGCCATGCGCTACACCGAGTGCCGACTCAGCCCGGTATCGAGCCAGCTGCTGTCCGAGCTGGGTCAAGAAACCGTGCATTTTCGGCCCAACTACGACGGCACCAAGACCGAGCCCGTCGTCTTGCCCGCCAAGCTGCCAAACCTGCTGATCAATGGGGCCTCGGGCATTGCGGTGGGCATGGCCACGAATATCCCCCCGCACAATCCGGAAGAGGTGCTGCAGGCTTCGCTGCGGCTGCTCGATGCGCTGGTGGCCGGCAAAGAGCTCAGCTCACGCGAGCTCTGCCGCACCGTCAAGGGCCCTGATTTTCCCACCGGAGGCCGGCTCGTATCCAGCGCCGAGGAGATCAAGCAGGTCTACGAGACGGGCCACGGCACGCTGAAAGTGCGCGGCACCTGGAAGGCCGGCAGCAAGGGGCGTGGCGGCAAGAAGATCATCATCGACTCGATTCCCTACGGCGTGAACAAGGCCAACCTGGTCGAGCGCATCGCCGAGGTCGTCACCTCGCGCAAGATGCCGCTGATCACGGATGTGCGCGACGTGTCGACGGAAGACGTCGCCATCGAGATCGATCTCAAAGCGGACGCCGACGAGCACAAGGTGCTGGCCTACCTTTGCAAGCACACCCCGCTGCAGACGAACTTTCCCGTGAATCTAACCTGCTTGGTGCCCACCGAAAATCCGGAGGTCGGGCGACCCGAGCGGCTCGATCTGGCCCAGATTCTCTGGCACTTCTTGCACTTCCGGCTCGAGGTCGTCACGCACCGGCTGGAGCACGAGCTCGGCGCTCTGGAACGGCGCATCCACATCTTGAACGGCTTTGCCACCGTCTTCGATGCACTGGACCAGATTTTGCGCATCATCCGCGCCTCCGAGGGCAAGGCGGACGCCGCCGAGAAGATCATGGCGCGCTTCAATCTGGATGCGGAACAAACGGACGCCATTTTGGAGCTCAAGCTCTATCGATTGGCGCGGCTGGAGATTCTGGTCATTCAGAAGGAGCTGAAGGAGAAGCGCAAGCGCGCCAAAGAAATCAAACAGCTCTTGGGCGAGGCCGAGGGCAAGGGTCGCTGGGGGATTGTGAAGGAGGAGCTCGCCGAGGCGCTCGCGACCTTCGGCAAGGCGAACAAGCGACGCACGCTGATTGAAGCCATTGACGAGGAGCCCGAGTTTTCTGCGGAAGATCTGATTGTCGCCGAGGACAATCACGTGCTCTTGACCGCCGATGGGTGGGTGAAGCGCCAGCGAGAGATCAAAGATCCCAGCACGACGCGCCTGCGCGAGGGTGATCAAGTACTCACCGTACAGGCGGGCTCGACGCGTGCCACTATCGTGTTTTTCTCGAGCTTCGGTACTGCGTATACCTGCCGCATCATCGATGTTCCGGCGACCACCGGCTATGGCGAGCCGATTCAAAAACTCTTCAAGCTCAAAGACGGCGAGCGGATTTTGACGGCAATTTCACTGGACGAACGCCGCGTCGGCGATCTGAGCGAGAAAGAAGGGTACTTCCCCGAAACGTACGCGGTGGCGGCGACCAGCGACGGCTATGCGCTTGCCTTCGGACTGGGCGCCTTCAAGGAACCGAGCACCAAGAGCGGCCGGCGTTTTGCGCGTCCGAGCAAGGGAGCCGTGGTCGTCGGCGTCGCCGAGGTGCACGGTGAAGAGATCTTGATTGCCGTCTCCAAGCAGCGGCGTGGCCTTTTGTGCAAGGTTCAAGAGGTGAACTACCTGGCGGGCCCGGGCCGAGGCGTGGTGTTGATGAAGCTGCAACCCGGCGATAGCTTGCTAGGTTTTTTGGCGGCCAGCTCCGAAAAGGACGCCTTGGTGGTCAAGACCTCGCTGGGCGGGGAACAACGTATTTCGACCGGCAAGTACGAGATCTCCGGTCGCGGTGGCAAGGGCCGCGAGCTCATCAAGCGCGGTCAGTTCGTCAGCATCGTGGTTCCCACCGCCGCCGCCCCCGAACCGCTCGACACCGAGTGAGGAGCTAACATGGCAAACTACACGGCCAAAGACATCACGGTCCTCGAGGGCCTGGAGCCCGTTCGCAAACGCCCGGGCATGTACATCGGCGGAGTAGGCAGCGCGGGACTGCACCATCTGGTCTGGGAGCTGGTCGACAATGCCGTGGACGAGGCGATGAACGGGTACGCCTCGGAGATCACCGTGACCCTGCATTCCGACGGTCGCTCGGTCACCGTGCAAGACAACGGACGGGGTGTTCCGGTCGACATGCACCCCAAGCACAAACGCTCCGCACTCGAGCTGATTTATTCGACGCTGCACGCGGGCGGCAAATTCGAGGGCGACAACTACAAAACCGCTGGCGGCCTGCATGGCGTCGGCGCCTCGGTCGTCAACGCGCTGTCGTCGCGCCTGGTCGTGACGGTGAAGCGCGACGGCAAACAGTGGCAGATGGAGTTTTCGCGCGGCAAGCCCAAGACGAAGCTCACGCGCCTGGGCAACGCACGCGGCAGCGGAACCGAAGTATTCTTCCACCCGGATCCGACCATCTTTCCCAAAACGGATTTCAACCCGGATACGATCCGCGAGCGCTTGGAGGTGGCGAGCTTTTTACACAAAGGGCTCAAGATCCACTTCAACGACGAGGCGAACGGGACGCGTCAGACCTTTCACCATGTCGAGGGCATCGCCGAGTTTCTCGATCGTTTGCTGGAGCAGCGCAAAGCCAAGCCGGTGCACGACAAGGCGTTTCTGTTGTTCCGCGACAACGGCGCGCGGATCGAGGTCGCGCTTCGCTGGAGTGAGGCAACCGACGAGCACGTACAGAGCTACGTCAACGGTATTCCCACCGGAGCCGGCGGGACGCACGAGAACGGTTTACGCTCGGGCATCACCAAGGCGATGCGCAACTATATCGACACTCATAAGCTCGCGCCGCGCGGAGTCAACATCACGGGCGAAGATATCCGCGAAGGCATCGTGGGCATTTTGAGCGTGTTCATAGGTGATCCTCAATTCCAAGGCCAGACCAAGGACCGACTCAACAATCCGGAAATGCAATCGAGCGTGGACGGTGCCGTGCGCCCGGCCCTCGAGCAATGGCTGAACTCGAATCGGTCCATCGCCGAGCAGATCGTGATGCGCATCGTGCTGGCGGCGCGCGCTCGCGAGGCGTCGCGCGCGGCGTCCGCCGCGGTCACGCGCAAAACGGCCACGAGCGGCCGATTGACGCTACCGGGCAAGCTGAGCGACTGCACCTCGAACGACCGCAAGAACACCGAGTTGTTCATCGTCGAGGGTGATTCCGCCGGAGGGTCCGCCAAGCAAGGGCGGGACCGCACGCTGCAGGCGGTTTTACCGCTTCGGGGCAAGGTGTTGAACACCGAGAGCGTGCCCCTGAACAAGGTTCTGGAAAACAAGGAGCTGGCGGACCTCGTCACAGCGCTCGGCTGCGGCGTCGGCAAGACCTTCGATCTCGGCAAGCTGCGCTATCAACGCGTCATTTTGCTGGCGGATGCCGACTCCGACGGCCACCACATCACCACGTTGCTCCTGACCTTTTTCTTCCGGCACATGACCGACCTGATCAAGGAAAACAAGGTGTTCGTCGCCGTGCCTCCCCTGTATCGCATCGATATCGGCAAAGAAACCTACTGGGCGGCGGAGGAGCAGGACAAGACGCGTATCCTCGCCCGTCACAAGGGCAGCCGTGCCGAGGTGACTCGCTTCAAGGGCCTGGGCGAAATGATGCCCAAGGTGCTTTGGGAGACGACCTTGAACCCCAAGACGCGCCGGCTGCTCCAAGTGTCCATCCAGGATGCTCTGGAAACCGACCGGGTCGTGAGCGAGCTCATGGGACGCGACCCGTCGGCCCGTTTTCATTTCATCATGGACCGCGCCGAGGAAGCGGAAGCCCTGGACGTGTGAGACGAGCTGACCAGCGGGCCGAGCAATCACGGCGCCCGCTAGATTTTATGCGCACAAACAAAGGCGCTGACGTATGGTGCGCCCCGCCGCGAAACCAGGAATTTCAGGCGACGTCTTGAGCAAAAGCTCGCTCTGGGCTAACGCCAGGCGCGATCTCGCTTCCCGATTACCCGGCACGCCGACCTCGGCAACCCCGCCCCGTGCAGTTCTCTTTTCCACACCCTCAGGCACTCGACGCAAGCGTTAGCGCGCGCACTGCCTGTCGTGAGCCTCGATGCCTTTCGCGTTCCTGATGCTGAGGCGCGCCGCCCTGGGGCTAGCGTGCGCGCTGTTGTTCTTGATTCTAGTCGTACGCTCGGCAGGAGCTCAGCAACCGGAGCCACCGGCCGGGGACCCCGCACCTGCACCGCCTGCCGCGGAGCCCGAGTCTGCCGCGGACTCGCCCGACTCCGAGCCGGAGACAGACGACGACCCGGGTGGACTCGGCCCATCGAACGCGGTGATCCCTCGCCTGCCCCCCGACGAAGCCGAGAAGGCGCGGGGCATGGTGATCGCCGAAATCAACGTCGCCGGCAACCGGCGCATCTCTACGCGAGACGTCAAATCGTACTTGCGCGAGCGGGTCGGCGAGACCTTCCAGCCCGAAGAGCTCACGGCCGACGTGCGCGAACTCTACAACTCCGGGTTCTTCGACGATATTCAAGTCGACCTGCGCCGCACCGACAGCGGCGTGGCCCTGCGCTTCTTCGTGCGCGAACGACCAAACGTCATGAGCGTGGAATTCGAGGGCAACCAAGTCATCGATTCGGAAGACCTGACCGAAGCCATCGAAGTCAAGACGAACACCATTTTGAGCCGCCCTGCCATTCGCCGGACCATCCAGAAGATCCGCGATATGTACGCCGAGCAGGGCTACTTTTTGGCCGAGGCCGAGAGCGAGGTCATCCCGCAGCAGAACAACGAGGTGACCGTCAAGTTCAAGATCACCGAGCACAACCAAGTCAGTGTGCGGCGGATCACGTTCATCGGCAACGAAGCCATCTCGACCGACGAGTTGCGCGCGTCGATGTTCACCGGCAACCCTGGCTTCTTCGCATTCGGTTCGGGAGGTCCCTTTCGGCAGGACGCCTTCGAACGCGACATCGCGGTCATCAGCGGTCTCTACTACGATCGCGGTTTTTTGCAGGTTTCGATCAACACGCCGCGCATCATGCTGACCCCCGACCGCAGCGGGATCGAAATTTCGGTCACCATCAACGAAGGCCCGCGCTTCAGGATCCGACAGCTCAGGGTCTACGAGCGCGGCCCCGACGGTGAAGAAGTAGAACCCATCGGCGGCCGCAGGGCCCTGCGCATGATGATCCGGGCCGAAAGCGGCGACTACTTCAACCGCGCCGAGCTGCTCGAAGATCTGGCGGCCATTCGTACCATGTACCGGGACGAAGGCTTCGCAAACGTAGAAGCGAATCCGGAAACCAAGCTCGATGCCAAAAGGCGCGAAGTCGACATCGTCGTGCCTATCGTGCGAGGTCCACCGGTCACCTTCGAACGCATCGAAATGAGAGGCAACACGAAGACGCGTGACCGAGTGATTCGGCGCGAGCTGGAGATTGCCGAGGGCGAGTTGTTCAGCGAAACAAAGCTGGAAAACTCACGGCGACGCGTCACCGCGCTCGGCTACTTCGAACGCGTGGACGTTTCGACCGAGCAGGGCTCCGAGCCCGACAAGATGGTCGTCTATTTCGAGGTCGGCGAACGACCCACGGGTACGTTTCAGGTCGGTGCGGGCTTTTCGAGCATCGAGAATTTCATCGCGACCGCTCAGATTCAGCAGGCCAACCTGTTCGGCAATGGTCAGAGCCTTTCGCTGCAGGCGCAGGTGAGCGGTCTCAGGCAGCTGATCAACCTGCGCCTCATCGAGCCCTACTTTTTGGAAAGCCGCTTCACGCTGAGTATCGACCTATTCGATCAGCTCAGGCGGTACACGGATTTCTCACAGCGCAGCCGCGGCGGCGCGCTCAGCCTGGGCTATCCGCTCATCGAGCCCGAGCTCCGGGCTTCTCTGACCTATACGCTCACGCTGGACGAGGTGTCGACCACGCCACAACCCACACTGTTGGGTGGCACTTCGAGCCGCAACAGCGTCTTTTCGCAGCTACCGCTCGCCAACTTGTTCAACGACGGCGTGACGTCGAGCATACGACCGGGCCTTAGCTACGATACCCGAGACAATCGGCTGTTTCCCACCAGCGGCATGTACCTCTCGCTGTCGAGCGAATGGGCTGCGGCAGCGCTCGGCTCCGAGAACGAATTCATTCGCAACCGCTGGATTGGCCGCTTCTACTATCCGCTGTGGGGCGGCATCGTGATCAAGCTGAATACGGAGGCGGGGCTCGTCACGAGTCCGAGCGCCGAGGGCGTGCCCATTTTCGCGCGTTTCTTCCTCGGCGGCATCCTCGATGTGCGCGGTTTCGAGTTTCGCAGCATCGGGCCACGCATGCCGCTCTTGAATTCGACCGACCCGAACAGCGCCCCTCGCGTCAACGGCGCCAACATCGGCGGCAACTTGATGTACTTCCAGAACCTCGAGCTCGAGTTTCCCATTATCGAGGACGTGGGTGTTCGAGGCGTGATCTTCACCGATGCCGGCAACGCCTGGAACCTCGAGGGCAACTATTGCGATGCCGCGGGCGGTGCCGCGCTGTTTCCCGAAATCAGCCCCTGCAGGCCGGGCTACCTGCTCGACACCTTGCGTACCTCGTGGGGCATCGGGCTCCGCTGGTTCTCACCTCTGGGCCCGCTGCGCTTCGAGTACGGGTTCCCATTCAAGCCATTGCCCTACGAAGAATCCCGAGTGTTCGAGTTTACCATCGGCAACTTCTTCTGAGTGTGAGACCCATGTCGAAGCGTGAAGGCACCCCGACCGGCACGAACGCGACGCCCGACCCCGCCGACGAGCCCATTCGGGTCACGCAAACTTCGCTCGACAGTATCGCTCCTCCTACGGATCATCCCACGAGCGGAGATACGCTGCTTTCCGGTCCCAGTCCGCAAGACGAGCTGCACGACGAGATGGTCGATCGACTCGGCAGCTTGGAAGCCGAGCTCACGGAGCTTTCGGCGAGGGTACGCCTGCTCGAAAAACAATCGGCAACTCAGCAGGGCAGTGTGCGCTGGGCGATCGCGCTCTTGTTCTTCGTGCTGCTCGCAGTCAGCTGGCAGCTGGTGTCGGGGCTCCGCTGAGAGGGCCGGCTTATTGCCCCAATTATCCCAGCAAATTCATTGCGTTACACAATGGGTCCGATAGAGCGCGCAGGTGTTGCCGTGTGCGCTAGGCTGGGGTACCCGAACCAGGCAACAGGGCTTCTTTCGGACCCTGGCCCGCTTCGAGCCCCGACACCTCGCGAGCCGTTGCGAGCCCTTTCATCATGACCACCACAGACGATTCTACGCCCCCAAACAACCCGCAAGAACAACCCATCAGCATCCAGGACGAGATGCGGACCTCGTATCTGGATTACGCGATGAGCGTCATCATTGGTCGCGCCATCCCGGATGCGCGCGACGGCCTGAAGCCCGTGCACCGCCGCATCTTGTACGCGATGCGCGGGTTGAACCTCACACCGGGTAGCTCGTACAGCAAATGCGCCAAAGTGGTCGGCGAATGCCTCGGCAACTACCACCCGCATGGTGATGCCAGCGTGTACGACGCCTTGGTGCGCATGGCCCAAGATTTTTCGATGCGCCACATGCTGGTCGACGGCCAGGGCAACTTCGGCTCCGTAGACGGCGACCCCGCTGCTGCTTACCGCTACACCGAATGCCGCTTGTCGCGCATTGCGATGGAGCTCCTGACGGATATCGACAAAGACACCGTCAACTTCGCGCCCAACTTCGACGAATCCCGTGAAGAACCAGTCGTGCTGCCGGCTCGCTTTCCTCACCTTTTGGTGAATGGGTCGGGCGGCATTGCCGTGGGCATGGCGACAAATATTCCGCCGCACAATTTGAACGAGGTCATCGATGGCACCATCGCGCTGATCCACGACCCGGACCTGCGCGTGGAGGACTTGATTCGGCTGATCCCCGGCCCCGATTTCCCCACCGGCGCGCAGATTTTCGGACGCGCAGGCATTTATCAGGCCTACAGCACCGGCCGCGGCAGCGTGGTGATGCGCGCGCGCACCGAGGTGGAAAAGGTCCCGGGCACCGATCGAGAGCAGATCGTCGTGACCGAGATCCCCTATCAGGTGAACAAGGCGCGCTTGCACGCGAAGATCGGCGAGCTGATGCGCGACAAGCGCATCGAAGGCATTCGCGAAGCCCGCGACGAGAGCGATCGCGACGGCATGCGCCTGGTCATCGAGCTGAAGAAAGACGTGTTCCCGCAGGTCGTGCTCAATCAGCTGTATCGCTTGACCGACATGCAGTCGTCGTTCGGCATCATCAATCTCTCGATCGTCAACGGGCGACCGGAGGTGATGGATCTGAAGCAAACCCTGCTGGTGTTCATCGAGCACCGGCGGGAAGTCGTCAGCCGGCGCACCCGCTTCGAGCTGAGCCAAGCCGAGGCTCAGCGCGAGTTGGTCGAGGGCCTAGGCATGGCCATCACCGAGGTCGACTTGGTGATCAAGACCATCCGCGAGTCGCGCGACCCAGAAACCGCCAAGGCACGCCTGATGGAGCTGCCGCTCAAGGGCCTAGAAGAGTTCGTGAAGCGCGCCGGACGCCCCGAGAGCGAGATTGTTCAAGCGCGGGAAACGCCCGACTATCGCCTGAGCGAGCGTCAAGCCAAGGCAATTTTGGAGATGCGGCTGTCGCGATTGACCGGCTTGGAACAGGAAAAGCTAGCCGCCGAGTACGGCGAGCTCTCCGACAAGATCGCAGAGCTGCGCGCCATTTTGGCGGATGAATCGCTGTTGATGAAGGTCATCGTCGAAGAGCTCGAGAAGGTGAAAGAAGCTCACGGTGAGCCTCGTCGCACCGAGATCGTAGACAACGAAGCCGAGATTCAGATCGAAGATCTGATCCAAGAAGAAGACATGGTGGTCACGGTCTCGCACCAGGGCTACATCAAGCGCACGCCGTTTTCTACCTACAGGGCGCAAAAGCGCGGCGGCAAGGGCAACCGCGGGATGGATGCGCGCGACGACGATTTCATCAATCAGCTCTTCGTCGCCTCGACGCACAGCTTCGTGTTTTTCTTCAGCGATCGTGGGCGAGTCTACGTGAAGAAGGTGTACGAGGTGCCACAAGCCGCGCGCAACGCGAAGGGCCGCGCCATCGTCAACTTCATCGGTCTTGGCGAGGGCGAGCGCATCGCAGCCATTACCAAGGTCGTGGGTTTCGAAGAGGGCCTGAACGTGATCACGCTGACGCGCCGCGGACAAATCAAGAAAACGCCGGTGCTAGACTATCAAAATTACCGAGACAAGGGCCTGTTGGGCGTCAAGATCGCCGATGACGATCAGCTGCTCACCGCCACCGTCACCGACGGCACTCAGGAGCTGATCATCGCCACAAAGCTCGGCAAGAGCATCCGTTTCCACGAAGACCAAGTGCGCTCCACCGGTCGACATACCGCCGGTGTCAAAGCCATCGACCTAGAGGAAGGCGACGAAGTGGTGGGCCTGGCCTACACCGAGCCCGATCGCGATCAGGTGTTGACGGTCTGCGAGCGAGGCTTCGGCAAGCGAACCGCGCTTTCCGAGTTCAGATCCCAGAATCGCGGCGGCAAGGGCGTCATCTTGATCGATGCCAGCGAGCGCAACGGTCCGGTCGTGGGCATCTCGATGGTCAAACCCGAGGACGAGGTCATGCTGATCACCGATCGCGGCCAGACGATTCGCACGCGCGTCGAAGAGATCCGCCTGACTGGCCGCAACGCGCAGGGCGTGCGCGTCATGCACGTCGACAAAGACGAACGCGTGGTGGCGATGGAGTCCGTTGGGGAGCGCGAGTCCGAAGACGAGCTCGACGCAGCCGGGGCCCCCGCGTCTGACAGCGACCCGCTGCAGCAAGACGCGCCGGAAAGCGAACCAGCCCAGAGTGAGCCAGCCGGTGAGGCGGAGCCCACGCCCGAGTCCGAGCCCGACGATTCGTCCGAAGACACCTGACCGTGACGAAGACAAGGGCTCTGGATGCCGCAAAAAAAGCGCGTGCCGAATTCGCGGCTACCTTTCGAGCGCTCCGGCAGGCTCACCCCGACGCCCACTGCGAGCTCGTGCACGAAAATCCCTTCCAGCTCATCGTTGCAACCGTACTGAGCGCCCAAAGCACCGACGTGGCGGTGAACCAAGTGACGCCGGAGTTGTTCCGCCGCTTTCCCACGCCCGCGGCCCTCGCCGCGGCAGATCCTGCGCTGGTCGAAAAGATGCTGGGCAGACTCGGCATGTTTCGCCAGAAGACGAAGAACATCATCGGTCTCGCCCAGCGGCTGACCCAAGAGCATGGCGGCGAGGTACCCCAACGCCTGGAGCAGCTGGTGGCGCTGCCGGGGGTGGGCCGCAAGACTGCCAACGTGGTGCTGGGCGTCGCCTTCGGCAAACCCGAAGGCGTAGTGGTCGACACGCACGTGCAGCGCATCAGTCAACGCCTCGGCTGGACCCGCGAAACTACCCCCGAGAAGATCGAACGAGATCTGATGGCGCTCGCTCCCAGGCGCCACTGGGACGTCCTCTCCCACACGTTGATCTTTCACGGCCGCCGCATCTGTACGGCAAGAAGCCCCGCCTGCGCCTCGTGCCCCGTCAACCGACGCTGCCCCTCTGCCTTTCGAGCAGAAACCGTCGGGCGTAAGCCGGCGCGCTCGAACCCCCGGATCCGCACCAAGAAAGCAGCCAGCAAGCCCGCGCGCACGCGTGCCAAGGCGCGGACAGCCTGATGGGTTGGATTCGAGGCCTCCTCGCCGTACTGGCCGGCTCGCCCCTCGCCGCTTGCGTCGCATCGCCCGATACGCCCATGACTCAGACCACACCCGTTCCCCTGGCTTCGCCATCGCAGCCATCCGACAAGCCATCCTCTCCGGCACTGAGCGAAGCCGAACGCGAGCGCACCGAGCAGGCCACACAATCGCTGCGCAACACGCTGCGTGCGCTTTCCCAGGAGGCACGCTTCCTCTTGGGCCACGAAGACAGCACCGCATACGGTGTTGGTTGGAGCCAAGACCCCGACCGCTCCGATGTGAAGAGCTTGTGCGGCTCCCACCCTGCCGTGCACGGCTGGGATCTGTTTCGCCTCGAAATCGGCCAGCCCGAAAATGGAGACGGGGTCAACTTCGAGCTGATGCGCACGCGTATTCGGCAAGCCCACCAGCGCGGCGGCATCAACACCATCAGCTGGCATGTCGACAACCCAGTCAGCGGCGGCAATGCCTGGGACAACTCCACGCGTGCGGTCGAGCACATCGTCCCCGGTGGTGCGCACCACAGGCGCTACATCGACTACCTCGACCGCGTCGCCGACTTCCTCGAGTCCTGCCGGGGAGACTCGGGGGAGCTGATTCCGATCATCTTCCGCCCCTTTCACGAGCACACCGGCAGCTGGTTTTGGTGGGGGGCCCGCCATGCCACCGACGCCGACTACGTCAAGCTGTGGCGCTTCACCGTCGACCACCTGCGAACCACGCGCGGCTTGAAGCAACTGCTGTTCGCCTTCTCACCGGGCGGCGGCGACGTCGACTCCGAAGCGGACTATCTGTTTCGCTACCCAGGCGACGATTACGTCGACGTGATGGGGATCGACATTTACTACGACGACGATGTCGCTTCGCTGCTCGAACCGATCCAAATCATGGTGCGCGTGGCAGAAAAGCACGACAAGCCCGCGGCCCTGACCGAGTTCGGCGTGCGAGACGGACTCACGGAATCGACCCCACCCAATTGGTTCAGAGAATACTTCTTCGAGCCACTGGCCAACGACCCCACCGCCTCGCGCATCGCCTACGCGCTGGCCTGGCGCAACGCAAGCCTCGAGCACTTCTTCTTGCCCTACCCCGGGCACCACACCGCCGCCGACTTCGCCAAGGTGTGCGCGGACGAACGGTTGCTTCTGGAAGAGGACTTGCCGCTCGAGTGAGCCTTCAGATCTCTGACCCCTTGCCGCTCAAGGCTGCGCGGATTTCGGGTGGCGCTTGGACTAGCTCGATCAGCACGCCTTCACCGGAGTACTTGGAGTTTTCGTCCGGCTTGGGATGAATGAAGCAGACGTCGTGGCCGCTCGCGCCTTTACGGATGCCCCCAGGCGTGAATCGAACGCCCTGACGTTCGAGCCACGCGACGGCTGCGCGTAGGTCGTCGACCCAGAGCCCGATGTGATTCAGCGCAGGCGTGCTGACGCGGGGGTGCGCGTTGGGATCGAGGGGTTGCATCAGGTCGACTTCGACGCTGGCCGGGCCGCTGCCTAGCCTGAGGATGTCTTCGTCGACGTTTTCCGCGGCGCTTTTGTATTCACCCACTTTGAGCAAACCCAAAAGGTCGACCCAGAGTGCAGCGAGGGCGCGCTTGTCTTCGCCGCCTATCGCGACTTGTTGCAGGCCCAGGACGACGAACGGTCTCGGAGCCATGGCTCAGGGCAGGCGACCTTGTACTCCGAGTTGCACCTCCATCGAGGCGTGAATGTAGCGGAGCACGCCGACGGTCAACCCGGCGCTCAGATAGG
>CBFGRJ010000182.1:0-13631 GCA_965651135.1 uncultured Myxococcales bacterium
GCTGCATGACGAAGGGCGCTGCATGACGAAGGGCGCTGCATGACGAAGGGCGCTGCATGACGAAGGGCGCTGTAGATTGGGATCCGACCTCCGCCGGCGTGCTGAGCGATCAAATGGCAGCCTACGATCGGATGCGACACGAATGCCCGGTTGCTCGAAGCGAGCTGCTCGGCTGGTCACTCTTCGAGCATCAGGATGTTGCTCGGGTCCTCGCCGATCCCGACACCTTCAGCAACGTCGTGTCGAAGCGTCGCTCGGTGCCCAATGGTATGGATCCCCCTGAGCACACGGCATACCGACAGGCCATCGAACCGTACTTCGCTCCAGAAAGCCTGCGCGGCTTCGAGCCCCTCTGCCGCAACATGGCACACGACCTGCTAAGTCAAGTCAGCGGCGACGCGGAGTTCGACTTCATAGAGGGTTTTGCCGCTCCGTTCGCGCTGCAGTGTCAATGCTCGTTTCTGGGCTGGTCGGAGGAGCTGACCAAACCCATCCAGCGCTGGACGCGAAGAAATCGCGAAGCCATTCTGGCGGCGGACAAGGAAGCGCTAGCGCAAATTGCTAGGGAATTCGAAGCAGGCGTGGCTGAGCTCCTCCAAGAGCGGCGCCGCCCCAATAGCCGTCCACCGGATGACGTCACGACCGCCCTCATGCAGGTGCGTGTGAACGATCGCCCGCTCACGGATGCGGAGCTCACCAGCATTTTCCGCAACTGGACCGTTGGTGAAGTAGGAAGCGTCACGGCTTCCATCGGTATTTTGGTCGCGCACCTCGCCGGGTCGCGTGCGCTTCAGCAGCGCCTACGCGACGACTTCGCACTATTGCCGGCAGCCGTCGAGGAGATCCTGCGGCTCGAAGGCCCTCTCGTCGCCAACAGGCGGCGTGTCACACGCGAGGTGACGATCGGCGGGCGCTGCATCGCCGCAGGGGAGATTTTGTCACTGATCTGGATCAGTGCCAATCGCGACGAAAAGGCGTTCGACAGTCCCCACCAGGTGCAGCTCGACCGGGATCAAAGCTCCAGCCTGCTCTGGGGAAGCGGTGTTCATGTCTGCCCAGGAGCGCCCCTAGCACGCATGGAAATGCGCATCGCCCTGGAAACGCTGCTCTCGATACCCGGCGAAATAGTCATGGGAGATACGCCACCCACCAGGTTGGCGTATCCCGAAAACGGCTGGGCCTCCCTACCGTTGAGGCTGGAGGATACATCTCGATGAGGCGCGAGGTCGCCAGAGCAACGCTACGAGGCACCGTGGCCACCGCGCTCTTGGGCGGTGCGATTCTTTTGGGGTCTCGCAACCTGGCCCACTTCGACGCTGCGCTCGTCGCGTACACCTTCTCCATTCTCTTCGCGACCTTTGGGCTCACTTATCGCTACAGCATGTGGCTCTCGAGGCCACCTACCGCGATGTACTGGCGGCGAGGCTGGCAAGCCTTCTGGAAGAGCGGTTGGCGCCTGCGCAATGCCCGCTTCTGGTTATCCCGGGTCACCCAAGACGTTTTTGCGAACCGCTTCATTTTCAGGCGCAATCGGCTACGGGGCTTGGCCCACCTGCTGATCATGTGGGGCTGTATTCTCGCCGTCGCCATCACGTTCCCCCTCGTGTTCGGTTGGCTCCACTTTCGCCCCGTCTCGGGCAACCTTGCGCTTTACGAAGCGGTCGTCTTCGGTTTTGCTGCCTTCCGCTTTCCGCACGACTCGGTCATTGCCTTTCTGCTGTTCCATGGGCTGGTCTGGTCGTCGTTCCTCGTCATCGGCGGTGTGGCGCTGGCGGTGCGCCGCCGCATGCGCGACGAGGGAGCGGGCGCGGTGCAACGCTTCGCCGAAGATTTCATGCCGCTGATCCTGCTGTTCGCGGTGAGCCTGACCGGGCTGATGCTCACGGCGAGCTACACGTGGATGAAAGGCTACGGCTTTACGTTCATTGCCATTCTTCATGCCATTACTGTCATCGGCACGTTCATTTGGCTTCCGTTCGGGAAGTTTTTTCATATTTTCCAGCGCCCCGCACAGCTCGGCGTAGGGTTCTACAAGGACATCGGCAAGGCCGAAGCCAAAGCCCACTGCCGCCGCTGCGGGTACGCCTTCACCTCACGAATGCATGTGCTGGATCTCATCGAGGTCGAACGCGACCTCGGCTACCGCTACGAGATCTCCGGGAGCGACGCGGAGCACTACCAGTGGATCTGCCCCCCTTGCCGGCGCACCTCGTTTGCCATGGCGCAGGCGCTCGCATGGCAAGGTCGCCGCGGCGGTGCTCCTTTGCCCACGCAGGCGCCCATCGCGATGCCGGTGCAGGTCAACCCGGGCATCGGACAAGGCCCATTGGGGGTCGAAGATCAGGAGAATTTCCACGCGTGAGTGACTCGAAAGCGTCCAATGAAAGCCGCCTTCCTGGGCTCGACCTCGAAACGATTCGCGAGTTCGGGCCGTTCCGCGCCTATGCCCGCGACGTGCGCGTAGACACGGGTATCGAGCCGGACAAATACGTCAAGACACATTGCTGCTTCTGCGGGCAGCAGTGCGGGCTAGAGCTCAAGGTGAAGGACAACACGATCGTAGGCGTCGAACCCTGGTACGATTTCCCATTCAACCAGGGCATGTTGTGCCCGAAGGGAGTCAAGCGCTACCTGCAACAGGCCCATCCCGATCGCTTGCTCCACGCCTATCAGAAAGATCCAAAAGCGCCCGGCGGCTTTCGGCAAATGGCCTACGACGACGCGATTCGGCGCGTTGCCGAGGCCATCGAGCGGATCCAACGCGAGCACGGCAGGGACGCTTTTGCCCTGCTCTCCGGCGCGAGCCTCACGACCGAGAAAACCTACCTGATGGGCAAGTTCGCCCACATGTGCCTGCGGACGGCCAACATCGACTACAACGGCCGACTCTGCATGGTCAGCGCTGGGGCGGGGAACAAGAAAGCGTTCGGCATCGATCGGGCCGCCAACCCATGGAGCGATATTTTGGGCGCGGAGGTCATTTTGGTGGCGGGTGCGAATATCGCCGAATGCGCGCCAATCACCACCAACTACGTGTGGCAGGCACGCGAGCAGGGAGCCAAGGTCATCGTCGTCGATCCGCGCATTACCCCCATCGCTCGCACCTGCGACCTGTTTTTGCCGGTCAAGCCAGGCCGCGATACCGCCCTATTCAGCGGCATCCTTCAGCTGATGATCGAGAACGACTGGCTCGATCGCGACTTCATCGAGCACCACACCAGCGGGTTCGAAGCAGTGGCCGAGCACGTGCGCCAATGGACCCCGCGCCGCACCGCCGAAGTCACCGGCATATCGGAGCAGGCGATTCGGCAAGCAGCGGAGTGGTGGGGGCGAGCAAAAACCAGTTTTTTGATGCACGCTCGAGGCATCGAACACCATAGCCATGGCGTTCAAAACGTGCTGAGCACGATCAATATCGTGCTCGCATCGGGGCGAATCGGTAGACCCAACTGTGGCTACGCCACGATCACGGGGCAAGCCAACGGGCAAGGCGGCCGCGAGCACGGCCAGAAGTGCGATCAACTTCCGGGAGGGCGGGACCTCGCCAACCCAGAGCATCGGGCTTTCATTGCGAAGGTTTGGGGCATGAAGCCCGACGACCTCCCACAGCCGGGCGTGGACGCTTACGAGATCATGCGCAAGGCGCACCGAGGGGAGATCAAGGGCCTGCTTTCGATTTGCTTCAACCCAGTGGTGTCGTTGCCCGACAACAACTTCGTGAGAGAAGCCCTATCTCGCTTGGATTTCTTCGTGGCCATCGATTTCTTCTTGAGCGAAACGGCCCGCTACGCCGACATCGTGCTTCCCGGTTCGCTGCAAGAAGAAGACCACGGCACGGTGACTCAAGTCGAAGGGCGAATCGTTCGCATCAACAAGGCCGTGGAGCCTCCCGGCGAAGCAAAAGCAGACTGGCAAATCATTCAAGACATCGCGCAAGCCCTCGGTCGAGCCGATGGGTTCACGTTCGATGGTCCTGAGGCGATTTTCGAGGAGCTGCGCGTCGCCTCCCGCGGCGGCGTCAGCGACTATTCGGGAGTGACGTATCCACGCGTCGAAGCCAATTTTGGTGTTTTCTGGCCCTGCCCGGACGAAACTCCGGAGGGTGTACCGCCGCCTGGACCCCAGGGCACACTCAGATTGTTCGAGCAGGGATCATGGAATCCCATCGCGAAAGGCAAGGGTCCCTTCTACTTTCCTGACGGAAAGGCCCGCTTCAACGTGACCCCCTATCAAGGTCCGGCGGAGGATGTGGACGCCGACTATCCTCTGATGCTGACCACGGGTCGCGTCGTGAGTCAGTTTTTGTCGGGTAACCAGACACGTCGCATCGGGCCCTTGGTGGACCACTACCCAGAGCCGAAGTGCGAAATGCATCCGCGCCTTGCGACCAAGCTGAACATCCGCGACGGCGACTGGGTCACCATCGAAAGTCGCCGGGGCACCTGCACGGTCCGCGCTTCAGTAGTGAATACCATTCGCCCCGATACGGTCTTCGTTCCCTATCACTGGGGCGGGCGAAAGAGCGCCAATCAGCTGACCATCTCTGCGCAAGATCCCATCTCTAAAATCCCCGAATTCAAAGTGTGCGCCGTGCGGGTACGAAAAGCTGCCGAAGCACCGGAGTACGCTACGGCCCTCGAGCCGCAGCAGTGAAAGGAGTTGGTCAGCGCGATGCCCGTCCCCGACAAGTTCGAATTCTTCGTCGACCCTGCCAGGTGTATCGGCTGCCAGTCGTGCATTCAGGCCTGCACGGAATGCGATACCCACAAAGGCCAATCGATGATTCAGCTCGACTTCATCGACCGCTCGGGTTCGACGCAAACGGTGCCGGTCGTGTGCATGCATTGTGACTCCCCGACTTGTGCCGAGGTGTGCCCGGCCGATGCCATCAAACGGACGGAAGATGGTGTCGTGCAAACCGCGCGCAAACCTCGCTGCATCGCCTGCAACAACTGTGTTCTGGCCTGTCCGTTCGGTGTTCCCAAGATGAATACGGGCATGAATCTCATGATGAAATGCGACATGTGCTACGATCGGACCTCGGTGGGGCTCAAGCCGATGTGCGCGTCCGTATGCCCCAGCCAGGCGCTGGCTTTCGGCACTCGTGAAGAAATGGCCCGCCTTCGTCCGAATGCGAAACCGATCAACACCTTTCAGTTCGGAGCGCAGACCATTCGCACAAAAGTCAACGTGATGATTCCCAGAGCCGGTCAAGCAGAACATCTCGACGTCACCGCCGCCATGCACGAACCGGCCATTGGGCACAACATGCTCGATGACGTTTTCGCGGAGGCGGAGCCATGAGCTACGGAGTTTCTCGAGAGGCAACCACCCGGCAGTCGATGCCACCAAACCGCCGAGCGCCCGAAGAGCAACCCAAGTGGCGCCAGGACTTCCCAATCGACTGGAGTGAGGACGACTACGTATCGCGTCGCGAGCTGGTGAAGTTCATCGTGCTGACGAGCGGGGCGTTTGCCGTTGGCCAGATTTGGATTGCCTTCAAAAGCTTGTTCGGGCGGCGGCGCGAAACAGCGGGTGATGCCCCAATCGCCGCTGTGGACGAAATAGCCGTGGGGGCCGCCAAGACCTTCGAGTATCCCGAGGGCAGCACACCGAGACTTCTGGTTAGGACAGGGCCGCGCGCCTTCGTTGCCTACGATCAGCAGTGCACCCACCTGCAGTGCCCGGTCGTTCCAGCCATCAGTCAGGGCAAGCTTCATTGCCCATGCCACAACGGCTGGTTCGATCTGCAAACCGGGCAGCCCCTCGCCGGTCCCCCGCGGCGGCCGCTACCCCGAGTCTTGCTCGAGATTCGCGATGACACGGTGTATGCAACCGGTGTCGAGGACTCGCCGTCATGAAAGAACGCAGCCGCTTCGCTCGATCGCAGCGTATGACGATGGTGAATGGAACCCTCGTCCTTGCCATTGTGCTCGTGGTGCTCCAGTTGTGGCTACTCACCGCAACGGTGAACGCATACTTGGGTGGCGATAGAAGCACGGCCGTACCGGCGGCGCTCGCCAGCTTGGCTTGCCTCGGCGTGAACCTGTGGCTGCTCAGGTACCTGTACAAGCTGGACTGACCAAGGATGCAGGGCACGGCGACCGTATCGCACTGGCTCGTGAGCGGCATCAGAGACCTGTTTCCGGGATACTTCGCGTTCGTCATGGCCACCGGCATCGTGTCGGTGGCGGCGCATGTGTTGGGCATGACGTGGGTAGCGCTGGCCTTGCTCGTCGTGAACGTGGCCGGCTATGCCGTGCTCACGCTCCTGCTTTTGGCGCGGCTCATCGCTTACACCAAGCGCGTCCTTTCAGATCTGTGTGACCACGAGCGCGGCCCCGGTTTCTTCACCGTCGTAGCGGGCACGTGCGTGCTGGGAGCTCAGCTCCTTCTGGTTTCGAACGCAGCTCGGGTTGCCTTCGTGCTTTGGATCGCCGGCATCGTGCTCTGGATCGTAGTAATGTACGGATTCTTTACGGCGGTCGTGATCCGCGAGCACAAACCATCGTTGGAAACCGGCATCAACGGCGCGTGGTTGGTCGCGATCGTGGCGACGCAGTCCGTATCGATCCTCGGGTCATTGCTCGCCCCCGCGCTGCCCGCGGCGCGCGACGCGGTGCTCTTTTTCACGCTGTGCATGTATTTGCTCGGCGCCATGCTGTATCTCACGATCATCACGCTGATTTTCTTTCGCTTCACGTTCGTGGAAATGACGCTGCGGCGCCTGACGCCGCCTTATTGGATCAATATGGGAGCGGTCGCCATCACCACTCTGGCTGGCTCCACCCTGCTTCTCATTCGAGACAGCTGGCCGTTCTTGACCGCGCTCTATCCCTTTCTGGTCGGATTCACCGTCTTCTTCTGGGTTGCAGCCACCTGGTGGATCCCCTTGCTGATCATCCTTGGCTTCTGGCGCCACGTCGTGAGGCGCTTCCCGCTGCAATACGATCCTCAATACTGGGGAATGGTCTTCCCGCTCGGTATGTACACGGTGTGTACCGCGCGCTTGTCACGCGCCACGGAGCTTGGATTTTTGATGGTGATTCCGAGCACCTTCATCTACGTGGCGCTGGCGGCATGGGTGGTCACCTTCATCGGCATGCTGTTGTCTCTGGCAGGGTCACTCCGGCCTCAGAAAGTCGACGACAACCCGCTCCCAACCCGTTGACGTCCCCTGAGAGTCAGTCAGCTGCCTGGACTGCTCGACGCAGCTCCGGCGGAGCCCGAGGCGATCGCATCGAGCGATGCCCTGAGCTCCGAAACCAGGTCAATCAGCTCTTGAGAGCAAGGCCGCACGGATGGGTCGAGCTCCCCCAACCAGGTGACCGCCGGAGCCAGCTCGCTGAACACTCGATTGGGATGCGAGGCGCGGCTGGTCAAGTTGATGGCCGTCACCAGGCTCCTAAAGGCAGTGGCTGCAAACCCCTGCCTCTCGTACACCATGGCGGCACCCAGCAGGTGGCCGGTATGGTCGGCCACCATCTTGCTGGCGGCCTGTCGCACGTCGGCGTCCATCATCAAATCGGCGCCGGCTTCGAGCAGGACCAGGTATGCGACAGTACCAAAGGCGGCAGCTTGCCTGGCGACAGCTTGATCCAGCGCTCTGATCGAGGTCAAATCGCCCCGGGTTCGAACGACATGAACCACGACCTGGCCGGCGACCGCCACCAGATCACCTGGTTGAGCGTGGACCGTGGTGTGTCTTGCGACACTATCGATGGGTTTTGCTACCGGGTGCAAGGCTACGTTCCATCTAACGGACGTGCGACGCAAGTTCTTACCTCTTGTCCGCCAATGGCGAAGAACGAGCGGCCGTGCCAAACGTGTGTGGCGCTGTGGTAGCTGTCTCAGCGCGGGCCGCTGCGGAGCGCGCAGGTTGCATCTTTGCCGCCGCCTCGATTTGACAATCGAAAATGCTGCGCTTATGCGTCGCGCATGGCTTCAGCGAACCTTGCCTCGACAGCCCGGCACCCAGCAGACCACCACGACCTGATCCGCGTCCAGGGTGCCCGCGAAAATAACCTGAAGGGCGTCAGTCTCGACCTGCCCAAGAGGCGGCTCACCGTATTCACGGGCGTTTCGGGCTCGGGCAAATCGTCGCTGGTGTTCGGCACCATAGCAGCCGAGTCGCAGCGCCTGATCAACGAGACCTACAGCGCATTCGTGCAAGGATTCATGCCGACATTGGGACGCCCCGACGTCGACCTCCTCTCGGTGCTGACCACCGCGATCATCGTCGACCAAGAACGGATGGGCGCCAATTCGCGCTCGACCGTCGGCACCGTGACGGACGCCAATGCAATGCTGCGCATCTTGTTCAGCCGGCTCGGCAAGCCGCACATTGGCCCCCCCACGGCCTTCTCGTTCAATGTGCCAACGCGAAAAGCCAGTGGCTCGATGACTGTCGACAAGGGCAAAGGCGAACGCCTTACGGTGCGCGATGTCGTGTACCACGGCGGCATGTGCCCTCGCTGCGAGGGCATGGGCTCGGTCAGCGATATCGACCTTTCGCAGCTGTACGACGCCAACAAGTCGCTCAATCAGGGGGCGATCACCATCCCCGGTTACAGCATAGAGGGCTGGTACGGGCGCATCTTTCGCGGCTGCGGCTTTTTCGATCCGGACAAGCCGATCAGAAAGTTCACAAAAAAGGAGCTACACGACTTGGTCTACAAAGAACCGACCAAGATCAAGATCGATGGCATCAACCTGACCTATGCCGGGCTGATTCCTCAAATGCAGAAGTCTTTCCTATCGAAGGATGTCGATGCCCTCCAGCCGCACATCAGAGCCTTCGTGGAGCGCGCGGTAACCTTCACGACCTGCTCGGAGTGCGGGGGCACGCGTCTGAACGAAGCCGCTCGATCGTCGAAAATCAAAGGGCTCAACATCGCCGATGCTTGTGCGATGCAAATCAACGAGTTGGCCGAGTGGGTGCGCAAGCTGGACGAGCCTTCCGTAGCACCACTCTTGGCTTCGCTGGGGCATACGCTCGACTCATTCGTGGAGATCGGGCTCGGTTATTTGAGCTTGGACCGTCCGTCGGGCACTCTTTCAGGAGGGGAGGCGCAGCGCACCAAGATGATCCGCCATCTGGGCTCGTCGCTGACCGACGTGACTTACGTGTTCGACGAGCCGACCATCGGCCTACACCCCCACGACATTCAACGCATGAACGAGCTGCTCTTGCGCCTGCGCGACAAGGGCAATACCGTGCTGGTGGTCGAGCACAAGCCGGAAGCGATCGTGATCGCCGATCATGTGGTCGATTTGGGGCCGGGCGCCGGCACAGCCGGTGGCGAAGTGGTCTTTCAAGGCAGCGTCGATGGGCTCCGCAAGAGCGGTACGCTGACGGGGCGACATCTGAACGACCGCGCTCGATTGAAAGACTCGCTGAGAACCGCCACGGGCGTCATGCAAGTGCGTGGAGCCAACACTCACAACCTGCATAACGTCGACGTGGACATTCCGCTCGGCGTCCTGGTCGTAGTCACCGGCGTAGCGGGTTCGGGCAAGAGCTCGCTGATCCACGGCTCGGTGTGCGGGCGCGAGGGCGTGGTGTCTGTCGACCAGACCCCGATCCGTGGCTCCCGGCGCAGCAACCCAGCGACGTACACCGGGCTCTTGGAACCGATACGCAAAGCGTTCGCCAAAGCCAACGGCGTGAAACCCGCCCTATTCAGCGCCAACTCCGAGGGCGCGTGTCAGACCTGCAATGGAGCCGGCGTGATCTACACCGACCTCGGAATGATGGCTGGGGTCAGCACCGTGTGCGAGGACTGCGAGGGGCGGCGCTTTCAAACGTCGGTGCTCGATTATCAACTAGGCGGGTTGAACATCGCTCAGGTGCTCGACCTCGCGGTGGACGACGCGGTTCAGTTTTTCGGCGCCGGCAAAGCCAAAACGCCGGCCGCGCACACGATCCTCGAGCGCCTGGCGGATGTAGGGCTCGGCTACCTGAGGCTCGGCCAACCGCTCACGACACTCTCGGGTGGCGAGCGCCAGCGGCTCAAACTCGCCAACGAAATGGGAGAAGGTGGTCGTGTCTACGTGCTCGACGAGCCCACCACCGGATTGCACCTAGCCGATCTTCGACAGCTGCTGGGGCTTTTGGATCAACTGGTCGACTCAGGAAAGTCCGTGATCGTGATCGAGCATCACCTGGCAGTCATGGCCCATGCCGACTGGATTATCGACCTCGGGCCTGGCGCCGGCCATGACGGTGGGCAGATCGTCTTCGAGGGCACTCCGGCCGAGCTCGTCGCGGCAAAGTCGACCTTGACCGGCAAACACCTGGCAGCCTTCGTCGGTGACTCTACGCAATCCGCGCCACAAAAGCCCGCTGCCAGAACCGCTGCCGCCAAGAAAACGCCAACCAAAAAGAAAGCCCGCGCCGCCGCCCGGCGCTGAATGAACCTTAGCCATCGCACGCCTGCGGGGTTACGCGCCGCGGCTCATTTTAAAATGCGGGCTTTCGACAACGCTCGATTGAGCTCACGGGTGTCGACGCGCAGGGGCATCAGGCGCGGAACACGGCTATCGATCCGGAACACCCGATGAACGATGGTCGGAGGCGCCGGAACGCAGATGGCCCCGCCGATCGTATCGACGCCCGGGGGAGCCGGCTGCACGATCTCGGCTTCTTCTTGCAGCGTGGCGACCACCTCCGGACCCGGTTTTCCATCGAGCTCGAGCTCCGCGAATTGGTAGGTGGCTTGGCGATTCAAGCAAGACCCGAGCCCACTGGCGACTTGTGTCTTGGCCAGCTCCACGGGGCGGCCGAGCTTGCCGTCTCGCGTCACCGGCAGCAAAAAGTAGCGGATCTCCCCCGACGACCAGCAGCAGCGCACGGCATCGCTGCCGGCGCTCGAAATGGCTGCCAGTGTCACGAGGTATAGTCGGGTGTTTCCGGTGCCGCCGTCCAGCGATGACACGTCCATCTCGGCATTCGAGTCGATGCTGCCCAGCAAGAGCGGCGCCGCGAGGAACCGATCCGGACTGTTGCGATCCGCCTTGCCAAGAAATGCCAGCGCGGTGCTCCTACCGGTCGCTTCTTCCTCGCACGGCCATTTCAGAACGTAATTCACTAGCGAGTGGCCATCAGGCAACGAGACGCTGTACCCGACTCGTGCGTACGCACCGCAGGCGTGGGCAGGCCCGGGTGTCTTCAAAATCGCGCGGTGATAGGTATCGAATTCGGAGGCTGCGCCGATCGGTCCCAAAAAGAAGGGCAGCTCGCGCCCATTCGTGGAGCCATGCCAGGTACCCGAGATGAAAAGCTGGTTGTCCGACGTGTTGCACCAGCCACGAAAAGTACCCGTCACTCGACCCGCAAAGGCCTCTTCGAGCTGACACTCGAACCGCTCGCTAGGCCCGCCCGAGTCGGTCCAGTCCGGTTCGATGGGTTCTCCCGATTCGCTGGTCGTGATACGCCCACCGACGAGCTTCAGCTCGCTCTGCTTGCCCATGTACCGGTAGGCCCCTTCCCACGCATCACCGACATGTCCGTCGAACTCCGCGCCTCCTACCACCCCAAGCACGGCGCGGATCGGGTGCTTACCGACGTATCCTTGCAGGTCGATGTTGGTCTGGGCAGAGCTCGCGCTCGAAGGCCGTATCGGAGGAGCTTCGGCCTTGGCGCTCGACGCGGGCGGAGGACTCGTTGGATGCGCCTGACGCTTGTCCGCCTTCGCCGAGGCTGCTACCCCTGATCGCTGATCTGGTACCCCCGATCGCTGACCTGTTTGAGGTGAGAGGCGAGTGCAAGCCAGCGTACCGGCCAAGACGACGCCAGCGAGGCCGGAACTCCCCAATCGACTCCACACTGCCATTTGGAACCGGTCCCAGTGTACTTCTTTTCACGGTCTTTCGTACTTGCAAACGCGCTCTACAGCGGAATGTTTTGCGCCCTGCTCCTTCTGCTTGGCTGTCGCTCGAAGGCAGATCCCCCCAAGCCGCGGGTAGTCCCTTCTGCCTCTTCGTCGAACGCCGCACCCAGGGCACCCGAGCCCTTGTTGTTCCTGCCGACCTCGGCCTTTCGCGCACGCATCTTCATGGACGAAACCGCGATCTACGTGCTGACGAGCGGCGCCGCGCATCGCATCGTCGTGGGCAAAGGCACCGAGACCTTTCCGCTCGATCTCGGCCACGCCGCGGCCATGACCACCCACGGGTTTCTGTACTGGTCCAATGGAGCTCTGTGGGAGGTGGCCAAGCACGGCGGAGAGCCGAGGCGGGCAGGCGAGGTGCCGCAATCGCCCAAGTCTCTCGTGGCATCGGGCGACCATTTCGCCTGGCTACAAGGGGCACCTGACGGGACATCCAGGCTCTTCACCATCCACGAAGGTGAGCCGCGTCAGCTGTACGTGTCCAAAGAAAGCATCGAGGCGCTCACCTTGCTGGGTAACACCATCTACTTCGTGCAACGCAGTACGTCGAAATCTTGGAAGATAGGGGCGCAACGGCTCAGCGGTGGAGCGCCGTGGTTTTCGAAGCCGAATTCGGGCAGAGCACCCGCATTCCTGACCGCTTTCGGCGACCGGGTGTTCTACCAACTCTCACCTGGGCGCAAGGTCGTCGCCATCGACACGTCACTTCGGCGCGAAACAATCTTGGCCGAAAACCTGGTGTGCTCACCCATGGCGGTTCGAGAGCGGATCGTTTGCGCGCAGCTGGGCGGCATCGTCGAGCTCTCCGCCGACGCACACGCACCCGAGCCTCTCGTGAAGAACGAGCGCCAGGTCATCACCGACATCGCGTTGGGTTCGGACACCGTGGTGTGGCTCAGCGACGCGGGCCCCGATCAGCTCAACGTCAAGATGCTGCGCTTCTAGTTAGCTTCGGGCTGTCAACTTACGCTCGGCTCCGTGCCATGATGGTTGCCGCAAGTGGCATCCGCAGGCTCGTCAACGAGCTTTTCGAGCAAACCCGCGGCGTGCTCTGCGAACTCTGCGGTGAGGCCACCCACTTCAGCAAGTCAGTAGGGCGCTTTTACTCAGTAGGGCGCTTTACTCAGTAGGGCGCCCGAGCTCTTCCATGAGCCAGGTCATGGCTGGGCGGAAGTTCCCATCGCGGATCAGACCACTTTGTGGCGCATTGTTCCAGGTCTTACCGTAGATCCAGCCCCAAATGGTGATGCCTGGCACATACGAGGCTTCGTGGAACATCGGGAAGTACTGCTGGTACTTGCTGAGCTGCTCTTGATCATTGCTCGTGCTGATGTCCATTTCGCTGATGTAGATAGGAAGCCCGGTTTCTTCGTGAAGTTGACGCATCAACCTCTCGACCGTGCTCGGCGTCACGGAGGGATGATCCAAGTCGTGCGCCTGGGCACCGATGGCGTCGATAGGAGCGCCCGCGGCCTGAATCGTCTTCACGATACCGAGAAAATGGCTCTGATCTTGCTGCCATTCGATGTTGTTGTAGTCATTCAGGATCAGTATTTGATCCGGGCACGCTTCGTCCGCCCATTTGAAAGAATTGACGATCCACTGCCAAGAACCGTTGGTGCCGCCACCTATGGAGTTCACATAGTTCGGCTGGGTATGCGGCGGCGGTTCGTTGACTACATCGATGAGCTGAGATCGGAAGAGCACACGTCTGAACTCCAGTCACTAATTACCATCGCG
>CBFGRJ010000183.1:0-13539 GCA_965651135.1 uncultured Myxococcales bacterium
CGCGTCGATACAGGTTGATCAAGGGCGCATGGTCGGTGTTCAAGTTCTTGCAAATGCCGGGGTACACGCAAGACAAGCGGCGACACTTGGCCTCGATGGCTTTCGATTTGCAGGCGAGCCGATACATGTTGGCGGTGGGGCCGCCGAGGTCGGAAATGACACCGGTGAACCCGGGGACCCGATCACGGATCGTCTCCACCTCGCGGATGACGGAGTCCTCCGAGCGGTTTTGGATGACGCGCCCTTCGTGCTCGGTGATGGAGCAAAAGGTGCAACCTCCGAAGCAACCTCGTTGGATTGTCACCGAGAAGCGAATCATCTGGTAGGCGGGGATGATGGCCGAGCCGTACGCGGGGTGGGGCTGCCGCGAATAGGGGAGCTCGTAAATGGCGTCCATTTCTTGGCTGCTGAGCGGCAAGGGAGGAGGGTTGAGCCAAACGTCGAAGTCTCCGTTTCGCTGGACCAGCGCGCGCGCATTGCCCGGGTTGGATTCCAAATGAACCACTCTGGACGCATGCGCGTACAAGGCGCGATCGCCGCTGACTTCGGCATGCGAGGGCAGGCGCACCACCGTGTGCTCGCGTAGGGCCGCGCTGGGTTTCGTGCCCAGACGTACCAGCGTTTGCCCGGCGGCAGCCGGAGCCGGCTCGGGTGATTCACGGTATGGATTGTCGATGATTTCGACCGGGCGGGGCGCGTCGAGAGTCTTCGAGTCGACTTGTCGAAATCCCGGTCGCAAGCTAGTGCGACGGTGAGCGGTGCCGCGAATGTCCACCAAGGCGTCGATCGCCTCGCCGCGCCCCAAGCGGTGCGCAATTTCCACGATCTGCCGTTCTCCGTTGCCGAAGACCAACAAGTCCGCGCCGGCATCGATCAAGATCGAGCGGCGCACTTTGTCGGTCCAGTAGTCGTATTGGGCGATGCGGCGCAGACTCGCCTCGATGCCGCCAAGCACGATGGGCACGTCGGGAAAGGCCTCGCGACAGCGCTGCGTGTACACGATACAGGCGCGGTCAGGGCGCTTCTTGGCGGAGCCGCCGGGCGTGTAAGCATCGTCGCTGCGCGGCTTCTTGTCGCTGGTGTAGTGGTTGACCAGAGAATCCATGTTACCAGCCGTGATCCCGAACATCAGGTTCGGAGGGCCGAGCGCTTGGAATGCCTCGCTGTCGCGCCAATCGGGTTGAGCCATCACCCCCACGCGAAACCCCTGTGCTTCGAGCAACCGCCCAATCAACCCCGCCCCGAAGCTCGGGTGATCGACATACGCGTCACCCGTGACAAGAATCACGTCGCAGCTGTCCCAGCCCAGCGCGAGCATTTCGCTGCGGGACATGGGCAGCACGGGCGCAATGCCGAATTCGTGCGCCCAGTATTTCGGGTATGCGAAAAGCTCGAGCGCTTGGTTCATGCACTGACCTCCAGAGCTGCCGGACCACATGGGCTCACCAAAGCGGCACGCATGCCGGCGCGCCGGGCGGCCACGATGCCCAGCTCCGAATCCTCGATCACCAGACACTTGTGAGCGGGAACCCCCATGCGCTCGGCAGCCAGCAGGAACATATCCGGCGCCGGCTTGCCCTGCTTCACGTCTTGGGGAGTAATGATGATGTCGAAGTAGGGGCGTGCGCCGATGAGCTCTAGGGTGTGCACGACGTGCCGGTGGAGACTTCCCGATGCAACACTGATGGGAAAGCGTTGGTAGGCGTGCTTGGCGAACTGCAGCACGGGATCGATGGCCACGACCTCCTCCAACGCCGCCTCGTAATAGGACCTTTGGTCCGCGGCCACCCGATCGGGATTCATCGAGGTGCCGAACTGTTGATTCAGCTCGCGTACGGTCTGCTCGAGGCTCATGCCGGCTCGGCTCACGAACAGAGCCCAGTCGAAATCGAACCCTGCTCCGGCCCGAGCGAGCGCATGACGCCATGCGCGATGATGCAGCGGCATGGTGTCCGCCAGAGTGCCGTCGCAATCGAAGATGAACGCTTCGGCGTGATGCGCGATCGAGTGCACCGCTTCGAAGGGCACGCAGGTAGGGGAGCTGACCACGCCCGAGGTGTAGCAGAACTAGGGTGCCCTGCAGCACCAACCCCCATAACACTTTCCAACGAACCGCAAAAACGCAAAAGGCACAAAAAAAGCAGTAGGTCGTATCGGTCGGAAACGCCCATTTCGAGCGCCAAGGCACCAAGAACGCCAAGGGTCGCCAAAGATTTCTGATTTCGCGGCGGATGCCATTTAGAGAATCACCTCGCGAGCCTGCGCAGCATTCGTGTGATTCGAACGCGCGAAGCTCACCACGCATCCAAGCGCACTTTCTGAATACTTGCTGAATACTTGCTGAATACTTGGCGGTCTTGTGTCTTGGCGGTTTTCTGCCGTCTCGGACCGGATCAGGCTGTCAGAGCCACGCGATCAGCCTACCGGCATGTCGGGATGGGCTTTGAAATTGAGCCTCGCGTCTGGGTTCGGCTACTGGGCTATGAGCATTTGCGCGGGGTGATGCAGCGAGCTGGCGGGGGCGGCTAGGGCCAGGCCCCCCTCGCGCGGGTCGGCAAAGCCGTAGGCGATGCCCGCGTGAATCAAGATGTTGTTGGCATCGCCGATCGACACTCGCCTTTTGCCAAAGCGGTGCCCAAGGCCGATCAGGCCCTGACGGATGGCTCGACTGATGGGGCGCTGAGCTTCGAAGCGGACTTCGTCGGGAATGAAGCCGTGATGGATCCTGGGGGCTTCGACGGCTCGGTCGATGGTCATGCCGTAGTCGACCACGTTGCGCAGCACCTGCACGATCGTGTTGGGAATCGTGTCACCACCGGGTGAACCCAGCACCAACACCAGCTCGTCGCCGTTGAACACCAGGGTGGGGGCCATCGAGCTCGTGGTCCTGTGTCCACCGACTGGCAGGTTGTCGCCCGCCACGCTGAACGAGGCGACCGAGTTGTTCAAGATGATCCCCGTGCGCTGTGAGAACAGCTTGGCGCCGTATGCCGACGATAGCGTCATGGTACAGCTGACGGCCATTCCGGCACGGTCCACCACGGAGAAGTGCGTGGTGTGCTCCGGTTCCTCCCGACTTTCGAAGAGCGGGTGGATGAGGCTCGACGCTGTGGCGCGCGCCATGTCGATGGGGTGCTCGCGCACCAGCGACTCCGGATCGAGCCAGCGCTGCACGCGCTGTCGATATTCGGCGTCGCTCAGGGTATCCGGATCCACCACGTGGAAGCGTCGCTCGGCGTGCGCGCGCTTGGCGGCTTCGATCAGCAGGTGCAGCGCCGCTGTCGACATTCGAGGGTGCTCGTAGGCGCGGTGGGTCTGCAAGATGCCCAGGGTCTGAACGAGCGCCACGCCGCCTGCTGAAGGAGGCGGCATGGTGACCACCCTCAGCCCTCGATAGGGAATTTCGAGGGGCTCGCGAAACCGAGCGCGATACTCCGCGAGGTCCTGGCGAGTGATGAGGCTCCCTGCCAGATCTCGTAGCAGCGCATCGCCGAGTGTTCCCGAATAGAAGGCGCTCGGTCCCTCACGGGCGAGCTGTTCGAGCGATGCGGCAAGACGCTCTCTTTTCAACTGGGTGCCCGCCGGCCAAGGTCGTCCGGTTCGAGGATTGCCGAAGGCCCTTTTGAACGCCGGCTCCTCCCGCAACCAGCGCCAGCTCCAGGTAAGCGACAGGTGTTGGCGCGGACCGAGCTCGTAGCCGTCGCGCGCCAGCGCAATGGCTGGTGCCAAGACCGCGCTCGTGGGCAGGCGTCCGAAGCGCTCGTGCGCCGCGCTCAAGCCGGCCACGGCCCCGGGTATTCCCACGGCAATCGGTCCCATGGCGCCTTTTGCGATCATCGCGTCGAAGCGAGCGCGCGACAGTTGCCGCGGTGCCGTCTCCCTGAAGTCGATGGCGTGTACCCGCGCCCCTTCGCTCACTAACATGAACCCACCACCGCCGATGCCGCCGGCGCTCGGATGCGTGACGGCGAGCGCATAGGCGGTGGCGACCGCCGCATCGACGGCGTTTCCCCCTTGCTCCAAGATCCGAACGCCGGCGCGGGTGGCCTGAGGTTCGACGCTGGTCACCAAACCGTGCCGGCTTTCGACTGCGCCACGTCCTCCAGGAACGATTCGAACCCCCGGGTCGGCCTTGCTCGGAGCCGCCGGGGCGTGACGGGGGTTCGTCGAAACGACCGGCTTGGGTGAGGGCAGCGTCGCGGCTCGTCGTTTCGTGATTGGGTGCGCTGCGCGTGGAGCGAGCTCGCTCTTGGCGGGTTCACAGGCTGACAAGCCGGCGATCACGAATGCTAACGAGAGCGCAGAGTTCCTCACTTTGGATTTCTCGGGGAGCGCACTAGAATCGTAGCACATGAGCGACGGCGGGTTTCTCCCACTGCGAATCGGCGTCCTGACCGTGAGTGACACGCGCTCCGAAGCCACCGACACGAGCGGCGGCCTGATCGTGCAAACCCTGACGCAAGCGGGTCATGAGGTGGCAGCGCGCAAGATCGTGCCGGACGACATTCCGACCATTCGAGACACCTTTCGAAGCTGGCAACTCGAGCTCGAGCTGAATGTGGTAGTCACGACCGGCGGTACCGGAATTACCGTTCGGGACGTGACCGAAGAAGCCCTGAGCCCCTTCATCAGCAAGAGCATTCCCGGGTTCGGAGAGCTGTTTCGCTGGCTCTCGTTCGAAGAGATCGGCGCTGCCACCATTCAGTCGCGCGCCTTCGCCGGTCTGTGCGACAGCACTCTTTTGTTTGCTCTACCCGGATCTACGGGCGCCGTGCGCTTGGCCCTGAACCGCATCATCGTGCCGCAACTCGACGCTCGGACGAAGCCTTGTAACTTTGCGATGCTCATGCCTAAGCTCCGTGGCCAGTCGCACAGCTAGGCGCGCCCCGCGTGACCCAAAGCAAGGGTTGCGTCTTGGCCCAAGCGCTGAGGTCACCCGACGGCGCAGCCACGACCTCGGTCCCGAGCGCCAACGCTTCCCGCACCACGGTGGGCGCGCCTTCGTCCCGCGAGGCGCTGATTAGGACATTGGCCGCCGAGATCCAGGTCAGGGTTCGTTCCCTGGGCAGTCTGCCCAAAAAGGTGATTGTTGGAAACGCGCTCTGCAACGCGGGTAGCTCGGGACCATCGCCGATGACGACCACGTGCGCATCCGGCACGAGCGAAGCTGCACTGATGGCCAAATGGGTGCGCTTGGTGCGAATCAAGCGGCCCACGATGGCAATCAGCCGTTGCGCCGTTACTCCGAGGACCTGTCGAGCCTGTTCGCGGTTCGGAACGCCTTGCACATCGAGTGAACACGGCGCCACCGAGGTGCGCTCACCGAGTTTGGGATAGAGCTCGACCAAGTCTTCCCTCAACGCGTGCGAAACGCACTGGAAGGTGGCGCCCCTTTGGATCAAGTCGGCCAAAATGGCGCGGGCCGCCACGCGCGGCATTCGTTGCAGCAAGCGGACGTCGCTGCCGTGAGCCACGATCGAAAGCGGTACTCGTCCGAGCGCGGCGGGCCATGCGCTGGGTACGATCCAATGCGCCCGGATTTGATCGAGCGGCGCTAGGCGGCGCAAGGCCCGGCGTACGGAAGAAACGAACGCCAACGCATAACTCGCTTTCCACGGATTCGCTCGGAAGCGTTCGATGGCGCCTGGCCAACCAAAAAGGGGAGCGCCGGACACGCGAACGTGATGCGGATCGCCTTCGCGCCACGGACTCGAGACAGGGCTCAGCACGAAGACTTCGTGGCCCTCTCGCACCAGACAGCGCGCTTCGGTCTCTACGAAATGGCCGGCTGGATCACCCGGATGGGACGGGTACGAAGTGGTGACGATGGCAAGCTTCATCAGCGTCTAGCGCCGCGGCAGCTCGCCCAATGCCACGAGACCCTCTTCGCCCGAGCGCTCGAGCCAATCGGCCAGCTCGAGCAGATAAGCGTAGGTGTAGATGCCCGAGTTGTGCCCATCGCCCCAGACCAGTCCTAGGGCATAGTTGCCGACGGTCGAAAGATCGCGCAGCTCCAGGTTCCCGCCCTCTCGGTACTTGACGGGGCCCGCATGCCCTTGGCAGCCCGCGCAGGGGCAATAGCCCCGGAGTACCCGGTGCGGGTACCGGGTCTGCCGACCATCGGACCACGTGATTTCCAACTCTTGCGCCCCGTGCGGCGCTTTGATGGCGCTTGGCGTCAGCATACCTATCTCATACGGGTGGCGCCCTGGTCGCTTGGCCGACTGGGGCTGATTCGGAAACCCTTGCACTTCTGCCGCGCCTCTGCCATACCCCCGGACCCTTGTCGAATCCCAGCGAATCCATTCAGTGCAAACCTCTCGAGGTCTCCGTCGGTGAAAAGGGGATCGAGCGCGCTATCAAGCACCTCAAGCGCAAGATGGCTGCCGAGGGGATCCTTCGTGAGCTCAAGCGGCGTCGCCACTATATGAAGCCCTCGGTGAAGCGCCGCAAGAAGATGAGTGAGGCCGCGCGTCGGCGTCGCAAGCGCTTGAAGACCGACGAGCGTCCGTAGCGGCACAAATTTGGCCGCACGGGTGATTCGTCGCTACCAGCGAAGGGCATGCGTGCCCAGGCAATCGAGCTAGCGACCGAGCAGCGAATCGCGCCCCCTCCCATCCGGATCCGAACCGTTCTGCTGTTCGGAATGCTGGCACTGTTCGGGTACAAGCTGTACCCACGTACCGTGGCCGCGTGGGAGCTCCACGGTGCTGCAACGGCTCTGGCAGACTATGCCTCGTGCATGGTGGGGCCGACAGGCCCTTCTTTGATTCGCGACAACGCGGACGAATTTGCCGCGCTGGTACGTCGACGACTGGTCGCCTCCCCCAGCGAAGAGGCGCCTTTCGCAGAGTGTGCCTCGCTGGCCAGGGAGATCACCGGATCGGAGGCGGCGTTCGAAGCCCATCAGGCGCATGCGGCCGAGTTCGATGCTTACGGCTCGGCAAGGGCTGGAAGTGGCAGGTTGCACACGCTTGCAGAGCTGCGCGTCACCGCCGAACCGTTGTCGGCAATGTCCCGGCGCGCCTGGCCTTTCGTGCGTGGCGGCTATACGCGGCTGGTCAAGCCGTCGCCCGGCGCGGTCGAAGCGGTGCATCCCGTTGCGCCGCCAGAGCCGGCCGTGGGCAGCGGTTTGCCCAACTGGCGTGCCTGGTACCGCGCCGTTCACAAGACGCAGAGCGGGTTTCTCGTGGCCTTTGGGCAAGGCGCCAATCTGTCGGTGTACGAGACAAGGGACGAAGGGGTGTCGTTCAAGCCCGTGGCTCCCAGCAGCGTCCCCAGCGACTTCTTGGAGCGTTGTCCCATCGACGCCGATGGCCGTTCGTTCACGCTGTCGCTGAGCGACGATGGGGCGTCCACCATGGTCAACTCGCTCGGTCCAGACGGAGCGCCCTATGTGGCAACCCTGGCGGAGTCCGAACGAAAGGTAATGGCCGTGGCCTGTGATTCCGAGGGGCTGGTGGCAGCTCTCAGTGCCGGCCCAGGGCGAGACGTAACCCTCGTGTCGTGCCCGTTTCGTCGCTCGTGCGCGCCCATGCAGCTGCCGGTATTGGGAAGCTCGGTCAAGCAGATCTCGGATGTGGGGCGCATTCACGGCACCACGGTGATCGCGGTATCAGAAGGCGGCATCGTGCGCACCAGTTCGAGCCGTGATGGGGGCAAAACCTGGGCGCCGCTCTCGGTTGCCTTCGACGCCGGTGAGCATCAGCAGGCGGCCATGGGGCTTCCGCCGCCCGACCGTTTGCTCGCCTTGGACGAACGACTGTTGCTCTACGGAGGCGGCGAGCGCCCCGAACGAGCGTATCTCGTGCTGGTCTCCGACGACCATGGCGCCAGTTGGCGCACACCATGAGCTCCGCTTAGCGAGCCAGCAGCTGCGACATCGAGCGACGCACCCAGCTGTCGGAGTCTGCGCCGTTCGAAACCGGATCGGTTTCTGCGGCCATCATCTCGAGGGCGCGCACCTGCACACGCGCGACTTCTAGTTCCTCCGTTCCGTGTGAATCCGCGAGCAGGCGGACGATGGCGCGGTATTGCGCCAACGCAGCCGGCCACGCGCGTAGCTCGACATACCACGAGGCCAGCAGCCTCAGGTTCGCCAGGTCCGACGAGCCATGCTCGATGGCTGCCCTGAGGTCAGCGGCGGCGTCCACGTGGCGCCCTTGCCGCCGTCGCAACATCGCGCGTTCGCGATACGCCAGGGCTTTCGCTCCACTCTGCCGGAGGGCTCTTGCGTACAGGCGGTCGGCTTCTATCACGTCTCCGAGTTGTCCGCGCAGGCGGGCCAACTCGAGCAGGGCGGTGGCACATGTCGGGTCGAGCGTGACCGCACGAGAATAAGCGGTCAGCGCCTGTAGAATGTCACGCCGCTGGACGTAGCGGCGCGCGCGCCAAAGGAGCACTTCGGACCGCGTGCAAAGGGTGGCGTTGGAGAAGGAGCGACCGTCGGTCGGAACACTCGTCTGCGCCAAAGCAGCCGAGCTCCACACGAGTGACGCGGCGATGGCTGCGACAAAGGAAAGAGCTGTGCGCGACACGAACCTTGATTCTAGCGCCTCTTCGCGTGCATTCCACGGCTCGGATGGTTCGTGCTTGCTCAGAGCGCTCGCACGCCGAGCGACTCGCGCGCCTGGAAGTACTGATCGCTAACGCTGAAGATGGCGGTGTCGCGCGCTTCGGAGCTCCTGACGATCCAGCGAAGTCGTTCCGCCGCGCTCGCGGGCAAGCCCTTTTCTTGACCAGCGGCCATGGCGATGCCTTCGAAGGCGGCCCCGGGATCACCCACGGCCAATAGACCCGTTCGATTGCCGAGTTGATTGCTGGCCACTCCGAGTTGGCTTGCGCGATTGCCGATCGAACCAATCACCTCGAGAGCAAGGACGGGGACATCACTGTCGAGCTGACCCGTGAGTACGGCTCGAATCCGCGCGGTTGCCTGCGCGGTCTTGCGCGGGTCAGCCCCCTGCGGCTCCCAGTTGGCTGCGAAAATGTTGAGCAGCCCTGCCAAGAGCGGCCACAGATCGATCGGGGCCGTTCGGGACAACGACGTCGCCCCGGCTTGGATCAGCTTCAACGCCCTGATCAGCAGAAAATAACGGGCTGTCGCCTTGTCGCTCTTCAGCAAGCTTTCGCCATAGACCAGGCGCGGCGGAGCGGAGCTTACGGGCATGCAAATGGGGCCGAGTGCGGGCGACGAGTAAACCTCGACCGTGCCCAAGCCAAACGCCTCCGCAACCTCTTGAACATGATTGTCGAGCTCGCGTGACTCATGAGACAGCGGCGCGGCTTTCAGTGCTCGCAAATCGACCGGGTAGGCGTCGTCCAAAACGTGCCCAGTCTTCTTGAGCAAGATCCTGAGGGGTGGCGACAGTGCCGGCGGGGCCAAGAGCTCGTCCAGCTGAGGGTCGGCCGCTCGCGCGCCTGCACCCACGAGCTCGGTGGCCTCACCACGCAGCGCCTTGAGCGTCGCCTGAGCGACGAGTGCTCCGTCGATCGCGCCCCGCAGCTCGCTGACGGTCGACAGCGTTTCGAAGAACGCGGGATCGAAGCGCCCGGTGCTCAAAGCGCGCCTGGCTTCGTTGGCGGCCCGGTCCAGCAGCATGAGCATGCTGCGGTCCTCGCCGCGCCGCTGCAAAAATTCGGCATGCGCGCGCAAGACTTTGCTGTCGTTGCCGTAGGTCTTTTTGGCGGCTTCCAGCACCGCCATGGCTTGCCTGGGGTCTTGCGACAACCGCTCGTAGACGCGAGCCAGCGCCAGCGTGTGGTCGCGTCGCTGCTCATCGTTCTCGGCGCGTTCGATCAGCTGCTGCTGCAGCTCGATGGCTTTCGTTTCGTTTCCAAGCAGCACCTGCACCTCGACCAGGCGCTCCATGGCGGCAACGTTTTCGGGGTCTCGCTTGAGGACCTCGTGGTAAGCCAGCTCGGCCCGCGCCGGATTGGGCAGCTGATTGTCGTACAGCGACCCGAGCTTGGCGTAGATCTCGGCCTGCTGAGCTGGATCGCCGACGTGCCGAACCAGGCGAATCCAGGCCTGCTCCGCGCCGACCCAATCTCCCTCGTCCATGCAAAGGTTCGCGAAGGCACCCAGCGCCCCGGCATGTTCCGGATTCGCATCGAGGGCAGCGGCTAGCGCATCTTTGGCTGCCTGCTTCTCGCCGATACCAGCGAGCGCCTGGCCGCGCATCACCTCTATGGCTACACGCTCCTCGGGATTCTCCGTGGCAGCCAGGCGCCGCTCGAGCAGGTCGGCCAACTTCTGTGAGGCGCGCTCCTCGACGTACACGGACTGAAGCCGCTGAAACGCCTCACCATGCGTGATGTCACGGTCCACGGCGGCTTCGAGGGCGTGGATGGCGCGGTCTCGATTGTTGACGCTGTCTTGCCAAAGCACGGCAGCCTGGTGCCAAAGGTCGACCTGGTGCTTGGGCGAGCGATAGGCGGTAGCCGCAGCTTCCAAGGCTTCGGCCGCATCGTGCGCCGCGCCCATGGCGTCCAGCACGTCTGCCAACGTAGTCAGCGCCACCAAATGATTGGGCACTTGCTGAATGGAGCGCTGCAGCAAGGCGCGCGCTGCTTCGAGCTTGCCCAAGCGGGTTGCAGCCTCGGCAGCGCGCAGCGCCAGAGTCGCCACATCCAGCGGAGACCTTGCCCTGTCCATCAGTTCCAGCTCCACGCGCAGCGAAGCCTCCAGATCGTCGGTGCCGCGGGCTTGCCCCGCGTAGGCTCTGAGCGCCCAGAGGCTGGGCTTTTCATGCTTGCAGGCGATCTCGATCGGTTCCCGCGCTGCTTCCCATCTGCCCGACAAGATGCGCTGTTGCGTGACCCATATCGCGCGTGCGTCCGCTTCGCTGGGGTCGAGCTGCTTCGACAGTTCGAGCGCGATGGGTTCGAGGTCGTCCCAGCGCTCGGCGCTGATGTACTCGTGTTCTAGGCGCCGGAGCGCCGGAAGATACTGCGGCGACCGTTCGAGAATCGCACTCTGCCACAACAGCGCGCTCGAGCGGTCTCCTCTGAGCTCGTCCAAATCGCTCAGGCGCTCGTAAAGCTCACGGCCGGTGCGCTCGTCTTGCTCCGAGCGGGCCGCCTTGAGCAGCGCTTCACTCAGCGCCGCCGTGTTGCCCAGCGCGATGTCGAGTCGTTCGGAGGTCAGCCGAATGAAAGGTCCTCCGTGGTGCTCGGCGGCTCGCCTTGCGACACGCGCCGCGCTCGCCAAATCGCCGGCTCGCTCGTATTCGAGGGCCGCTTCGATCAGCAGGCGTTGCTCGGCTTCTGCTCCGAGCTCCGCGGCGACTGCTTCACGCCATTTGCCCCGCTCTACTCCGGCATGTGATGCGAGCCTTTCGTGTAGCTCTCTGAGCGCTACGTCGTTTGGCCGTGCCGCTACGGCGTCGCCCAGCAAGCTCGCCGCCAGTTCCATATCCGATTCGGCTACCAACAAAGCTTCTCGAACGAAGTCGAAAGCCTTGTCGATGCTGTCCGTCGCGTTTTCGCGGCGTTGGCGCAGCCAGCTCAGCAACAGCTCGGCGTCGCCGCGCTGGCGCGCTTGATGCTCACCGTGCAAATACACCAACGGTAGGTCAGGCGCCGAAGTAGCCGCTTGGACCAAGAGTTCTTCGGACGACTTGGCATCGTCGGAGCGAAGCAGCGCCGCCTCGAGCAGCAAAAAGCCCGCTTGTGTCGGGTCGTCACTGGTGTCGGCCAGACGCGCCAAAAGCTCCGCTGCCTGGGCTGGCGGCGCGTCCTCCAGCAACGCTCGCGTGGCTCCCTCGTGCTGGGGGTCGAGCTCCAGTGCCCGCTTGTACTGCTCTCGGGCCGCGTCCTTGTCTCCGGCCACTTCCAACACCAGCGCGCTGGCCAGCGCCTTGGCTGGGCCTGTTTCCGCGCCTGGCCAGTGCGAGAGCACCTCGGCAATCTGCTGTGCCTCTCGGCGATGAAGCGCAAATTCGAGGCCGAGGATCTGCGTCAGCGGGCGCGCACCGTGCTTGTTTGCGAAGGTGAGGCAAGCTTCGCGAAGGCGCGCCACGGCGCCTTCCGCGTCTTCATCGTTACCCTCTGCTGCTCGCCAGGCCGCTGCTCCGCCGCTCAGCACTCGGGCCAATGCATGCGCGGTCTTGAGCTCGTCGCGCTGGCGTTCGTCACCCGTGAGCGTGGCGGGTGGAGTCGTGCCTGCCGAGCTTGCTGCTTCGGCGGCTGCCGCAAGCGAGCGAAGGTCGCCGTCAGCCAACACAGCCACGTCGGCTGCCAGTGTTGGGAATGCCGCACCCAGCAACGCTCCCGTGATCACGCGAGTGGCTGGATCGAAAGCGGCATGCGGCTCGCCCTTGTCGAAGAGCGCGCTCTCGACACCCGCGCCATCACCTTGCTCGAGGCTTCTCAGGGCGAGCGCGCGCCGGGCGAGCGCGCTGCCCTCCTTGTCGATCAGCTCACGCAGGATGTCGATCGCGCGTGCCCGTGTCTGCTCGCTGGGAGCCGCCAGTACCGCGGCCAGCCATAGTGCCGGGCGGCGCATCCCGCGCGCCCGCGCAAGCCGAACCAATGCGTCGATCGCGAGCGAGGGCTCTTTGGCGGCGAGAGCGCGCCGAGCCTCCTCGAACGTAATGGCGTAGGTCGAGGCGGGTTGTCCGGCAGACTTGCCTGGAGCCCGCAAGCGCTCGAGCTCTTGCGCCACGCGGGCGAGGGGAGCCAGTTCTTCGATCTCCGGCCATCTGAGGCGAGGTGGGCCCGCGTTTTGTCCGAGCTGCTCGGCAAGCCGAAACAAGAAGGGTCGTGGATCGCTGGGCAAAACGCGAGCGGCCAGGTCCAGCTTGCGTCGGGAATTGCTGGTGTCGCCAAAGCAGACGCGGTGCACGTCAGCAGCCAAATTAGCCGCGTGCGCGCGCGCCAGCGGTGTGGGCGACGCGCGTGTTTCCAGCTCCAGAACCCCTGCTACCGCTTTGTAATCTTGTTCCTGCGCTGCCAACCAGCGCAGCTGACGGGAGCCCATCGCCATGGCAGGTTGGGCTGCGTGAGCGTCGCTGGCCAGTCTGCGCGCGCGCGCCGTGTCACCCACGAGGGCGAAATGCTCGCTGGCGATCAAGAGAGCCCGAGCTTTGGCAGCCGGATCGGGCAAAGCCTGAGCTTGCTCTTCGAACCATTCCGCGCGTTCGCGCCATGCATCCAGCTGACCCTGCTCGGTCAAATGCTCGTACGCAGGTCGTTCGCCACCGTGCACACCGAGTGCCTCGTCGGGCAACGAATCGAGCAGGTCCTCATGCTCGTCTTCGATGACGGTGTCGGCCTCCGCCCTCGGCGGCGGGCGAAAGCTCTCACTCGCCTCCGTTTGCCAAGGAGGCACTTCGTCAGAGGCGCGCGATTCCTCGTGCGGCAAGGAATCCCCAGGTGGCAAAGAGTCCCCAGGTGGCAAGGAGTCCCCAGGTGGCAAGGAGTCCCCAGGTGGCAAGGAGTCCTCGGGTGGCAAGGAGTCCTCGGGTGGCAAGGAGTCCACCGGTGGCAAGGTGGCCAGCTCGTGCGATAGCTCGGGTGGCAGCGGATCGGGTGGCA
>CBFGRJ010000184.1:0-13502 GCA_965651135.1 uncultured Myxococcales bacterium
GTTGGTCTGTCGCTTGACCCTGCGCGTCTTCTTTCGTCAGGTGCAGATCGTGGGGCTCGAGCGCGTGCCCGCAGGCGGCAATCTGATGTTCGCCATCAACCACCCCAACGGGTTGATCGATCCGCTCTTCATTCTCTGCTACTCAGATCGGCCGGTTTCGTTTCTGGCGAAAGCTCCGCTGTTCCGCATGCCTGTGGTGGGGTACTTCGTGAAGGCCTTTCGCTGCCTTCCGGTGTATCGCAGGCAGGACAATTTCGATCCCGCACAGAACCGAGTCATGATGCAACAGGCGGCTCGGTTGTTGGCGGAGGGGTGCGCCTTGGCGCTGTTCCCCGAAGGGACGTCGCACAGCGACCCTCGCATGAAACCGTTCAGGAGTGGAGCCGCGCGCATTGCACTGTCTGCAGCGCAGCTGTCCGGTGCCCCGGTAGACCTGGTACCCGTGGGACTCTATTACACGAAAAAGCAGGTGTTCCGCAGCAGCGCGCTGATGCTGTTCGGAGATCCGATCCGCGTTCTGGGTCAGAGCCTCGACGTGCAGGGGGAGCCGCCCAGCGAATCGGTGCGCGAGCTCACAAACGAGCTCGCGCGACGCATTGGTGCTCTGACTCTGCAGGCCGAAACTACCGAGGCCGTCGATTTGGCGAAGCTCGTGGAGCGCATCATCGCCGCGGCCGAGCGTGATGCCGGATCGGCGATTAGCATGAGCATGGCTGACAGGCTGGCGCTCAGGCAGCGTCTGCTCGCAGGGCAAAGCTCGCTCGAGGGGCAGCGCGAGGTCGAGCTTTTAGTTGAGCGTGTTCGAGGCTTCGAAGCCAGAATGCGTGCGCTCGGCTTGCGCATCGATCAGCCTTTCCATCGGAGTGGACGGGGTGCCATCCGCTCCCTGTTCGGCAGGGTCGTGCAGCTCGTCGCGCTGCTCGTGCCGGGGGGCATCGGCTTAGTGGGTCATTACCCCACCTATCGCCTGGTGGGTTACATCGCGTTTCGCTACGCATGCAAAGAGTTGGATGTGCTGGCGACGGTCAAGGTGGTCGCAGGTCTTCTGCTATTTCCCGCGACCTGGGCGCTGGCGGCTGCGTGGGTAGGCTGGCAGACCCAGGCCTGGATTGGCCTTTCGACACTCGTGCTGCTGCCGCTGTGCGGTTGGTGCGCCCTCCGGTTCGTGGAGCTCATGGCTGCGCTCGCCGTAGGGGGAAGAGCGCTCTGGCTACAGTGGGTCAGGCCCAGGCTGGTCGACGACATCGTGACGGAGCGCCGCGCGATACGAGACGAAGTCCGGCGGCTCGCGGAGCTGCTCGCGCACGCCTAGGCTGGAGCGCAGGGTCACAAAAAACTTCCGCGGCTGCATGACTGAGCCTGCAGCCGCGGAAGAGGCTTTGACGATGTCGTGTGTCCCGCCGCATGCGCAGCGGAGATCCAAGCGAAGCTAAGTTCCTATCGGAGGTTCACTCCTCGGCCAGCAGCACGAGGCACAGCGCAGAGGGCAAGGCGTGTGCCATCGAGTAGGCCGCACTCGTTGGGGTCGGCTCGGCTCGGGGTGTGCCAGAACGTGCCAAGTGCTGCCCTCTGGATCAGGACGGTATCAATCCGCGTGAAATCGCGAGCAAGACTGCAGCCACGTGTACCGCGTGCGTGAGCTCGCCGCGTTCGATCAGGTGCAGCGCGCTCGAAGCAGGCACGGCTTCGACAGACAAGTCCTCGGCATCGTCGAGACTCTGCGCGTGCGTAAGGACAGCGCCCGTGGCGAGAAAACAATGCGCCAGGTGGGTGTGACGCGCGGGTTCCGGTGTCAGCGTTGCCAGGAGAGTCCAGTTTGGGGCCGTATATCCAGTCTCTTCGAAGAGCTCGCGCTGTGCGCCTGCGAGCGGAGTCTCTCCGTCCTCGATGACGCCGGCCGGAAGCTCGAGCGTGATACCCGCCGCCCCATGGCGGTACTGGCGAGTCAAGACGAGCTCGCCCCGTTCGGAGACGCAGCAGATGCACGCCCAGCTCGGCACTTCGAGGACATGAAACTCCTCGATGGTCACGCCGCGCCCGGTGACGACGCGATCTTGCCTGACATTGAGCCAGCGTTTGTTCAGAAGGTACTTGCTGTCGAGGACTTGCCAGGGGCGCAGGCGCTGCATGGGACCGAGCCTTTCACGTGGCGTCGCTCGAGTAAATTGCCGGATCGAAAGCTCGTCAGCCGCTGAGTAACTCCAAGAGCCCCAGGCCCACACTGGCCAACGCCTCGAAGACACCCAGATCGGACTCGTTGGTCGTCCGCGGGGGTGCGCCCTTCGAGAACGAAGCCCTTGCGAGCGCGGCTTCACGCTTGGCCCTGGCTGCTTCGGCCTGCTGTCGTTGTCTCGCCCGCGCCAGACCGCCGTCTTCCACGAATTTGAGCACTTGCGGCAACTCACCGGCATCGAACCAGAGCCCGTGGTTGGTGCACACGTCGACGATGATGCCGCTCGACCCCCCGAAATTCTTGCGGTTCATCATGATGCTGCAAGCAGGGCATTTGAGGTACACCACGGGCTGCTCCAGCGGGTTGAGCTTTCTCGGCTTGCGAGGGAGCAGCGCCCCAGCCACCTCGCGGCGCTCGAGCAGTTCTCGAAGCAACGCGTGCTCCACGAATTGACCGCCGCAGCGGTTGCAGTCGAATAGGCTACCCGCCGGAGCCCGATAGCGAGAGAGCTCGACCGGACAGCTAGGACACCTGTACTTGCTGTGCCCGTAGATCGGTTCGAGGCCCAGAGCATAGCCACACCCGGAGCAATGCAGCGCTTCGGGCACGTTCATATGGTGACAGTCGGCGCAACGAACCGTCGCGATCGGCTGCTTGCAATAGCTGCAATGGCGGGCCCGCTCTTCGTTGGGCCCGCCGCAGTTCGAGCAATGATAGCTCCGCGCCACCATTAGCGTCGCACCGAGTCGAACGGAGCTGTGCTACGACGCCTGAATGATACCGTCGTCGTCGAAGTCGGCGTCGGTGAGGTCATCTTCATCGAGCGGTTCGGCGAGCTCCTCGACCAGCTCGTTCGCTTCCGCATCCATTCGTTCGCTGGGCGGCGCGTCCGTCCAGCGGTCGCTCTCTTCGTGGCTGCCGTTGGACGACGAGATGCCATTGCCTTCAGGCGCCGGCGCCGGCGCCTCGATGTAGCCGTGCCGCTCGGCGATCTTGCCCTGAATCACCGTGTCCCAGATGTGTGAGAGGGGCACGTATTCGACCAGCACCTCGGGCGGCATGGCGGCGAGCAAGTTGAACTCGGTGAATGCGTTGCCCGTTTTTCCTTGCTTGAGCGCCTGTTCGATGATTTTGCCCAGTGCCTCTTTGCTCAGGCGCAGCGCCAGCTCGGCAACGCTGATCCCCTCGACCACGTCTTCGTGCGTGATCAGCTGATCTTCCAGCGCTTGGTTCAGCATGAACGCGACGTGCTGTTGCGCCACTTTGGCGTCTTTGCCCTTGGCGTCCCGCTTCCAGAACTCCCCTTCGGTGATGAAGCGCCAGAGCTTGGCGTCATCTAAGTAGGTGACTCGATCGTCGGGGTCGAACAGCTCGACGACCATGGCCGCTTCCGTTTCACGTTCGGCCAGCGAAATCGCGAGATCATCGGCCGCTGATTGCCACGACTTCTTCAACGCCACCTTGTGTTTGGTGCCGACCGTCGGAACCAAGATCTTGGCTCTCAATGAAGGTCGATCTTTCAGACCCTCCATGATCTCGCTCGGCGGGAAGTGTCGGACGAAATCTTCAGGTGAGCGGCGCCCGACTTGCAGCGCATGTTCGATGACGTGCGCCAAGAAACGCTCGCGCCCCGTCTTCAGCTCCGATTTTCTCTTTTGGTTGGATTCTGATTCCATGATGTCGTTCCCGGTCTAGTTAGGGACGGTCAGCCACTTCAAAGTCTTAGCCACCCTCCGCGTCAGGTCATCGAATTTAGCACCTTTTTCCACGCGCGGGGCGCCGCGCGGCAACTTGACGAGTTTCTGGCTGACGCACGAGCGACCGCCCGCGAAGCTGTGCACTTGAGCAGCCGGTAGGCGTTTGTGATGAGTCGGTTGCGGTGTATGGTGCGGTGCTACTCCACCAAGCGATAGCCTGCGAAGGCTACGGCCGCCCAGCCAATGATCCAGAGGGTGCCCCCCAGGGGAGTCACGGCACCCAGCCAGCGCGCCCCGGTCAGGGCCATGGCGTAAAGACTGCCTGAAAACAACACGATACCGCCCTGGAAACACAAGCCGGCGAGGCGAGATGCACCAGCTTCTTTGCTCGCGAGGAACGCGGCGCAGCCGAGCGCGAGCGCGTGGGCCAAGTGGTAGTGAGAAGCCGTGTTCCACCACGAAACACGCTTGGCCACATCGTCCGCGGCCGCTACCCAGCGGGGCAGCGCATGAGCGCCGAAGGCGCCGAGGCCAACGGCGAGGACGCCGTTCAAGCCGGTGAGTATCCAGAACCAGCGCTGCATGCTTTCACACTTATCGATCCGCTCAGGGTGGAGGTGGGGGAATGACGGAGGCCATGATCACGTGATTGACCAGAACGTCGCCGTCCGGCTCGAGAGACGCGCGCTCGTACCCCGGCCAAGCGGCGCCTTGGTTGATCACGTTCACGCTTTCTAGCGGTAGGGGAAGCCCGCTGGGTACGGGCTCGTTTCCAGGCGGCTCTTCGCTGAGCAATAGCACGTTGAGCACATCGCGCAGGATGAGCTTTCCGAGCTCTTGCCCGCCGGGCAAGTGCACCTCGCCCACGAGCACCTTGAGCTGTGCCATGGAAAGGCCGAGCCGCTGCAAACATTCCGCCAGTCGCGGTCGTTCACCCGCCCCGGCGGTCGGCCGCAACGTCACGCGTTGGGTTTGCAGGTCGATGTAGAGTATCTGCTGACCGTCCGGCGAGAGGAACGCGCACAGGCCGGCGTTGGCACGAAACGTGTTCGAGTGCTCGAGCGGAGACCACACCACATGGACCTTCATCGGAGCGTGAGGCTTTCGCTGGCCGGCCCGCGCGTCAATGGCCTTTGTGTCCGTTTTCGCTGTGCTTGCGTCCCTGTAGTGAGGCTGCATTGCAAGAATCCTTTTTGACAGCGCCTTGTTAGCGATGCGGTGTTGGGCCAGCGGCGCGTTCGTTCATGAAGGCTTGCACATTCCGCGTGGGCTGGATTGACCTCAGCGCACCGACCGCGGATCGATCAGGGTGGTACTCGAGGTCAGCTCGACCAGCTCGTGATCGAGCATGCGCTCTCGATCGAACAGGAACCGACCAGAAAACCAGCTGCCGCTCAGCAAGAGCGGCACCCACAGAGCATCGTCCGCCCACATTTCCGCGTAGGGGATTTGGCCGAGCTCGGTCCAGCGCGGGCGAGCCTCGGAGGTCTCGCGAGGTTCGCCCAGGTAGCCCGTGGCTCGAAACACGTGCACGAAGATGGAGTACCCGTCCAAAAACTGAAAGCTCAGCTCCCCGTGCTTCGTGAGCTCGGTGGGTGTCACGCAGAGTTCCTCCTGCACCTCGCGGATCGCTCCTTGCTCCGGCGTCTCGCCGGGTTCGAGTCGGCCACCGGGAGCGTTGACCTTGCCGGCGCCCAAGCCCCGCTTCTTGTGCATCAAGAGCACCTGACCCTCGGCGACAACGAAGACCAGCGTTGCCTCGTCGGTGGCTTTCCATGCGTTCCAGTCGATGTCCCTCAGCGCCCGCATGCGTCGAACGCCGTCATATCAACCCCCGTTGGCGCGAGCAAACCCCCAGTTGGGCTAGAGGCCCATGATGAATTGTTCGAACAGCTGCTGGCCGGTTGGATCGGTGACCTCCGTGCCCAGCGGAGGCATGCTCCATTCCTGACCCTTGGTGAGGAAGCGCTGGTAGATGGCGCTGTTTTCGAGCGAGCCCGGATCGATGCGCTTGGTGGCTTCGAGCGCGACGTCCTGTTTCGTGATGTCGACATCGACGATATCGAGGTAGGTCGAGCTTTCTTCGGCGCTGCCGCTCAGGTCGGCTACCTTGAGCCAAAGGTCCAGACCCGTCGTCGAATTGGCAGAGCCCTCCGAATTGTGGCAGGTGCCGCAATTGGCGTGCAGGTAGCCCAGGGTAGCGCGCGCTTGCTCGGACCAGCCTGCCGAAAATTCGAGCGTTTCCGCAGGTGGTGCCGTGAGCAAGTTGGCATCGAGCAATCGGTCCAAGGTCCATTCGTTCGGATCGTTCGTATCGACCGGGTCGTGTGCGAGCTGGATCGCAGAAAACCCCAAGGCCTTGTCGGGTTGCTGGCTGTGGCACGCCCAGCACTGATCGGAGTTGGGTACGTCGTGTTCGGTGCCGGAAGCGTTCATCATGCCGTCGGGGACGGCATCCGCCTCCGTTTGATCGTCACGCCACAGGTAGGCCACGGTGTACCAAGTGCCCGAGGGTTGCTTTTCGATGAGGCGAGTTTCTACGCGTACCCCATCGCGCGTGAATTCTTTCCAGAGTTTGGTCCCCGTGGGAAAGGACCAGTAGTCCATATCGGAAGTGTCGATTTGGGCATCTGGGGGCAGCCAAATCCAGCGGCGCTTTTCGGCATCGTCGCTCCACAGTTGAAACTGCGGCGCGTAGAAGTGCACACCTTCGCCTAGGGTCGTCATGTCTTGGGCGAACAGCCCCGTTTGCGAGAGCTGGCAGGGCAATCGAGTCTTGAGTGTTCCGGTGTTGCAATCGACAGTCGAGCCGCCCCCGGTTCCCCCAGCTGTCGTCGCTGTGGTTTCGCCAGTGCCCTGACTGCTCGTGCTGCCGCCCGTGCCGCTGGCGCCGCCTTGACCACTCGTGGTCGAGCCGCCTGCGCCAGTCGTGGTTCCGCCGCTGGTCGTGCTGCTGCTCGTACTCGTCGGCGTGGCAGTGTTCTCAGCGCCGGTCGTACTGGAAGTGCTGGGAGAGGTCGTTCCCGTGCTGCTCGTCGTCGGGCCCCCAGTGTCAGCGGGCGGGGACTCCCCGCAAGCGATTCCGGCAACGCCTGCCGCAACAAGAGAAAGTTGCACCAACCTGGGAACGCGAGCCTGCACGCGCATGACGGTCAACGTTAGATCCAAAGGTGAGGGTGCGCACGCAAGATTGCATCGCGCGCGAGATGGCCGCGATCACTGCCGCTTCTTCGGATGGATTCGCGACTCCGCGTTTTGTATTTCGGCGTATGACATTTCTATCGATCGTGTCGCGTCGAAAAAAATAGAAGCGTGGCTCCAGGGGTAGAGAATGCTTTGAGAGCTGTTGGGTTGCTTGTCTTGAAGCCAGATGGCGGTACACACTCACCAACATGCTTCGGTTAGCCCTCACACGACCTTACATTTTTTGTTCCATCGGGTCCGCGCTCGTCGTCGCGCTAGCTTGCGGCAGCGAAGAAAATCCAGGCACTGGTTCGGTTGGAACCAACAACGTGACATCGAACACTACCAATGGCCCTGTCACCAACGGCACCCCAGCCAGCAGTAGCAGCGGTGCCACGACGACCACGGGTGGAGCTTCCAACAGCGGGACATCGACCAATGCGGGCGTCGGGGGAACGAACAGTGCCACGACCGATGCCAACACCAGCATGGGCGGGACTTCTGCCGGTGGCACCAGCTCCACCACCGAAGGCACGTCCTCGTCGACGGGCAGCGACACGACCGCTGGAGGCACCGGCGGCACGGGCGGTGGTGGTAACAACCCGATCGTCGGCACCGACAACTACGACTGTTCGCCTCCCGAGGGTGAGGTTCCACCCCTGAAGTTGACGCAGGTCGGTGGCAACTTGGCGCGGCCGGTAGACGTGACGCATCCACCCAACGATAACCGCCTGTTCGTCATACAGCTCGATGGCACTGTCCGCATCATCAAGGATGGTCAGCTCGTCGAGACTCCGTTTCTCAGTCTAGGCAACAAAGTCGTCGCGGGCGGTGCGGGCGGTGACGAGCGCGGTCTGCTCGGCATTGCCTTCCACCCCAATTACGCGCAAAACGGGCTCTTCTATTTGCACTACAGCGCGGGGTCCGGAGTGCCCGGTGCCAACACGAGTGACACCGTGATCGAGGAATACAAAGTGAGCTCCGATCCGGACGTGGCCGACCCCGCGAGCGCACGCGTGGTGCTCACGGTGGAGCAGCCTGACAACGGCAATGCGCTGTTCCTGAACCACAAGGGCGGCAGCATCAATTTCGGTCCGGATGGGATGCTCTACATCGGGTTGGGCGATGGTGGCGGCAGCGGTGACGACCACGGTCCTTCCGGTTCCGGTTTCGCGCAGAACACCTCGATGTTGCTCGGCAAGATGCTGCGCATCGATCCGGTCGAGAGCGGCGGCCAACCCTACACGACTCCGCCGGACAATCTCGTCCAAAGTATGCAGGGCGCCGCTCCCGAGATTTGGTCTTACGGCTTGCGCAATCCGTTCCGTTCGAGCTTCGATGCCTGCACCGGAGATCTGTACATCGGCGACGTCGGGCAAAACGAATGGGAGGAGCTCAACATCCAGAAAGCGGGTGAAGGTCACAAGAACTACGGCTGGAACACCATGGAGGCGCTCCACTGTTATGGCAGCCAATCTTGCGATCAAAACGGGCTGACGCCTCCTTTCATCGAACTGGACCGCGACGCCGGGAGATCCATCACAGGCGGGTCGGTCTATCGCGGTAGCAGTATCCCGGCGCTGCGCGGCGCTTACTTCTACGCCGACTACTCCATGAACAATGCCTGGTACTTACGTTATGATCGCGATGCGGGCACTGTCTCGACTCCCGTTGCGGTCGCACAGGAATTGAATGTGACTAGCGTCGTGGCCATCAAAAACGGACCCGACGGTGAGCTCTACTTCGTGTCCCTGGGGCCCGCCATGGGGAACAATCCGGAGGGCGGTGTCTTTCGCCTAGAGGCAGCCCAGTAGGCCGAACGCAAGAGTCGACCGCACAGGGACTACTATTCTTTCGCGCTCACCGGTGGCCACAGCTTTGACGCTTTGCGCGAGCTGAAATCGAGGCTGCCGTTGAGCGCCACACCGAGAAATAGTCCGGTGTGATCGTGTGTCGACGGCCCATCCACGATGGGAATGACGCCGCCGCCGTAGCCGGCTTCCGAGTGCAGAGTGACGCCGAGCCGCGACCAAAGGCGGGCATTCACCGAGATGCGCACGGCCACATCCCCGTAGATTTCACTCGCGCCCTCTTCTTCGGCTTCGGTACCGTCAGGACCTGCCGTGGTCACCAGGTTGCCGATGCCGACGCGCGGCGTGACCGAAGCCGTCCAGCGACCGTTGGTGACATCGGCGACTCGGTAACCCAAAGCCAAATTGCCCACCACGACCGTCACGTCGCTGGTCGGTGAGGTTTGCACGGTTCCTCTGAGCAGGCTGGCGCCCAGCTCGGCTTGCTCCAAAGAAAACCCAGCATTCAGGCCGACCAGCGAGGTCGACAAGCGAAACGTGCGCTGCTCGAAGCCGAACATCGCCAGCACGTGCACGCCCGGTGGTTCCGTTGGCTCGACCGGTTTGTCCTGAACCAAGGGCACGGGGGGCTCGCGGAAAGCATTGTCCACCTCCGGACCCAAGTCGAGAGACGGACCTACCGCGGCCATGCCTGCCGGCGCTGACTGGTCGGACTCGTCGGGCGCTCGGTCGGGTTCAGTGGTGGCATCGCCGCGGCTGCGATTACGGCGAAAGTCTTCCAGCAGCTCGGCTAGAGCCAGAGCGACGGTGCGCGGTTCGGACGAACGTGGCACGTCAGCCAGGCTGAAGGTTTCTTCGACGCTGCGGACCCCACGAGCCGCTCGGAGCACCAGCTGCTGGCGGGTTTCGCAATCGGTCCGTACCTCCAAAATGTAATGGTCGTCGCTCTTCAGTGCGTCCAGCGGAATGAGCGAGATACCCTGAGCTTGAAGCTCCAATCCCAGGCTCTCGAAGAGTGCGCGGCCGTCGAGTCGCGGTGTGGCGCAATCCACGTGGACGAGCGCAGCGCCTGGAACCGGCGTCGATGATTGTGCCAGCGCTCTGGTCGAGCCGAGCAGGCCGATGGCCACGCAGGTGGTGGTCGAAGGCAACCGCAGTCGGCGCAGGCTCGAGCGCGCCTTTTGGGTCACGGGGTGGCCCAGCGGCGAACATCCTCGGCGCGGCGGCCATTCGGAAAGCGGGCGAGGTAGCGCTCGGCCATGCGCGCCGCTTCTTTGGTCTGGCCCGATTTCGCGTAGGCTTCTACCAATCTGGCCGTGGCGTTTTCTTGAAGCGCCAGGGGCATGCCTTCGAGTGTTGCTCGCAGAGCTGCCGCTGCACGGGCGGGATTACCCCGCATGGTCATTCGCGCCACGGACATGGCTGCTAGGCCTCGGCGGGGGTCGAAGCGCGGCGCTAAGGCGATCACCTGTTCGAAGTATTGGAGGGAACGTTTGTAGTCGCCCGCCTCGCGAGCCCGATCGGCTTCGGCGAGCAGCGCGTCGATCTGCGGCGGCATCTTGCCGTTCGTCGCATTCTCGGAGCCCGTCGACGCGGGCAGCTTCGCCGGCGCGGCGCCGGTGCCGAGGGCGGGGGGCGCACTGGCGCTTTGGCGCGCGCCAGCGCGGGCCTCAGCCTTTGGACGGAACTCTTCGTCGGCTCTGAATTCTTCGTCGGCATTCAGAACGCCGGATGTAGCTTCATCGAGTTGCTCGCTCACCTTGTCGATTGCAGCGACGCCGGTGCCTTCGGCGGAGGGAGCGGCCTCCTGCGTTCGGCTAGGAGCACCAGCCTGGACCATGGTCGGTGCTCGCAGGTGTTGGCCGGCGCCCAATCGCTGCTGGCCTCCAGGTACGGCGACGCCCCGCACCAGCACTAGACCGCGCTCGACAGAAACAGTGACTTCGGTGTCACTGCGCGTCACCGTGAACCGTGTGCCCACCACCTCGACGCTGGTCAATCCAACCTCGACCACCCAGCGGCGCTTGGCTTGCGGCTTGACCTCGAACGTGGCGCTGCCACGGCTCAGCGCGGTCACGAACGAAGCGCTGTCGTTACTGACCACCTCGAGCCTGCTTTGTTGAGCGACCTGAATGCGCGAACCGTCCGATAGCACGACGTCGCGAGGAGTTGCTTCGGCCAAGAATGCGGAAGGCAGCTGCCCGGAGCTCAACCGGAGCGCATCGTCCGAGCCCCAGAACGCGAGGAGCCCCCGCGTTTGGGGCAGCACCAATACGATGGCCAGTAGCGCACTCGCCAGTGCAAGCGCCAGCGGCAGCCGTGCGCGGCTACGCGCCGGTGCGTGGAGCTTACCCTGCACGCGATGCCACAAGAGCGGCACGGTATGCTCGCTGAACCGGGGTTCCAACAGACTCGCCAGCGGAGTCCGATCCGGTGTTTTCAAGGCCGCGCTCGGGAACAAGGCGGGCGGCTTGACGCGAGGCCTGGAGACACGCTCGCTCATCGGTGGGTCTCCTCGGCTTCGCCCATCGAGCCGTGACTGTCGTCGCTCGAGTCTACGGTCAGGGAGCGAGTGCCCAGCGTCGCTTCCAAGTGAGTCACGGTGCGGGCGATCCTGCGCTTGGCGGTTGCCAGCGAGCAATTGCAGGCTTGAGCCACCTCTTCCAGGCTCAACCCTTCGACGTGTCGTAGCATCCAGGCGAAGCGTTGGTTGGCCGTGACCTTCGATAGCACGCGGTCGATGCAGGCGAGCTCGGCACGTGCTTCTGCGGAAGTTCCTGGCTTGGCCAGTGCTTCGAGCAGACCGTCTTCGGTGCTCCTGTCGAGGCCCAGCTTGCGTGCCAGCTTCCGCCTGCGGAAGCGCCGATGCGCCTGATGCACGGCAATCTGCAACAGCCAACCGCGCATGCGCGCGGGATCACGCAGCTTGTCTACGTCGCGAAAGGCTTCGACGAACGTGTCTTGTACGACGTCGTCAGCGTCGGAGCGGTTGCCGACCAGCCTGAGCGCCGTGCACCATACGGCCTTGACGTAGCGCCTGTAGAACGCTTCTCGTGCCCAGGGCTCCCCAGCTACCAAGCGGATGGCCAGATCGGCGTCGCTGATGGACGGCACGATGCTTTGCCCAACCGGCAGCGGGCTCGAATCGGCGACAGATGCGAGATGGGAAGTCATCGAGGGAACAGCAGCTAACCCTGGAAGCAAAGGGCCTTCGAGGCAGCGAAGCGGCTCACGCCAAAATCAGCGTGCTAGCTATGAATTATGGGCCGATTCGGGGCATTGGGCGCGATCATTCGTGCGCGGCGATCCCTGTCGGGAAAGGTGGGCACCATGTTTCAGCCGCCTGGCCGGCTAGGGTTGTAGCTGGCAGCGCCCGTCCACGCAGCGGTTGCTCAGGCAGTCGCGGTTCTGCGTGCAGGCTTGATCGATGCCGCACTGCAGGCAGCGCCCGCCGCAGTTGACGTCCGTTTCAGAGCCATTTCTGACCGGATCGGAACAGGTCGGGGTCTGGCAGCGGCCGTGCGCGCAGGCCTTGCTGATGCAGTCAGCGGCGCTCCGACAAGCCTTTGTGTCGCCGCAGGCGTTGCAGCTGCCGCCGCAGTCGGTGTCCGACTCGTCTTGATTCTTGACGCCGTCGGAGCAGCTCGCAGGTTGGCACGCGCTTTGTTCGCATTTCTGGCTCTGGCAGTCCTCGGGTGCTTCGCAAGCGCTCAGATCGGGGCAGGGCGGACAACTCGGACCGCCGCAATCGGTGTCGGTTTCATCACCGTCGAGCGTGCTGTTGGTGCAGGATGAAAGCGCGCACGTACCCTCGGCACAGACCCCGGTTTCGCAATCGCTAGGCGCGCTACATGCCGAGCCGATCGGGCAGGGATCGCAATTGCCTCCGCAATCGACATCAGTCTCGGTGCCGTTCTGAACCTGATCGTCGCAGCGGGCGGCGTCGCAAGTTCTGGCTGAACAGCGACCGCTCTCGCAATCCGCATTTGTATTGCAGCGCTGGTCGACGCCACACCCTTTGCAGCCGCCGCCGCAATCCGGCGCGCTTTCGACCCAGTTCTGGATACCGTCGTTGCAGCTCGGTGTGATGCAGCGCCCCGCGACACAGCCAAGATTCCAGCAATCTTGGTTCGTCTCGCATGTTTGTCCGTCGCTGCACTGCACGCATTCGCTGCCCCCGCAGTCGATGTCCGTCTCGTCTTCGTCTTGAATGTCGTTGCCGCAATGGTCCGTGTTGCCGGTCCCTGCGCTGGCTCCGCCTGCGCCCGCGCCGCCGAGCGCTGTCTCACCGGCTCCGCCAGCTTGGCCAATGACCCCGCCGCTACCGTCGCCTCCGGGGAAGACGAATTTCGGGCTGTCGCAGCGAGGCAGCCAGCAAAGCCCTAGGCCTAGCAGCAAAGCTTGGATTGCCCGTGTTGCGTGGACGGTCCGTCTCATCGAGCCGCCCGGAGCCTAACCCAAGCCGACTGTTTTCACACTACCGGCTTTGGGAACCGGCTTTTGGGTTGCGACGGTCGCCGACATTGGCTAGCTGGACGAGAGCCCAATGAGCGAAGCTGGTTTGTTCCTTTTTGCTTATGGCTCCCTGCGCCGGGGTGAGCCGGACCACGAGCTCTTGGCTGGCGCTCGTTTTTTGGG
>CBFGRJ010000185.1:0-13464 GCA_965651135.1 uncultured Myxococcales bacterium
GAGCGTGCACGGTCACCATGGACCGCTCAGCGCGGTGAGCGCGTGTCGAGCAACGGTTCGGGCAAGCTGAAGGGCTCGAGCCAATACACATCGATACCAGGCATCGTAAATGGCGCATAGATCACGATGGCGACGCTGCGCCCTCCGAACGCCGCGCACTCGCCAGCCACCGATTCTCGCTCCGCTGGCGAATAATGAGCCCACAATCCCGCCGCCAGAAACAAGGCGCTCACGATCCAGGCGGACCACACTTTGATTCGCTCGCTCATACTGCCTCTCGTTACGCACCACTCCCGGCGTGGACACGCTCGGGCCTCAGAAACATTGGCTCAGAAACTGAGTCGCGGCCCAGCCATGACTCGCAGCACGGTGCCGCGCTCACCAAGCCCATCACCAGCCACCGGAACCGCCGCCTGCATGGCCAGGTACACGGCCGCCGATCTCGTCAGATTCCACGCCGCGAAAGTGCTTGCGCCGGCCGTCAATCGCCACTCGTCACCCATCGCGGCGGCAGCGCGCTCGTAACCCAAATCGCCGCACAATCCCGCATCGAATCTGCCAGCAACCGGGCTCCAGCAACCCGCTGCACCAACGGCCCACAAGCGTTCACCGTAAGCCTCGGCCTCGAAGCGCTGCAGCGTTGCCTCGAGCGTCAGATCCCGGTCATCGCTGATGGGCACGGCCACACGCACGCCCGCACCTGGGCTGACACCGCCACGGGCCACATCGAAAGCCAGCACAGGCGCAACCCGCACGCGCTCTACTGGTTTGCCCTCCGCGCCAGCCACGTCATCCCGCTCCGGAATGGCGATATCGGGCGGGGGCGAAGCGCGATCGCCGCCGGCCATTTCTGGCGTGGGCCGCGGCTCGAACGCTTCGCTCTCGACGACCTTCGCCCCTCCGAGCGACAGGCCCACGCTTGGCTCGGCACCGAGACAAGGCCAATCTTGGCAGGGAGCGTCGTGCACCAGCGCCGCAGGCACGATTCGACTGGGGCTTCTTGGTGGCTCGTTCAACAGCGCTAGGGCCGTGCTGCCCGAGAACAGGGTCTCGCCCTGTTCCGAATGCGGGGCGTCTGCCCGGCCGTCGTCGTTGCCGGCCAGGGCAGCCAACCATTGCGGCTCGAAACTGGCCGGGTGAGCGAGAGTCGCCACCGCCACCGCAGCGATGGCCGCCGCTGCCACGAGTAGCCAACGTGAGCGACCGACGCTGCCCACCCAAGCCCGAGCTCGCTCGCCCGCATCGGGCTCGAGTAGCGGCTCGCCCCGCCACTTGGTGTGGACTCCCGATGCCTCGTCCTCCTCCGGGGTCGGACCGGCCAGCTTGGCTTCCAAAGCCAGGCGCACGCGCCGCGCATCGGCCGCAGTAGGCTCATGACAGGTGCTCAGCGACGCCAACAGCGCGTCGAGCTTCGAGGTCGAATCGAGCGATGCGTCGTGCGTCATGATTCGATGAGCCTCCCCGTCGTCTGCGCCGCAGCACGAAATGCCGCTCTCGCGACACGCAAGCGCGAATAGACGGTATTCACGTTGACCCCGAGCGCATCCGCCGTTTCGGGCGCCGTCATCTGCTCGAGCTCGACCAGTATGAACACCGCACGCTTGTCGTCGTCGAGGCCGTTCAAAAAGTCATTGAGAAACTCCGCGGCTCGAACGCTCTCGGCCTTCTGCTCGGGGCCGGGCCTGCCATCCAGCAGACTCAGCGGGACTGGCGTCTGCGAGAGTGCTTTGCGCTCTCGACGGCGGTAGTTCAGCGCTACCCGTTGCGCTACCGAAAACAACCATGTCTTGACGCTCGCTCGACCTTCGAAATCGGCCAGGCGACGGTGCACGACGAGAAACGCGTCTTGGGCGGCATCATCGATGTTCGCCTGGCTCACCCCCAATCGGAGCAAGCTTCGCCAGACGAACGGAAAATACTGCTCGTAAATCCGCTCGAAGCTCAACTCGACCACGGCCCGCGCAACCTCCCGCGGCTGCGTACAAGCCACTGCTGACTTCGGGCTGACCACCATTGCGCCTTAGTGTTGCCTATACCGGCAATCCGTCGCCGGATCCCGCAAAAAGGCCGCACGGCCGAAAACCCGCCCTTTCCAGGCCATCAGTGGGCCAACCACCGGCTAGCCCACCAGTCTCTGGTGCTTACGGCATGTCGGCGAACAAAGCGTCTTCTCGGGCTTCGTGATCCCTGAAGGCGAAAATGGCTTGGGCAATGTGGGCGCGCACACGGGGAAGAGCCACCTCCGAGAGCACCATACGGTGAGCTTGTTCGAACGCCAGCTGCAAGGTCTGATGTTCCTCGTCGAGCGCTCTGAGCTCTGCCGCGAGTGGGTGATTCTGTGAAGCGTTCTCGAGCGAGGTCGTCCGGACCTCGGCCTCGAAGTGATTCAAAAGATGCCGAATGAACTCTGCGAGCAAGTCGGTCAGCCGCGCCCGCCACGTGGTGGCATTGCCAAGCTGCCCTGAATCCTCCTGAACGAACGCTTCGATGCGAGCCGCGAGTTCTAGGAGGTGGCGGTGTTGCGCGAGGATTTCATGTCGCTGTCGCGTTGCCTCCAAAGCCATGGCCGGCTCCGCAAGCGAGATCCGTGCCGCCCGAACCTTCGCGCGCTCGTGCCGATAGGATCAAGTGTAAGGCGCAGGTTCTGCGCTAGCTGCCTCGACCCCTGCAGTCATTGCCGACTGCATCGAGATCGCCTCATTCGCCGGGCGCGGGCTGTAGCTCGGGAGTCAGCCCTCGCGTGCTTTTCGCCTCGGCTTCTTTGCGATGATCCTTCGCCACCAAGACGTACACGGCCGGCACCACGAACAGCGTGAAGATGGTACCGATGGCCATCCCACCCACGAGCACGATGCCGATCGAGTTTCGCGCCTGAGCTCCTGCGCCAGTGACTAGCGTGAGGGGAAAGTGACCGGCTACTGTGGCCGCGGTGGTCATCAAAATCGGGCGGAGTCGAGTCATCGCCGCCTGATGCACCGCCTCGAGTTTTGAGGTGCCGGCCAACTGCTGTTGATTCGCGAACTCGACGATCAGAATGCCGTTCTTCGCCACCAGCCCCACCAGCGTGACAAGCCCGACTTGAGAGTAGATGTTGAGAGACGTCGTCCAGCCCTGTGTGAGGCCGTAGGTGAGACCGGGAGGACCAGAGAACTTGAGAAACGTGAAGATCAACGCACCGAACATCGCTAGCGGCACTGAACCCGCCAAGATGACGATCGGATCGCGGAACGAATTGAACTGCGCGGCAAGCACCAAGAAAATCAGCACGATGGCCAGGCCGAGCGCCGGCAGGAACTTGGCGCCCTCCTGACGCAGCTGCCGAGATTCGCCGGTGTAGTCGAAGCGGTAGCCCTGCGGCAGCATTTCGCGAGCTTTCGTCTCGAGCAAGGTGAGAGCGTCATCCAGCGAGCGGGGGGCCATTCCCGAGAGCTTGACGGCGTTGAGCTGCTGAAACCGATTCAACGTGCGGGGCTCCACGTCGCGTTCGAAGTGCGCCACCGAGTCCAGCGGAATGAGCTGCCCGCCGGGGCCGGAGATATGGATCTCGGAGAGCTGATCGATGGTGAGGCGGCCGGCTCGCTCGATTTGCGGGATCACCTTGTAGCTGCGCCCGTCGAGGTTGAAGCGATTCACGAAGTTGCCGCTCAGCATCGCCGAGAGATCGCCACCGACCTGCTGCATGGTAAGCCCCATGCTGGCCACCTTGTTCCTGTCGATGACCACATCCGATTTGAGCTGATCGATCTTCACGTCGACCATGGGTGGGAACGCGAACAGCCCGCTTTTCACCGCCTCGGCCACGAGCTTGTTGGCGTTTTCGACGATTTGCTCGTGCTCCGCGGTCGAAGCGATCACGAACTCCACTGGGAAGCGGCCCGGGCTCGGCAGCGCCGGCGGTAAGAATACCGGGACTTTGACGCCGGCGATCTGCGAGAGCTTCTGCATCATTTCGGGCTGAATCTGAAAAATGCTTCGCTCGCGCTCGTCCCAGGGTGAAACGACCATTCCCGAAAAGCCGCCGGTGGGAAATGTGATCTGAAAACTGTGATGAAACTCGGGTACAGTCTCGTAGATCTCTTGGACCTGCTCGGTGTAGGGTACTAGCTGCTCGAGGCTCGCATTGGCGGGCACGTCGAGAACGCTGAACAGCACGCCCTGATCTTCGGTGGGTGCCAGCTCTTTCGACGAGAACATGTACATGGGCACGACCAGCACCGACAAGAAGCCCCACCCCGCGTAAACCCAACGGCGGCGCCCGAGCATGCCGCTCAGCACGCGCCCGTACAGGTGCTTGAGCCGCTCGAAGCCCGCATCGATGCGCTTGGCGAGGCGTGTTTGCTGCTCCGGCGGCTTCAACAGCTTCGAGGACATCATGGGCGAGAGCGTGAGCGCCACCACACCCGAAATGAACACCGCGCCCGCCAGTGTGAAGGCGAACTCGCGAAACAACGAGCCCGTCAGCCCGCCCTGAAACCCGATGGGCGTATAGACCGCGGCCAGCGTGATGGTCATGGCCACGATGGGCCCCACCAGCTCACGCGCTCCATCGATGGACGCCTGGAAGGCCGACTTACCCAAACGCCGGTGGCGCTCGACGTTTTCGACCACGACGATGGCATCGTCCACGACCAGACCCACGGCGAGCACGATCGCGAGCAGCGTCAGCAAGTTAACGGTAAAGCCGAGGATCTGCGCCAACAGCACCGCTCCGATCAGAGAGATCGGAATGGCGACAATCGGCACCAACACCGAACGCAACGAGCCGAGGAATAGGAAAATGATGACGATGACGATCGCGACGGTTTCGGTCAAGGTCTTGACCACGTCGTTGATGGCGCTTTCGATGTACTTGCTGGAGTCGTAGGCAATGTCGGCTCGCATGCCCCGAGGCAACTCGGCCTTGATCGCCTCGAACTCGCTGCGCACCTTCCTGAGCACGTCGAGGGTATTGGCGGTCGGCAAGACCCAGACGCCCATGAACACCGCTTCTTTACCGCTGAAGCGCACTTCCTGGTCGTAGTTCTCGGCGCCCATGGTCACCTGGGCGACGTCTTTCAGGCGAATCAGGGTATCGCCATCTTCGCGCACGACGAGGTTCTTGAAGTCGTCGAGCGTCGTGGCGTCCGTGGTGGCAGTCAGGTTGAGCTGGGTGAGGGCGCCCTTCGTTTGGCCAACGGCAGACAAGTAATTGTTCTGGGCGAGCGCCTGGCGCACCTGCGATGGGCTGACGTGCAGCGCCGCCATGCGCTTGGCGTCGAGCCAGGCGCGAACGGCAAACGTGCGAGCCCCCAGAATGTCCGCGCGCTGCAACCCTTCGATGGCCGAAAACCTCGGTTGCACGACCCGAATCAAATAGTCGGTCACCTGGTTGTCGTCCAAAATGGACGAACCGAAGCTCAAGTACATCGCCGCCCGCTGCGCGTCCGAGGGCTCGATCCTAATGGCCGGAATTTCGGCTTCGGGTGGCAAATCCGCCCGCACTTGGTTGACGCGCGCCGTGATGTCGGCAAGCGCCTTGGCGGCATCGAAATTCAGCTTGAGGTGCACGTTGATCGTCGACAGACCCTGCACGCTCTGCGACTCGATGTAGTCGATGCCGTCGGCAGCAGCGATGCTGCGCTCGAGCGGCGTGGTGATGAACCCGCGCACCAGGTCGGCATTGGCGCCGACGTAGGCCGTGGTGACGGTGACCGTCGCGCTCTCGATCTTGGGATACTGCCTCACGTTCAGCGAGCGGATCGCCTGGAGCCCACCGATGAGGATCACCAGGTTGACGACGATCGCAAGAACAGGGCGCCGGACGAAGAGGTCGGTGAGCTTCATGACCGTTCGAAGAAATGAACGCTAGCGATTCGCGGGATTGGGATTGAGCTTGGGCTCGGGTTTGACTTTGTTGTTGATGACCACGGGCAGCCCGTTGCGCAGCTTGAAAGCTCCCGCAGACACCACCGTGACCCCGCCCTTCAAACCTTCTTCCACCTCGACGAAGTCGCCCCGCGTTTCGCCCAGGCGCACGAATTGCTGTTGAGCGACGCTGCGCTTGGGATTCTTCGGGTCGCGCTCGATCAAAAACACCGAATCGCCATAGGGTGCGTACACCACGGCCGTCACCGGAACGGTCACCACCTCACGCTTCTCGTCCAGTATGACCTTCACGTTGATGAACATGCCCGGTCGCAGGCGATCTTTCGGATCTTGGGCGGAGGCGCGCAACTTGACCGCACGTGTCACCTGATCGACCTCCGGCTCGATAGCGGCAACCACGCCCTCCAAGCGAATGTCCGAAGCGTCCGCCGAGAGCTCGACGGGGAGACCGACTCGCAGCTGTTCTAGGTGCTCTTGCGGCAAGCTGAAGTCCACGTACTCCGCTTCGTCCGACTGTAGCGTGGTGAGTGCGGTGCCAGGGCTCAGGTATTGCCCGAGGTTTACCGAGCGAATACCGAGCTTGCCGCTGAACGGCGCGTGGATCACCTTGCGCGCAATCTGCGCACGCAAGGCGGCAACCTCCGCCTGCAGACTCTTGAGCGTCGACTTCGCGGTGTCCAGCTCCGCACCGGTGGCGATGCCCTCGGCGGCCAATGCTTGGGTGCGCGCGAGCGTGGTTTGCGCCAGCTCGAGCCGCGCCTGGCTCGACGCCAGCTGCGCCCGCTCGACCCCTGTGTCTAGCTCAACGAGCGGCGCACCAGCTTTCACCTGATCGCCCGACTCGAAATAGATGCGAGTCACCAAACCCGGCGCGTCGTTGCTGATCGCCACACCGCGGCCAGCCGAAACGTTGCCGACGGAATACAGGCGGGTCAGCCAGGTTTCCGTTTTGGCTTCTGCGCTCGCCACCACTTCGGGCGGTGGGCCGGCAGCCTGCGCGGCTTTACCGGTCTTGATGAGCAGGCCGATTTGGCTTGCCTTGACGCTAATGAGGCCCCCCACCAGGACCAGGACTGAAATAACGACAACGAAGATACGCACAGTAGTTTTCCCGAAGCGACGTCTAGGTCCTTTGTGCCTCATTGCAAGCGGCAAAAACGCTTGGCGTTGCTTTCGAGACGCCAAGAGCGCCCTCGGCGCCTGCCAGCTACCGCACCGCGCGACATTCCGCCGGCCTTGGATCCAGCCCTGCGCCGCCGGGGCACACTCTCGAGCGCTGCAAGAGCTTTGCCGACCGGGCTGGTCGCTATCGGGCGTGCTTCCCACCGAGGCACCGCGCGGTCACCGGCATTTGCGACCCATAGAGGCACAAAGCCGCGACGCCATCAGTGATGCCTAATGGATCAACGCCCTCCAGCACGGTAGAGAAACGAGCTCTTGCAGGCATGGAACCTGCAGCCCGAACGCTTTCCTGAAATTCGTGCGATCGCCGTGCAGCGATTGAAAGGAGCGTCATGGACAACGCAGGTCGAGCTCGCCCCGGCGCCAATGCCGGCAGTGTGGAACAAAGAAACGACGTGGCTCTACCCGGTACCGTACCCAGCGCAGCGCCTGGGGCCGCACCCAATCAGTCTCTGCCGCAACTGCTGAAACAGCTGCAAGGTGATGTCGCAGAGCTCGTGAAGATGGAAAAGGCGCTAGCCAAAAAGGAGCTCTCGCTCAAGGCAGCAGAACTGAAGCACGAGGGGCTCCAATTGGGCGCTGCCGGCGTAGTGTCCGCCCTCGGCGTAGCGTGCCTGTGTGCTGCCGCGACGCTCGCCCTCGCCACGGTCATGGCTGCCTGGCTTGCGGCCCTGATCGTGGGGGCCGCATTGACCGCGGTAGGTGCGGTGCTGGCCATGCGCTCGAGGACGAACTTGAAGCATTTCGACGTGGCACCTCAGCACCTTGCCAGGGAAGTGCGGAGGGACGCACACGCCATGAAGGAGGCGGCCCGATGAACTCGATGAAGCAGCCGGATCACACCAGTCTCGAGGACCTGAAACGCGAAGCGGCCGCTACTCGCGAAAAGGTTCAGGGTGACATCAGCGCCGTCGTTGACAAAGTATCCCCGGCACGACTCAAGCAAGACGCCAAGGCCGCTTTGGAGAAGCGTGGCCGGCGAGCGGCAGCAAGCATCGTGAATGCCACCAGTCGCTTGGCGGCCTCGGCACGGGCACACCCGTGGGTGGCCTGCTCCGCGCTGCTGCTCATCGGGGGCGCGATGTACGCAACCCGCAGAGCCGCGGTGCGACGCCCACGCTTCGCTGCCCCCAGGCGTGGTCCACTGCTGGCGGTCCTGGCGGCCGCGGTGGTCAGTTGGCGACTGCTAGCAGCAAGACTGGCCAGGCACTAGAGCTCGCGATCAACCCAGCAATGGGACACAGCTGACAGCGCGCTGGAATTTCGACTCCGGGTCGAACCCCAATAAAGTCGGGCAACATCCGTCAAGTCGTGCACGAAGTGTTCGAGGACTCGGTCAGCCAGCATGGCGTCGCGCTGTCCATTCGGGTGCCCGTCGAAAAGACAAACGAATTTCTGACTCAAGTCTCCGAAACGGGACGGGTCCGCTCCCGGAAGGTGCAGAGCCAGGACATCAGTCGCAAGTATCTTGACGCCGAAATCTTGCTCAAGAATCTGCAGGCCACGCTGACGCGCTACCAAGAGCTGCTGGCTCGCGCCGAAAGCGTCACCGAGGTGGCGGGTATCGAAGCGTCGCTGGCGCGCTTGCGCACGCAGATCGAACGGGTCGAGGGCGATCTGCGTTGGCTGGCAGATCTGGGCACGCGGTCGACCATCTATGTCAAGTTGTCGAGCGCACAACCGGAGCAGTACGCTGCGGCTCCCAAAGCCAAGCTGTGGCCTGGAGTGCGAGGCTCGCTGCTGTTCGATCTGGGGTCCGACGCCGAGCCAAGCAACTTTGGCGGAGGAGGCCTCTCGTTCTCGTTCACGCGCTCGTTCGGCTTCGACGTGACCCTGATGCGCAGTATGGGCGGCGACGACACCCAGCTGTTCCAGGCGAGTTTGGGCGGCGAGCTCTATTCGGACTACTTCGGGGGTGGACGACGCCGATGGCTCAATCCCTATCTCGGCTTTCGCGGCGCCTACCTTTACTACCAGAGCCTGCACGAAGCGGCGCTAGGCGCCACCCTGGGCCTCGAGCTATTGCGCAGCGACATGCTAGTGGTCGACGCGCAGGTGCGCGGCTACGTCGCTTTCGCGTCGAAGCTCGGGTTGCATGCGCTGGTCGAGCCGGGCATCGGGCTCAGTGCGGCATTTTAGCGCGCTGGTGACGCTGAAGGGCCGGTGCTACACAGCTCGAACCATGCACCGCACCGTGCTCTTCTTGTGCACAGGGAACTTCTATCGCAGCCGGTTCGCAGAAGCCTGGTTCAACCATCTAGCGAGTCAGCAAAACTTACCCTGGCGCGCCGAGTCCGCCGGGCTCGCCGAGGACTGCTGGACTTGCAACAAGGGGCCGCTTTCACCACACGTCGAACAAGCCCTACGCGAAGCGGGCATTGCAACGGGCGAAGACCCACGCTGCCCGGTGGACGCAACACCCGGGCACTTCGAGCGGGCCACACGGGTCATTGCGCTCCACCGCGTAGAGCACGAACCACTGCTGCGCGAACGCTTCGGCGGATACGCAGCCCGAGTCGAATACTGGGGTTATCCCGATGTTGGCGAAGTCCCTCCGAAAGAGTGCCTGCCCGCATTGCGCGCTCGGGTGGCCGCACTCGTGAACGAGCTCAGCCAGACTCAAGCCTGCCACGGCGCATCAGCGCCAGCTGATAGCAGGCGCTGAGCCAGGGCCGCCAAGCGACCTTCGGATTCAGCCAACAAGCGCTGCGCGTGCAGCTGAAGCACCCGCAGGTTGCCCGGGCTCGCATCGTCCAAATCGTCGGAACCTTCGTCGAGCACGCCTTGAAACCGAAAATAGTTGTCACCAATGAGCTGCCGCGCCTGAAAGTCGACCGTATCGCTCACCCCATCGAACACCACGTCGAGCACTGGACGTGCCCACTCCAATAGGCCCCACTGCTTGGCCTCCTCGTAGCCGATGGGGCGGCACAACTCCCCAGTCCCGAAAGAAGCCACGACGATCTCCGCATCGGGATACAAAGAACGCGCCTCGACCAACGCGCACATGGCCGGATTGTTCGCGTACACCCCGCCATCGACCAGCGCGTAGTCTTCGTCATGCTGCGCCACGAGGCGGAACGGCTCGAAATAAGTGGGCGCTGCAGACGTGCTACGCGCCACCTGCCACACCAAATAGTCGAAGGTCTCTCCCGCCCGGGGCGGCTTGCGCGCGTAGCGTGATCGAAACAGAAAGGGCACGCGCTTTTGTATCTCGTAGGCGGGAACCAACACCTCCGTGAGCGCGTCCTTGAGCCGAGCATCGCCGAAGTAGCGCGCGAGCACTCGCTCGATGCCCTCGGACGAATAGTGCTCGTCGATCAAACCATCGACGCTCGTCACCCTCCTCCAGAGCGATCGCGAAAAGATGGTCGAGCCCTCCTCCAGGTAGAGCTTCGCCAGCTGCGCCGCCGTATAGCGAGGTCGCCCCTCAGCGCCCGCCAGCGTCAACCCCAGCGCCAGAATCCCACCCGTTGACGTACCCGCGATCAGATCGAACAGCTGAGCAACCGGCTTGCCCGTCTTCTCCTCGAGCGCCGCCAGCATGAGCGCCGGAATCAGCCCCCGAATCCCACCTCCATCCAGCGAAAGAACACGAATCAGCTTGCGAGCCATCACCAATCCTCCTCCTTGAACGCCCCGCACCGGCGCCTCGTGGCTACCTCCCCAATAATACGGCACCCCCCTACCCCACCGGCAAGGGCTCCCCCGTAGCCCCGAATTGGCCAGACGGCCAGCCCCAGGCAAGCCAGCTTGACAGACGCGAGTCAGGCAAGTAGATCACCCAGCCTTCCGCGGGAGTAACTCAGCGGTAGAGTGCAACCTTGCCAAGGTTGACGTCGAGGGTTCGAATCCCTTCTCCCGCTCCATTTGGTCGTTAGCACTTCCCAAGTCGAAGTGATTCTACGACCTCGTGAGTGCGAGCTTCGCTCGCACAGGCTCTCTCGGTTACGAATCCCTTCTCCCGCTCTCTACCAAATAAACAAACTCAAGTGGTTAAGAGCCAGCGAGAGCTGGCTTTTTTCATTTGCGCACCGCCTCGTGCTCTAGGAGGCTTGGCGCTCCTTCGCGCGTGAAAGCACGATGCTGTTCAACAGCCGTCGATCCTGTGAATCGATGTTCTCGACCTTCACTCGTTGGGCAAGCTGTTCGACAGGGTGTTTCGTGGCGAGCATCCCTAGGCTTTCATCGAAGAAGGAGACAGACGCGATCCGCAGGCCCGCGAAGTCCAGCACGAGTGTGTCCTGGTCGCTCCAATACTGCTCGATCAGGTGACGTAACCGGGCACCATCCTCCCGGGTCATGGGATTGGTGCCGAAGCACTCCGAGATCAGCAGACGCGCCATCAGAATAGTATGCCTCCTGCGTCGGGCTCGGCCAACTCGGGATCGGGGCGAATGTCGATCTCGACGGCAGTGCCGCGAAAAGCGGGCGAATTGTACTGGGAGATTCTATCATCGGACCAGGTCACCTTCGCCCCGAGCGACACGACGGTAAGGCGGCCCGCGCGCCCACACACCACGTCCCGTATTGTCTTTAGACCAAGTCCGCCGACTCGATTCTTCCGAGAAGTCAGCGCTGGGGTCATCACTGCAGCTTTGATAACGTCGGCATCCGACGCCCGGTGCAGCGCATGAATCTTGAAACGGCGTAGCTCTGCTGGGATTCCAATGCCGCGATCGACAACTGCGAGTCGAACGGAGCGACTCTTCCTGAACCAGCGCGCAAGAACGACGCATCCGACGGGAGACTGCGACCACTCGAAGACGTTCTGGAGGAGCTCGTTCAAGCAGAGCTGGATGGGGTACGAGTTCGCCTCCGTGATCCTTCCTGGAACTCCCTGTGCAAGGAGATCGACAACGCTGAGAGTGTAGACGGCGTCCAGCGCATGGAGCTGTCGAACCTCGAGCGTGCCGAGGCCCGTCGTCTCGCCGGCGATGAAGCGGTCGAGCCCAACCTCTTTCACGAAACCGCGAGCGTCGTCGTCAGTCGGCAGCGCTAATTCGGTTTGCCAACCGCGTGTGCGCCTGAGTGCGATCGCGGAGGCGAGCATGGTAACGCCGAGAGGCCCAAAGCGCAGGGTGTCCCGGCAATCGACTACCAAAGCATCAGATTGTCGATCGAGTTCGGAGCAGAATCGGGCCAGCTGGTAGCTGTCGTTGTCGGTTGCTCGCTCAGGAAACTTCAAGTCGGTCGGCACGCGTACCCCCGCGCGAAGCGCACCGAATCGAGAATGGAAGCATCGGAGTTGGGGAATCTCACGATGCGGCGTATCGCGCCTACATCCGCGTTGCCCCATCTTGAAAGGCGAGCGAGCATTCGCCGCTCGTGGCGTTCCAGCCCGATGAGCGCGCCGGTGTCGAGCGTCACCCCAGTCATTCGCGGCGCGCCTGCTCCAGCTCTTCCTCGGTCAGCGCGGGCTGCCCTTCGAGGAGTTCCTTCAGCACGGTCGCGCGGATTTCGCGCTGGTTGCTCTGGCGGCGTACCTCAAGGCTCTGGAGGATGTCGCGTAGACTGTCCTCCAGCCCGTGCCGTTCCAGCAGCCGAACGAGGCGCTTCGCGGGCGACTCGCCTGCTTCCTCTTCGAATGGCGGGGGGGCGCTTTGTACCATGTCGCGTCCAATCCTAGCCCATCCCGGCCTGTCGTACAATGACACCGAAAGCGCTGAGTGGTACTCCGAAGCGTGCGCACCACTCGGAGCACCACTTTCGCGTAGCGGCTGGGTCGCCCGTGTCACGCCTGGTAACGCTTTTCTAATGATTCGTAACGGGTAGGAACAGGAGGAAACGGGTCTTGGCCGAATTGCCAAGGTTGACGTCGAGGGTTCGAATCCCTTCTCCCGCTCTCTGTTCATTTATTTTCGGGGCCCCAACCCCGAAAATGTGCGGTTCGAAAAGTTAAGTGATTTCATATGTTGGCCACGCAAACCTGGCCAGCGTCTTGGCCAATCGCCAGTTCCGCGATTGGCTTTTTTGTTGGTCGACTGTCCAGAAGGCACCACCTCAACCCTGCTGAGCACCACCGTGAGCACCACCTGAGGTGGTACTCAACCGCTCCGTGCGCACGCTCATGACGTTGATCACCCTGGCGATCCCCTCACGCTGCTCGTCGGGACGCACCGTGCTGTAGTGGTGGTGCATCCGCTCCGTCATGTGCCCGCTGATGCTCCTAGGACTTTCAATGATCTTTGCCGTGCGGCGGAGGTCGAGAGTCTGGTGACACTTGCGCATCCCGCGCTGAGTGAAGCTGTAGTCGAGCCGATCGCCTCGGAAACCCAAGCGAATGGCTTGTTCAGAACGGTTGGCGGTCGAAAGATCTCAACTGATCACACCATTCTGTCAGGCGGCGTGGTCGAGCGCCTTGCTCGATGCTCTCAATCATGCTGCGCGTGGCGTCATTGTCGACCAAGCGCAGGG
>CBFGRJ010000186.1:0-13430 GCA_965651135.1 uncultured Myxococcales bacterium
CGCCTGACTTCGCTCGCGGCGTGTGCTTCGGTGCTGCCCCAAGCAGGTCCGGAGGTAGCGAGAAGCCCTGATCGTTCTGAACCACGCGGACGACCATTGTGCCGTCGACGTCTCCGACCGTGGTCTTGCCGGTGCTCTCGACGTGCAGACGGTGGGTGCCGCTCTTGAAGACCTCGTCCGCGACACCGTGGAAGCCGGGTCGGAGATAGAAACGGAAGTCCTCGCCGTCGCGGGGTTGAACCACGTCCACGTAGCGAAGCCCGACCCGCTGGACGACACCCAGTTGGTCATGCTCCGTCTTGGCCAGGACCGTCCGGACGGCATGCAGAAGCTTCTCCGCGAAGCCCTCGAACCGCTCGTAGGAGGTGGTCTGCAGGACGACACTGTCCTGCATCACGAGCACGCTCCACGTCTCGTCCTTGGTCCGGTACTCCCAGCGCTGCTGCTCGACCACCTGTACTGGCACCCCGCCCCCGGGGGCGAAGATGAGCTGCTGGATCTTGCCGGCACGCTCCAGCGGGAACCCATGGCGGCGAAATTCTTCTTGAATTGCAGGGATATAGTCCGCCATCTTGCGGACCGGGCTGAATCGGACCTGGCCCAGCACCAACACCAGCGGCTGCTTGGACAAGGGCACGTACCGGCACTTGCGCTCCATGGGCACCTCGTTACACTGAATCTTACAACTAAGACAACACCTCAGGCTACAATTTGTTCCCCGGAATCTCCGCCGCCGGTGCGCTGTGTTGCCTTTCTGATGGCTCCTCTGGGACCCCCGGCAACGATGCTGGCGGCGCTCGCACGCTCTTTCGCGAGCAGCCGGTCATGGCTGGTGTTCTCAGCAGCTCCTGCACGTCTCGCCGGCTTGTAAGGAATGGCCGATAGGCGCTTGGGGCTACCGTTTCGACGCGGGTCAGGTGCAGGTCGCCCTCGACGACGCGATCGCAGTGCTCGACCGCGAGCACTGGGAGCTGCTTGTCGCAGAAGAACGCCCGCGGGCCGTCGCCGGCTCCGGTGTCGATGCGGTCATTCGCGCGCGACGCTTGGCTTGATTCGTCAGTCGCCGTTGTTTGCGTGAGCTGCGCGCCAGCGCGCGCGTTGCAGCCGGTACAGCACGTGCCGCCGGAGTGGGTGTCCGTCGGGCAGCAGCGGATGATCGAAGTCTTCGGCCGGGTCGCGCTCCATGCCGAGCTTCTCCATCACGCGCCGTGAGGCGACGTTCGCGGGGACGGTGAACGACACGATCTCGTTCAGCCCCAGCGCTCCGAAGGCGTGGCGCACCACAGCGCGAGCGCCCTCGGTGGCGAGCCCGATGCCCCAATGCTCAGGCGCCAGCCTCCACGCGATCTCGACACAGGGCGTGAAGGCAGCCTCGAAGGTGGGCACCGACAGCCCGATGAAGCCGATGAATGGACGCCGGGCGTCATCGACGCGTTCGGCTGCCCACCGCCCAAAACCACGCTCTTCCATCGCCGCGCGGATCTTCGCCGCGAGCGCATCGCTCTCAGTTCGCACCAACGTCGATGGCAGGTGCTCCGCCACTCGCGAGTCTGCGTTGATCCTGGCGAAGGGCTCCAGGTCATCGTCGCACCAGGGCCTGAGCAGCAGGCGCTCGGTTCGAATCACGGCTTGTCTACCCATTGTCGAGCCCATCGAGGCAGAGACTTTGCACCGAAATCCGGCCCTTGTGGAAGCAAAACGGTTGACAGGCGGCACGCTGCAGGGCGAATGGACTCGTGCCTAAGAATGAGTCCCCGCAAGCTGCCCGGGCGCGCACCCCGCATGTCGACATCAGCCGATGCGACCAACCGCGCTGATCGAATCGCGCAGGCGCACAAGTGGGAGTTCCGAGCACGTTTTCGACGGCATGCCTTCGGTTGGAAGTCACAGCCCGCCATCAAGCGCATCAAGGAGGCCGTCGCCGAGATCAAGAAGGTCGCGCGCAAAGACAAAGTGCTCGCGGCCGAGGGAGCGGTCTTGTTCCTCGAGAAGGTGTCTCCGGCATTGGAGCATGTGGACAGCTCCTCCGGATCCATCGGCACGGCCGTCAACAACGCCATCGCAGTGTTGGTGGAAATCATCGTCGCAGCGCCAGCGGACGACAAAACCCGCGAGAAGTGGCTCCAGCGCCTGTTCGATGCGCACGCGGCCGATCAGATGCCGTACATCGAGAGGCTTGCGGACTACTGGGGCGACCTCTGTGCCTCGCCTGAGATCGCGTCACGCTGGGCCGATGAGCTGATTGGGATCACTCGGATGGCGCTGAGCCCGGACAAGAATCTCCGGGGCCACTTCCACGGCACGCTAGCGTGCCTCACGTCGCTGTATGCCGCGGAGCGGTACGACGACCTCCTCGATGTGCTCAAGGATGAAAGCTACTGGCCCTACAAGCGCTGGGCTGCGAAAGCCTTGGCTGCTCAGGGCAAGAAGGCCGAGGCCATCAGGCTCGCGGAGAGCAGCCGGAGCCCGTGGGCGAACGACCTGGACATCGAGCTGCTGTGCGAGGACCTGCTCCTGTCTTCCGGTCTCGTCGACGAGGCCTATACGCGTTACGGCCTGCGAGCCAGCCGCGCCTCCACATACACGGCGTGGTTCCGCTCAGTCTGCAAGAAGTACCCTCACAAGAAGGCCTCGGAGGTACTCGATGACCTCGTGACCGAGACGCCCGGCGAGGAAGGCAAGTGGTTTGCCGCGGCCAAGGACGCGAAGCTCTTCGACGAGGCCATCGCGCTCGCCAACCGTTCGCCCTGCTCTCCCCAGACGCTGACTCGAGCCGCGCGCGACTTCGAGGAGAAGAATCCAGCCTTCGCGATCGAGGCGGGCATGGCCGCGCTCCGCTGGCTCGTTGAGGGCTACGGCTACGAGGTCACTGGCCTGGACGTCCTGAACGCCTACTCACACACGATGAAGGCCGCCCAGAACGCCGGCTGCGCCGAGCAGACGCAGAAGCGAATCCATGCGCTCGTGGCAAGTGAATCGTTCGGCGAGCGGTTCGTGACCAAGGTGCTTGGACGCCAGCTAGGGCTTTCTTGATGCGACAGTACAGAAGCGAGCCAACGCCAGACGCATCGGTCACCGAGGCCGCGCTCGACGCCATGGATGCCGCCGAGCTGCGTTCGTTGATCCGCTATATGCTGCTGTGGTTCGACGACACCCTCCGCGCGCGCTTCGTCAACGAACTGGTGGACCGCGCTGCTCGCAACCGTACGGGTTGGGTCCCGGAGAGCCCTGACGACGCGACCGTGCGGGAAATCGAGGCCTTCGTCGAGGCGGCCAAACGGGCCAGCTACGCAGACCCGGCGCAGGTGGACGCCTACCTGCGTGCGGGCTCGAACGCCTTTCTTGCCAAGGACTACCCAGCCGCGTTTCGAATCTTCCGCTCGCTGCTCATGGCCGTGGGGCACGGCCACGTCTACATGGGGCAGGAGGAGGTGATCGACGACGTTCTCGGCGTCGACTCGGCGACATGCGCCGCGCAGTACGTGCTCTCCATGTACATGACCGCGGGGCCAAAGCGCCGCGGCAAGGCGGTGCTCGCCGCCATCGATGACATGCACGGCATCGAAACCTTCTGGCGGCCGCTGCACACACTCGAACAGGTCGCGGTAGAGCCACTCCCGGACTTTGACGGCTTCCTCGAACAGTGGCGCGCGCTCGTGGAGGAACGAGCGGCGAAGCCAAATGACCGCGACTCGGACCGCGATGAAGACCGCTGGCTACGGGAGGTGGTCGAGCGGACCGAAGGACCCGATGGTCTCGCTAAGATGGCGCGCGCGTCCAGGCGAGCTGACGATCTCCGTACCTGGTGCGACGCGGTCCGCAAAACCGGGGACTGGGCGCAGACCCTGGCCGCTTATGCAGAGGCCGCCGAGTTGGTCAGCGACAAGGGGTATGCTCGCGGTAGATTTCTCGATGGGGCAGCGCTCGCGGCGCAGGAGCTCGGGCGCGACGATCTGCCGGAGATGCTCGAGCGAGCATGGCTGAAGGCGCCCACCATGACTCGGCTGCGTCGCTGGCTCGGTTCGTCGGTGACCAAGGACGTCGTGCAAGCCCGAGTCGGCGACGCTCTGGACGCATGCCCCAAGGCAGCGCTTCGGCAGCGCGCGCTGCTGTTTGTGCTCCGGGGCGAGCTCATAGCGGCAGCCAAACTCCTCGCCGACGCACCGGGGCTCGGCTGGTCTGGCAGCGAACACCCCGGGCACCTTCTGATTGCGGTATTCACGAGCCTGTTGAGTCAGCGTGAGCTTCCGGACGATTTGCCGCAAGACTACGACGACCTAGGCCTGTCGAGCGATGACAACACGCCCAAGCTCGCGACGCCGACATTGAAGAGCCTGCTGTTGCTCGCGGCACCGCCCCCGCCGGATGCGAACGCGCGGGCATTGATTCTGAAGGCAATGCGCGAGGCGGCCGAGAAGCGCCTCGCGGGCGTCACTGAGGACAAGCGGCGCCGCCAATACAGTCATGCGGCGTCGCTGGTTGCCTGCTGCGCTGAGCTGGACACGTCAGCAGACACGAAGCGATGGGTCGCGTCGACCCGGTCTGAGTACCGCCGCTATCCTGCTCTTCAGAGCGAGTTCGACAGCTACCTGGGTGCAGTCCGCTGAGCGAGTACCAATGCTAACGTCGGCTTAGCCCGCCGAGTTTGACGCGCCAGGTCGATCTGCGACAACCGACATGTCGGCGGCCTATTGGGGGTGGCCTTTAACCGTGCGAACCGAGGAACTCTCGGGCGCGGCGAAGGATCGTCAGTTGCACACCGAGGCGGGGCAATCGCCGTTACAAGTGCAGTGTCGATGCATACACCGACCCGAGTAGCATTCCAGGCCCTCCGGGCAGGTGCGCCCGAAGGAGCAGTCGAGCACGCAGACGAGCTCGCCAGACACCTCTTCGCACCCCGGTTCTGCGCTGCCGCCCGTCAGCTCGGTCACGCAGTCGGCGTCCGCCTCGCAAAAGTGCGTGCAGAAGTTGTAGCGAGTGGAATAGGAGTAGCTGCCGCCCGAGGTATTCGTTGAACCGGTCCCACCGCCGAACACCTCGCTGCACAGTGGCTCGCTCTCCGCGCAGCTCGAGGCCTGCCCATTGGGGCAATCGCCAAAATTGACCACGCCCGGGTCGGCGCCGCCTCCGCCAAGCGCGCCGCCGGAACCGCCGCTGCCGCCGGAACCGCCGCTGCCGCCGGAACCGCCGCTGCTGCCAGAACCGCCGCTGCCAGAACCGCTGCCGCCAGTACCGCTGCCGCCAGTACCACTGCCTCCGGAGCCGCCGCTGCCGGCAGCACCGCCAACGGACCATCCATCCGTTGACGTGGCGCTGTCGCCGCCCGAGCCACTGCTGCCGCCCGAGGAAGAACTGACGGTCGTGGGGTCATTCGTCGAACCGCCGTTCCCGCTGCCGCCGGTCGACTCGCTCGTGATCGCCTTGTTTCCCCCATCTCCGGTCGGGCCGGCGTTGCTCGAGCCACCGTTTCCGTTCTTCGACGAACTGCCGGCGCAACCCGCCAAGAGCAGACCGAGTCCCAGAACCGCCACTATCGGTAAGTGCTCGCACGTGCTTCGCAGGTGGGATGATGGCGAGCGGGTGTCAGTGTCGATCCGGCGCATGAGGGGCTTCCTTTCCAAGTAAAGAGGTTGGGCTCCGTCGTGGAGCGGCCACTTCGCAAGCGGTCGTCGCGAGTCGACTTGGGTCGTCGACGCGGCGATTGGCACATTTTGGCCCAGGTTTCATTGGGCACCGACGGCACAGCAATATCCGAGCCAGCGCCGGCCAACTGGGAGACCCTGACAAGCCTACGCGCGATGACTGCCGTGCGGGTCATCGACAAGAAGATCGGAATCTTGACACACAGGCGTTGACCGAGTCGGGGGGGGTTACACCGGTCGAAATCGACGCGAAACTGACGAAGTACACCACGAGGACTGGGATGATCAACGAACAGACGCTGACGGAGCTCGAGGGTTGGCTCGGATACCCACTCCGGGACCCTGCTATATTGATGCGGACGGAAGGCAGCGACACGGCCGAGTCCCGTGCCGCGGCGAATGTGGATCTGCGAGCCGAGTTCTATCGGCGTGAACACGCCTACTCGTTCGAGGAGGCGCGCCCGGTCCGCAAGCAGATCATCTGCCGCCACTTTGCCGGCTTGTATGTGGTGAACGCAGTGGGACCGGAGGAGGTGGTGAAAGGAAGACGAGGCACTCCGGTTGCCGTCTCGGGACTCGAGCTGGTGGAGCTCAACCCCTCATCGCCCGCGGGTGTCTATTACCACGGCCCAGCCTCGGGCTTGGCACCTTGGTCCTTGTTCGACTCGCTTGCAGATTCGAAGGATTTCGATCGTCGTGTGTTCAAGCTGAGCAGCGATGCGCCGGACTTCGAGGAAGAATTGTCCTCACCTGCCGATCGGTACCCGCGCGCCTGTGCGCGGATGAAAGGGGCGTTCCAGAGAAAGTTCGGGGCGGTCCCGCCCGTGGACGAAAAGGCTGACTTCTCGAACGCCCGTAACGTCAGCCTGTTCACGGCCTACGAAGCGTTTGGACCCGTCGCTGATGCTCTCATCGAACGCGCGGAAGGCCGCAAGGGGAAGTTGTCACCCTCGCAAGCCAAGGCAGCAAAGAAGGTGGCACGAGACACGAGCTATCCCCCGTTCCTCCTGCTCGAGCTCCTAGCACTGGCTCTCTCTGGTGAGCTAGCCGCAGCAAAGAAGCGCGCCCAAACCATCTTGGACAAAAAACTCGGGGTTCCTCTGACGAGGCGTTGGGCAAAGATGGTCGCGGACGACCTCGGTCCGTTCTCGAAGGAGGGGGAGATGGGGCCCTTGTGCGAGGTGCCGGACAAGGGCGCCATGACTCGGGCTCTGAAGCGCGCGGCCGACGAAAGGCGCGCCGCCAGCGCGGCCTTCTTGAAGGAGCTCAACGCTCGCTTGCGCAAGAAGGCCAGAGCGAAGGGGGCGTCGCCGCCCGCAAAGAAAGCTCCTGCCAAGAAGGCGTCGCCGCCCGCAAAGAAGGTTCCTGCCAAGAAGGCGTCGCCGCCCGCAAAGAAGGTTCCTGCCAAGAAGGGGCCAGCAGCGAAGAAGGTTTCCGCCAAGAAGAAGGCCGCCAGAAAGAGATGAGCCGAAGGCGGCCGTGAGGTTCATGTGACGTCCAGGTCCAAGTTCCAGAAGTCGTCTCGAGCATTGGAATCGTCCACCGCGAGTGCGCTGAGCTGGTTGCGCAACGCCTTGCGCGAGCTGGAACTCTCGGCCCACGAGCAGTTGATTCTTGGGTGGTCTCGGGATTCGGTGCGCTTGCGCTCGCACGCCGGTGCTCCGAAAAGCCTCGTCAGCTCGCACTTCGGGGGACGCCCCAGCCTTGCTGCGGGAGCGGCTTGGCCGCGAAGGGGGGAGGTCCCACTCGCCTTCGTCATGCAGATCAATCTGGCTGAGCTCCACGGGGCAGTGCGGGGCCTGCGCGACATCCTACCGTTACGCGGCTTGCTCGCCTTCTTCGTGAATGTCATTGGCTTTCCCTCTGGCTACTCGCTTCGGGACGATGGCGCGTACCAGGTGATCTTCTCTCCGGACCCGGGGGTTCTGTCGCCGCGAGCTGCACCAGCTGACCTCGTCGCGCCTGCCCACTGCAACGTGGAATTCGAGTGCAGAGCGGTCCAATACGCACGTCAGCTCGCACTGCCACCGCTACGAGTCGCCTCGGAGGCGATGGCCCCAACGACGTTGACCGCCAACGCCGAGCTAAAAGAGCGGCTAGCTCTTCACGTGAAGGAACACGGCCCGCGTCACCGCATGTTCGGTTGGCAAGACAGTCGCCGGAACGATCTTCCAATGGTCGCGGCTGGGATGCGCGCCTTCGAAGGGCGAGATGCCGATCGCGCACTAATCGAAGTCGAGCAGAAGAATTGGGTCCTGCTCCTTCAATTGGCGACCGATCGCGAGCTCGGTTTCGATTGGGGGCCGATCCGCCTTCAGTTCGCGGTGGAGCTCGAACGAGCCAAACGCGGAGACTTCTCGCGAGTATGGGGAATTCAAGACTCCAGCGGCTTCTGATTGGACGGGTTCGCGTACCGGCCAGCGTCCGCACCTCGATCACCTCGGGCGGTCCGAAGCGCGTATACACCGCTGCCTGCATGCGTTCGTTCGGTGAAGAGTCCGGCGACGGGACAATTGGCACTGCCATGCTTCGCTTCCTCTCGTCTGCTCTACGAGAGTCTCGCCCGAGCGCTCGAACGGCGAAAAGAACCCAATCCGGGAAAGATGGACGCGTTTCCGGGTCCCAAGGCATGTCAGTAGCGCTGACATGCCACCGCAGTCGCTACTCCCCCTGAAGCGTTCCAAGAACCGCCAGGAGGAGGGGACGGGCGCTCATAGGACCTTCGCGCGGCACACCGGAGTGCCCCCACGAGCCGTTTTGCCTCATGCGCCGGCTACGCAACGCCCTGTTATTTCATTGAATGCGAACGGCTCGCTATTTGCAGAGCGTTAGCCGCGGTGGCCCCAGGAACTACTGCGTAGCCGCTAGATACTCGATAGGAGCCGTGATGAAGAGCACAATTCTCATTGTCTTAGCAATGGCCGCAGCTGCCTGCGACCGGTCGGAACCCGCCGGATCTGAAAGGGTGGAGGTGAAAGCCGCGCAGCCCGCTGCCGCGGACAACACCGAGAGAAATGAGCGGGATCGAAATGACGCGAACCTCACTCCCGGAGATCAGGGGGAAAGCGAAACCGACAGAGCGATCACGCAACGTATTCGACAGGGCGTCGTTGGCCATGATGGCCTCTCGATGACCGCGGAGAACGTAAAGATCATTACGGTCGACGGTGTCGTCACGCTGCGCGGTCCCGTCACCAACGCTCAGGAGCGCTCCACGATCGCCACCATCGCCAAGGGTGTCGACGGGGTCAAGCGAGTAGACAACCAACTCGAAATTGCAAGCCAATAGGCCAAAGGAAACAACTCATGAAATCAACGAAAGCAGTCATCGGTCTCGTGTCGACTCAAGCGCAGGCGGAAAGCATCGTCAGTCAGCTTCAGAGCGCGGGCTTTTCCACCAACGACATTTCCGCGCTATTCGCGGACAAGAGCGGCACACGGGACTTTGCCCACGAGAAGAATACAAAGGCTCCGGAAGGTGCCGTCGCCGGTGCGGGCGCAGGCGGAGCTATCGGCGGTACGCTCGGGCTCCTGGCAGGCATCGGCGCTCTAGCAATCCCCGGCCTGGGCCCTTTCATTGCGGCCGGCCCGATCATGGCGGCGCTCAGCGGAGCCGCGGCTGGAGCAGCCGTGGGTGGCATTGCTGGGGCTCTCGTCGGAATGGGAATTCCCGAGGTGGAAGCCAAGCAGTACGAGGGCAAGATCAAGAGCGGCAACATCCTGCTGTCGGTTCACGTCGATGACAGAGACGAGCGCTCTCGCGCCAAGAAGATCCTGGAAAAGAGCGGCGCCGTCGACATCGCTACGATAGGAGAAGAGAGCGTCTCAGCGAAACGGGCAGGGAACGCTAGGCCCCGGCCTTAGTTGCAGCGGCCCACAAGAGTGTCCAGTCGCGCGGCGTTGCCTGGCAAACGCTTCGAGCCAACCGTTGGGCAACGTCGATGATCGGCGCTAACCTGCACAGGCCATGCGTAGCATCGACGTGCGGCCCGTCACGCGAGACAACTGGGATGACTTCGTGCGGCTATTCGCCGCTCGCGGTGGCCCACACTACTGCTGGTGCACGCCTTTTCGCGCGCCACAAGGCCTGACGAGCCGGCAGCGCAGGGCTTGCATGCGGCGGCTCGTCGACGACGGCACGCCGGTCGGCGTGCTCGCCTATCGCGACGGGGAACCGATCGGCTGGTGCTCGATCGCTCCACGCAATAGCTACATCAAGCTCGCGCGCTCGCGCACCATGCCGCGCAAGACGCCCGCCGAGACGCCAACCTGGACGGTGACGTGCTTCTTCGTGGCGCGCCCGCATCGCAAGCAGGGTGTTTCTCGCGCGCTGCTCGAGGGAGCGGTCGCGTACGCCCGGTCCCAGGGCTCGAGAGTCGTCGAAGGCTACCCGTTCGACACGGCGGGCGTGACCGGGACGCACTTCGGGCATTCGAGCGTGTTTTCGGCCGTGAAGTTCCGTCGCGACGGGCAGGATCGGCGCTGGGCTCGGCGAGCGTGACCTTTCGATGGCGACAAGATGAGCCATGGGGTACGAGACGGCCGACTTTCAACGTTGCCGTCGTCCGTCATCTTTGGGCACCATGGGCAGCCCATCCACCGAACTCGCATCTAGCAGTCTTTGGAGGATGAGACGTCACGACGATGAACGGGCTCTATATTCTTTCCGTCTGGGTTCACATCCTTGCGGCCATCGTGTGGATCGGTGGCATGCTGTTTTTGGTTCTGGTCGTCGTGCCGTGGTTGCGAAAGGGCGGTCGTGTGGATGCCGGGATCTTTCTTCGTGAAACCGGCGAGCGCTTCAGCAAGGTCGGCTGGGTCTGTTTCGGATTGGTGCTGGTCACCGGGACGTTCAACCTTTGGTTCCGGGGCGTCCGGCTGTCCGACTTCACCAGCGCCGAGTGGCTGCAATCGCCGTTCGGTAAGACCGTCGTCGTCAAGTTGAGCGCGTTCGTGCTCGTGCTCATAGTGAGCGCGGTTCACGATTTCGTGGTCGGTCCACGCGCGACCCGGGCGATTGAGGCCGACGCTCGCTCGGAGCAGGCCGGTCGCGAAAGACGGCGCGCCTCGATGCTCGGGCGAGTCAATGTTTTGCTTGCGCTCATTCTCGTGGCCGCCGGTGTGATGCTGGTTCGAGGAGTGCCGTGGTGAGTCAAGGTATCATCAGCCGCTCTGGTTCCGGAAACTCTCTCGTGCAGGTCGACATCGGCGTACACACCGCCGATGCGGAGGACGTAGCGGTGCAGTTTTCGTCGGGTGACCTCGTTCTCACCTGCGTCGATTGGCAAGAGCAGCCGCGACGCACCGTGTTTGTCGATGTTCTGGCGTTTCGCTGGCAGGAGTTCGACGAAGAGGGCATCCGCGACGATGTCGTCTATGAAGTGCACGACTCCGACTGGCTCGCACGGCAAGCCAAGCTCCAGGCAGTCGAGGTAGAGGCTTACGTCCACTACAAGCTTTGCTTCAACGCCTGTGGCACCCTCGACGTCTTGTGTCGTCGAGGGCGGTGAATCAGGCAATGTTGCCTACAGCTCCGTTCCCACACGTAGGTTGTCGAGGTAGCGTTGGTACGCCCACGAGCGATCGCGCTTCTTGCCGGTGGTCTCGACGAGCACTCCGGCTTTCTCTAGCGCTTCGATGGCACGTCCGGCGGTGGGCTTGCTGATGCCGAGTTGTTTGATGGCGAAGGGCACCGAAACGATGGGGTATCGTGGCAAGAGCTCGAAGAGGCGTACTGCTGCGACTGAGGCGCCGCTATGATCCAAAGCACGTGATCGATCGTTGGTGACCAACGTGAAGAGCTCGCGCGCCGAGGTCACCGCTTCGTCAGCGATGGTAGCCACTCCGTCCAAGAAAAAGTCGGTCCAGCCCTCCCAGTCCCCGTTCTTCCGCACGGCGCCGAGGCGATGGTAATAGTCGCTGCGATGCCGCTTGAAAAAGAGGCTCAAGTAAAGCAGCGGCTTGGTCAGCAGCTTCCAGTGCTCGAGCAGCAGCGTGACCAGCAGCCGCCCGATTCTCCCATTGCCGTCGAGGTAGGGGTGAATGGTCTCGAACTGCACGTGCAGCAGCCCTGCGCGAACCAGCGGTGGCAGAGCGTCGTCGGCGTGGACGTATTTCTCGAAAGCCGACAGCAGGTCGCCCAGGGCGTGGGGCGGCGGCGGCACGAAGGCCGCATTGCCTGGACGGCTCCCGCCTATCCAATTCTGAGTGCGACGCACCTCGCCTGGCTGCTTGTCAGCGCCGCGAACGCCTCGCATGAGGCGACGGTGAGTCTCGTTGAGCAGGCGCATGGACAGCGGCAGTCCCGCGTCGTCGGCGAGCTCTGCTCGGGCGAAGTGGAGGGCGTCGAGGTAGTTGCAGACCTCCTCGACGTCCGCGCTCATCGAGCCGCCGTCGCTCTCGGCCTCGAAGGTGAGCAGATCGACGAGGGTTGCCTGGGTGCCCTCGATCTGCGACGAGACCACTGCCTCTTTGCGGACGAAGGCGTAGATGAACCAGTCGAGCGACGCGACCATCTCGCCGGCAAGCTCGAGTCGGGCCAGCGCCTGTTCGGCTGTGCGAAGCCGCGCGTCGAGCGCACCCTGTATGACGAGTTTCGGTCTCGCCGGGGGCAGGGGCGCCGGAATGAAGGCCGCGACCTCCTCGCCGCCCACCCGCGTTCGCTCGTAGGCGCCTGTTTTTCTTGGCTTCATTGTCACGCCGGCTGGAAACGAAGTCGTGCCTAGGGGTTCTGTGTAGTAACGAACTCTTTACTAGTCTAACGGGCTAGTCAAGACTTCGTTGCTAGTGATGCCGGTCGCTGCTCAGTGATCGTGCCGGTGATGCAGGTCCGGTCGATGCGGGTGCGCGTGTTCCTGTTCCTCGTGAGTGTGCTCGTGCGAGTGCCAGGTCCCCGGAGCAACGGGGCCATCGTGCTCGTGGTCGTGATGGCCGTCGTCGTGGCGGTGCCAATGACGATGAGTGAAGCGGTGGTGCCGGTGGAGGTGAGCGTGACGCTCGCGATGCCACAGCCAAATGGCAAAGCCCATCATGGCGGCCGCAATCAAGTGGACGGCCTGGAGGGGTTCACCAAGAACCAACCACGAGAGCCCGAGACCCCACGCCGGTGCCGTGGAGAAGACGAGCTGCGATCGCGTGGCGCCCAGGTGTTGCGCGCCAGCGATGTAAAGCAGCAGCGACGCACCATAGCTGAACGCCCCCACGGCTAGGCCGCCGCCAAACGCCCACAGCGCTGCTGGCTCCGGATCGAAGAGCAGTCCGAGCACCAGGTTGGCGCTGCCGGCGACCAGGCCCTTTGCAAAGGTGACCTGCGCGGGCGTGAAGCGGTCGATGACCGCCGTGAAGTTGTTGTCGAGTCCCCACGCCAGGCACGCGAGCGCAACGAATCCCATCGCCAGCCCACCCCTGGGCGAGCCCGGCGAAAGCAAAATGCTGGCCGCGACGATCAGGGCGACGGCTAACCAAGTATTTCGATCGAGGTGCTCCTTGAAGAAGAATCGAGCCAACAGCGCAGTGGCCACGGTCTCGAGATTGAGCCACAGCGAGACCGAGGCCGCAGGAGAGAGCGACAAGCCGGTGAGCAGCAGCACCGGACCGAGAAGGCCTCCGAACAAAACTGCGCCCGAGAGGCGAGTGAGGTTCTTGCGATCGACGCCGCGAAGGCCAGACAGGCCGCGAAGTGCCCATGGAGCAACGGCCATCGCAGCCCCCAGGTAGAGCACACCCGACAAGAGCAGCGGGCTGAGACCGCCCAAGAGCGGCTTGGAGGCTGGCGTCGACGCGCCGAAC
>CBFGRJ010000187.1:0-13262 GCA_965651135.1 uncultured Myxococcales bacterium
GGCGCGGATCAGCTGGCACGTCGTCTCGTTGCTACGACTTCCCGGAATGCCCAGCGTGTCGCATGGATCTTCACCGACGCGCTTATGCTCGCCAGGCCCATTCCTGGGAGTGGTCGCTCGCGACCCGCAGTACGCTCGATCCGAGCGCGCCGGAACAAAGCTGAATCCGATTTCTGATTTGCTGCCATATGACGCCAAATCCGGTTGCTGATTGACGATCCGCACACGACACGCCCGCGCGCAGCCGTTTCATCCGGTGCTGGTCGAGCCCAAGAAAGATAGAAAAAGGAACTCGGGCATTCCTGGCGCTCTTAGAGCGCTTGGTAACTCACAGTGCGCCGTCCCTTTTTTACGGTTTTGGCGGTTTTGCGGTTCGTTCTATCACGATTTCGGAGTTGAAATGACGCGTCGTGAAGCCGCACGGGCCCCGTGCTTCGATACCCGTGGACGGGTCGCACTCGACCTACGGTTGTGCACTCGACACGAGGGGGCACCGGAATCAAAAGCTGGATCCGGTTTCGGATTTGCCCTCCTACAACGCCAAATCCGATTCCTGATCCACCATCCACACACAGCGGCATGCCTGCGCGCTGGCGTTTCATCTGGCGCAGGCGCGCGCAGCCCGGTGGAGAACTGACTTACGATTCATGCACAAGAGTGCATGCCCGCGGTACCCGTTTCACCGGCACCCACCCGGCGCTCGCGCTCACGCAGCTCACGCCGACGCAGCAGCGCCGGCGCCGTTTCGACGAGACTTCCGCGTAGCGTTCGAGCGTTCGCCGAGCAATGCCTTCAAGTACCGCCCCGTGTGCGACCTGGGATGCTTGGCTACGGTTTCCGGTGTTCCCTCGGCGATCAGCTCGCCTCCCGCCGGGCCTCCCTCTGGTCCTAGATCGACGATGTAATCCGCCGTTTTGATCACGTCGAGGTTGTGTTCGATGACGACTACGGTGTTGCCGGTGTCGACCAGTCGATTGAGCACGGTGAGCAGTTTCTTGACGTCGTCGAAGTGTAGCCCTGTCGTCGGCTCATCCAGAATGTAGAGCGTGCGGCCCGTGGCGCGTTTGGATAGCTCGCGCGCAAGCTTGATGCGCTGGGCTTCGCCGCCCGAGAGCGTGGGCGAAGCCTGGCCAATCGGCAAGTAACCCACGCCCACTTCTTCGAGCAAGCTGAGCGGACCGTGGATGTTGGGATGTGCTTTGAAGAGCTCCAGCGCTTCGCTGACCGTGAGCTCCAGCACGTCGGCGATGGTCTTGCCCTTGTAGAGCACCTCGAGCGTTGCGTCGTTGAAGCGGCGCCCCTGACACTCTTCGCAGCGCACGAACACGTCAGCCAAAAAGTGCATTTCGATCTTGCGGGCGCCATCGCCTTCGCAGGCCTCGCAGCGCCCACCTTTGACGTTGAACGAAAACCTTCCGGGCGTGTAGCCTCGCAGCTTGGCTTCGGGCAAAGCAGCGAAGAAGCGGCGGATCTCGTCGAACGCCTTGATGTAGGTCGCTGGATTGCTCCGAGGCGTGCGCCCGATGGGGCGCTGGTCGATGTCGATGACCTTGTCGATGTGCTCGAGGCCCTCGATGCTGCGGTGCTTACCCACGTGGCGCGTCGAATCGTGGAGCTTGCGAGCGAGCGCCGGGTACAAAATGCCATTGATCAGCGTCGACTTGCCCGCTCCGCTGACGCCCGTGACGCAGGTGAGCTGCCCCAAGGGAAAACTCACGTCGATGTCTTTGAGGTTGTGCTCCGAAGCCCCCAGAAGGCGGATGACCCCTGGGCTTTCGCGGCGGCGCCGAGTGATCTCGATCGTGCTCCTGCCTGAAAGGTAGGCGCCCGTCAGCGACTGCTTGCTCTTCTTCAAGCTGGCGGGTGATCCGGCATGTACGACGCGGCCACCGGCGACGCCTGCGCCGGGCCCGAAGTCGATCACGTGATCGGCGGCATCGATGGTTTCCGCATCGTGCTCGACCACCACGACGGTATTGCCAATGTCGCGCATGCGCTTGAGCGTGTCGATCAGCTTGGCGTTGTCGCGCTGGTGCAAGCCGATACTGGGCTCGTCCAGGATATAGATGACGCCCGTGAGATCGGAGCCGATCTGGCTGGCGAGACGGATGCGCTGTGACTCCCCGCCCGAAAGGGTGGGGCCGCTGCGATCCAACGAGAGATAACCGAGACCGACCTTGCTGAGAAAGCTCAAGCGCGCCACCACCTCCTTGAGCACGTCCGCCGCGATGGCTTTTGCTTCGCCGCTGAGCTCGAGCCGCGTGTAGAAGGCTAGGGCGTCGTCTACGGTCATGGCCCCCACTTCCACCAAGGTTTTTCCGCCCACACGTACCGCTGCGCTTTCGGGTCGCAAGCGGGAGCCACGACATTTGGGGCACGTGGCGTCGCCCATGAACTGCGCGTACCACTTCTTGGAGCGCTCGGATTGGGTGCTGTTGAAGCGTCGCATCAGGCGTGGCACCAAGCCCTCCCACTTCACGTTGAAGCTACCGCGACCCGATTTGCTGGTCCACTTGATGCGGTAGGTGGCTTCTCCCGTGCCATACAGCAAGACCTGTCGCTGTTTCTGCGGCAGCTTCTTCCACGGCACCTTCATGTCCACGCCCAGCTGCTTGAGCAGCTGCCCGCGGAAATCGTGGGCCCAGCCCTGTTTCTTGGATACGTCAGGCCCCCAGGGCGCGATCGCTCCGCCATCGATGCTCAAGCTCTGATCGGGCACGACCCGATCGGGATCGATGGTCATCAGGGTTCCCAGCCCATTGCACTCGACGCACATGCCCTGCGGGCTGTTGAACGAGAACCCTTGGGGCGTGAGCTCGGGAAACGAGTAATCGCAGCAGGCGAACTTTTGAGAGAAGATTCGATCGCCCGCGTCCGACGCTACGATCATCTGGCCGTGGCCCAGCTTCAAGGCCGTCTCGACGGATTCGGTCAGCCGCTGATGAGAGGCCTTGCCGGCAACGATGCGGTCGACCACGGCTTCTACGTGATGCTTCTTGCGCTTGTCGAGCGCCATCAGGCCAGCGCTTTCGACTACCTCTCCATCGACGCGCAGGCGCACGTAGCCCGCTTCCCTCGCGCGTTCCAAGAGATCGCGGTGCTCGCCCTTGCGGTTCACGAGCAGCGGCGCCAGCAGCAACAGGCGCGAGCCCGGCTTGTACTCCGCCAGCTGCTTGGCAATGCGCTGCACGCTCTGGCCCTCCACCTTCTTCCCGCACTGGTGGCAATACTGCTCACCGACGCGAGCGTACAGCACTCTCAAGTAGTCGGAGATTTCGGTGATGGTGCCGACGGTGGAGCGTGGATTGTTGCCGGTCGTCTTCTGCTCGATGCTGATTGTCGGCGACAGGCCGCGAATGGAGTCGTACTTGGGCTTCTCCATGCGCCCGAGAAACTGTCGCGCGTACGCAGACAGCGACTCGACGTAGCGCCGCTGGCCTTCGGCGTACAAGGTATCGAACGCCAGCGACGACTTACCCGAGCCGGACACACCACTGAGCACCACCAGCTTCTTTTTCGGGATGGTGACGTCGATGGACTTGAGGTTGTGCTCGCGGGCCCCCCGGATTCTGATTTGATTCGGTTCCATCGGGCCGGCGTCTCACGGCCTTTGCCGCGGACTCACTCCTTCTGATGACATTCGAAGCAGCCGAAACCCTTTCCGGTTTCGGGATTGTACGGCTCTTCTTTGAGCAGCTTTGCCATCTGGGGCACGACTTGCTCCGCCATGAACTTGGCGACCTCTGGATTATCGTTGAAGACCGGAGTGGGGTCTGCCGGGAGCTTGGGCAATGCATCGGACGGCATCTCGAAATTGCCGTCTTTGGCGCCCGGCCCGTGGCACGTCACGCAGCCGAAATCGGAGTAGTGCTCAGCGTTGAAAGCTTGGAACGTCTTGGCCATTTCCGGCGCTACGACTTCTTTCATGAACTTCAGGCGTTCACCCGGAGCCATGTCGTGGAAGGCTTTATCGACCACGGGTTCATCGCCGCCGGTCTCGCCGGTGGGCGCCGCGGCCTCAGGGGTTTGTGAACCGCCGCAGGCGAGCACGATAGCCGCCGGAGCGGCCCAGATAATGCGCGGAAAGAATTGCCTAAGCGTCATGGATTTCGTCCTTTCTTGACCCACGGGGCACAACAGTACGCCGGGCTATGGTGCAGCCTGCCAGAGTTGTCAAACGCTCGGCAAACTCGCGGCACATTGTCTGCTCGCAATCTGTGTCTGCCATTCCTCGGGCAAGAGCGGCGCTCTCCTCTCTTTCTTCGCAGCGTTGAACGGCTTCGGAAGCTAGTCCGTGACCTGAACGCATGTCAAGTACTAATGCGCCTTTGGTCCTGGGGCTTTGCGTTTACGCTGACCTGAGTACGCCTTCATGAGCCTCCGAGCGATTTCGACAAGCCCGCCTGACTCGGAACAGGTACTCCTCGAACGAGCGCGCGGCATTGCAGGCTGTTCCTTCGCTGAGCTTGCCAGCGAGCTCGGGCTCGCGGTACCGACCGAACTTGCGCGCGCCAAGGGTTGGGTGGGAACCCTGCTCGAACGAGCGCTGGGGGCGAGCGCGGGCTCTCGCTCCGAACCGGATTTCCCAGAGCTCGGTGTCGAGCTGAAGTCGCTGCCGATCGATACGAAAGGCGTACCTCGCGAATCCACTTTCGTGTGCACGGTCGAGCTCAGCCAGATCCCCCAGATTGAATGGCAGGCGTCGCGAGTGAAGAACAAGTTGAACCGCGTGCTGTGGGTTCCGGTAGAGTCAGACCGAGCCGTGCCCATAGCGGAGAGGCGTGTGGGTACGCCGCTGCTGTGGAGCCCCGACCCGGAAGAAGAAGCCGCGCTTCGCTTCGACTGGGAAGAGCTCGCGGGGCAAATCGCCGTCTTTGGTACGGAGAGCGTGACCGCACACCTGGGGCGTTTTTTGCAAGTGCGACCCAAGGCGGCGCACAGCCGAGTTCGCCGCATGGTGATCGACGCAGAAGGCACGCCCTACTCGGCCAATCCGCGGGGCTTTTATTTGCGCACGGCGTTCACCAAGCGCTTGCTCGAGCGACACTATGCGGGTCTGCGTTGAGTCAAGCGAAGCGACTACCTCACCAGCTCGAGCAAGGCAAAATCTTCGAGCGGAATCTGTGTCGTCCAGAAAGCGAGTGGCGCTTGGAGGGTCGAGGAGTCATGCAACGCATGCTTCTCCGCCACCCCACACGGGTCCCTCGTAGGGCTCGCCGCGGCGATGCAACTCGGTGACGGAGCATCTATGGCTCGTTGGGTGCAGTCCGCGTCGGTGTAGAAGGCATCGGATTCCCGAGAGGTTTCCCGCTGGTTTGCTGTCTGATGCACGATGGCGTCGATCAGCACATTGACCTTCATGGCGGACAGGCTAAGTGCCTGGCCAGCCGTGCAAAAGTGTAAATTCTTTCACTCCAGCACGTTTACCTGTCGGGCCAACGCGCCTTCGTTTGGCTCCGAACGACATCTTTCTCAAAGCTCGAGTGTTTGCGCTGCCGGGGCGATCGCCAAGTGGATGTGGTCGTGGTGGTCCGCGTTGTAGTCGGGCGTGAGCAGTTCTTTGAACGCGCCCGAGCGCTTGAGATGACAGGCTACGCGGTTGAGTGGCGGAGCGTTGTTGCCGCAGGAGTCTCCAAGGCCTCTGGCGAAGTCTCGCTTGACGCTCAACTGCTGGCCGTCGACGGTGATTTCGTGAATGTCGATGGCCAGGCCGTTGGCGTGCAGGCTAAGCCGGCCTTTGCTGCTCATGCGGTAGACATAGGCTCCGCTGTAGTGCAGGGCGCTCACGCCGAGCTCGCGCAACAGGGGCCCGAGTCGCTCCAGGGTGACTGCGAAACGGCAATCGACGATGAGGGGCAGTCCTCCGGTGGGAACGTAGCGGACTCCGCCCAGGTTGCTTTGGACCAAGACTGGCGTCACCACGCCTCGCTTTTCGCCTAGCGGGCTGAAGCTGACGCCGGAGCGGGTCAGCTCGTTCAGGCAGCTGCCGGTGTTGGCGGGAGGCACGAGAGCCTGGGCCGAAGGTTGCGTCGCTCGGGCGGGGTCTGCTGGGTGCGCCTGCCACTGGGCTTTGCCGAGCTGTGGCGACGCCTGCGAGGAAGCTTCGGACAAGGTTTTGGGCGGCCAGGCGTAGTCGGAAGGCAGCGGTCCGTTCGGCACGCGGGAGGTCGCTTCTGGAGCATGGATCAAGGCGCAGCCCAGGCTGAGCCACGCGGTGCCGAGCAAGAGGGCGACGGAGCGGAGGGACATGGGTGCGAATTGTCCCGTAGCCGCTCGCGCGCAGCCAAAAAAGTGGGGGAAAGGCTGAACGGATGAACGCGCCTTCAGCGCGCCTCGAGCCAGGCAGCACCGGTGAGCTCACGGATCAACTGCGTAGCGTAGCTGCCGGAAGGCAGCGTGAAGCTGACGCGCAGGCTAGAGGAGAGGCTAGAGGAGTCGGCGGAGTCGGAGGCCTCGAGCTCTAGCGATTCGAGGTGGACCATGAGATCACGGCGGGTCCCGCGCGCGAGCTTTCCAAGCCGCGCCAGGCTGTCGTCGCTCAGGCCCAGAGCCTGTAGAGCCTCGCGCTCCAGAGCTTCGGCCGACCCCCGCGCAACCACGGCGCGCGGTCCGAAGATGGGGCCCGTGAGCACGATGTCTCTGCTGTTCAGGCGAGGCTGCTCCCGCTCGACATCCTCGACCACGAATACAGACGCGGAGCCCGAAAGCCGCACGACTTCTCCGTCGACGAGCCGATCGAGGCCCAAGCGCAGCCGTCGCGTCAAATAGCGGTTGAAGACCTCCGCCTGGAGCACGCTGGGGTAGAGCTTGTCGTAGAATCTGGCCTTGTTGCGATCGCGGCGCGCGGGTCGGGTCACCCAAGCCAAGGCCTCCGCCAGGTTTTGTCCGTTGTGCCCGAAGCGCTGTTCGCCGAAATAGTTCGGTAGGCCGCGGCGCTTCAAGGCCGAGACAATCTCACGGGCGCGCTCGGCGCCGCCCTCGGGTACCTCGGTGAGTGTGATGCTGAAGCGATTGGCCGAGAGATGCCCGCTGCGCAACTTGTTGTTGTGTTTGCTGACCTGCAACAGCTCGATGTCGCTGGGCAGCTCCCAGCCCTCCGGCGGCAGGGCCTGAGCGGGCAGCGAGAGCCACTGACTGGTCACCGCGTGCTTGTCTTTCAAACCCGCGCAGCCGATGTCGCGCTCGCGAATGCCGGCGAGCCGAGCCACTCGGCGCACCAGCTCGGGTGTCGTGAGCCGGCGCTTTCGAAGCCGCACGTACCAGTGCTCCCCAGAGCCGCTGGGCTCGTACAGCGGGATCTCATCCACCACGAAATGTTCTGGTTCTGGGCCGAGGCGGCCTCCCGCCGCTGGCAGCCCGGCCCAGAGCAGGGGTTCCTCGGGGCCCACCGGTTCTGCGCTGTTCATTCTGGCTTTTTGCGGTGAGCGAACTCACCCAGTTGTTCGAGTAGCCCCTCGCTGGTCGAATAGAGGTGCTGCGCGAGATCGAGATCCTCGATGCCTAGGATCAACAGCTCGGGATCGGATTCACGCGAGAGCTCGGGCTTCCAACCCGTGCGGCTGGCGGGTAACGCGCGCTCGGAACGGCCGTCGACGGCCAGCACGATGGCCGCCACATTGTCGGGCGCTCCGCATTGGTTGGCGAGCTGGATGAGCTGTCTGACGATGGTCAGGGGGGCCTGGTCCTGCTCGAGGAGCGTGGCGATTTGATCGGCGTTGACGACGTTGCTCAGCCCGTCACTGCACAAGAGGTAGCGATCGCCGCCCACCAGCCGATGCGACCTGATCGACACCTTGACCGACGGCCCCATCCCGAGCGCACGAGTCACCACGTTTTTCGGCAGGCGCGCCAGTTTGGCCTCTTCGATCTCGGGCCTTTGTTCGAGCACATCGGTCAATAGGCTGTGATCTTGGGTGAGACACTCCAAGGTCTTGTGGCGCAGTCGGTAGCAGCGACTATCTCCCACGTGCGCTACGTGGAGTGTGTCGTGCCGTCGCGCGTAGCTCGCAGCGACCACGGTGGTGCCCATGCCACGGTGCTTCTGCGAAGACTCGGAGAGCTCCACGACGCGCTGGTTGGCCCGGTGCACCGCAGCGGACAGGCGCCGGGCCTCGGTACTGAGCCCGAAAGCGTCGAACTCGGGCTGCGTAGCGGCCGCCTTGGCGGTGCTTTCCATTGTCTCGGCAATGGTTTGGCAGGCGAGGGCCGCCGCCACGTCTCCGGCGTTGTGCCCGCCGGCACCGTCGGCGAGCACGAACAAGCCAAGGTCTCGGCGTAGCAGCACGACGTCTTCGTTGTGCTCGCGCCGTTGACCGATGTCGGTGGCGCCATCGGCTCGCAGCATCAGTTTGGGCTGGACCGCCGGCGACGCCATGGGCGGAGTATATCAGCGGCCGATCAGGGTCTGACCAGCAGAAGTTGTCTCCCGGCCGGCCCCGGGCCCGCGGCGACCCTGTCAGCGTTGGGCTTCGGCAGAAGCCAAGGCCTCCACCAATCTGGGGAAATGCTGGCGGGAATAGCCGTGCTGATAGTGCACCAAAAAGCCCCGCCTTCCGACTACGGTGACCGCTGGAACGATGCCGGACGGCGAGTAGGCCGCCGCGAAACGCGGGAAACGCTCGGCCCGCACCAAGTCGTAGTCGATGTCGTACTTCTCGAGGTATGCGGGCACACGGTCCCAGGTGTTCGCGTCGTCCATCACCACTCCGTACACCTCGATGTCGGGATCGTAATGGTCCAGGACGAATTGAACCATTGGCAGTGTAGTCCGGCAGACTCCGCACCAGGTCGCGAAGTACACCAGCATGAAAGGTCGCTGGCCTACGAGCTCGCTCGAATCGAGCACGTCGCCTTCCGTGGTTTCGATGCGAAACGGCGGCACGGGATGTTCTGCGTCGATGCTGCGCGAGGGCTCGACCGCATTGCCGGATAAAGCAAATGTCAGATCGATCTCTCGAGAGTCGGAATGGGACGCGCAGCCGTACGCACTAAATGTCAGAAGCAGGATCGAGCAGCCTGCGATAGTGCGAAACAATTCGAGCATCGTAGCGCTACTCTCAAGTATAGCCGCCTCTCGCCAGCGAGCCACCGACGCTCCCGACATCGCCGACGCTCACGTTCCTGACACGCTGCGTTTCGGCAATGCGACTGGCAGCGCTTCACAGGTGCGCGAGCGGATCTGACGTGCGTGTCAATCTGGAGCGGAACGTCGGAAGGGCGAGACGCAGCGCGCAAACAGCGCAGCGTCGGACGAAATGCCACGGTGAGCCGAGCGGGCGTCTGCCCGCGCTTTTGGGCTCAAAAACCGCGAATGTAGGGGATCTGAGCGAGTCGTTCTTCGACGGCGCGCTTGGCCTCGAGCAGCTCTGTCGTGGAGTCCCAGCGGCCCTCGAGGAACTGTTGGCGCGCTCCTTCGGGGATCTCCAGCGGCAGGTTCAGGTCGCCTGCCTTGACGTTCTTGTTCTGCAAATCGACAGTGACCACGGTCTCGGGGCGCTGCTCCACTTGTGTCATCAACCGCTCCAGATCGGCTGGGGCCATGACAGGGCAGGGGACGCCGAGGGCGATACAGTTTCCGTAAAATATCTCCGCGAAACTTTCCCCGAGGATCACTTTGATTCCGCGATTCCAGCGGTTCAGGGCCTGGGGGGCGTGCTCGCGCGAGGAGCCGCAACCAAAGTTCTGGTTCACGAGCAGGACCTCGGCTGCTGCGAAGCGAGGATCGTCGAACGGGTGCGTCTTGCCGGCGGCCTTCAGGGCAGCGCGGTCGTCCTCGAAGGCATGCTCGCCCAACCCTTCGAACGTGACGGTGCGCAAGAACCGCGCGGGAATGATGCGATCCGTGTCGATATCGTTGCCGCGGACCACGATGGCGGTGCCCTGGATCTTGATGCGTCGAGTGTCGTTCATCGTCGCTTCTCCTTCAGGCTTGGGCGTGACTACCGAACAGTTGGCGGGCATCGGTGACTTCACCGGCGATAGCTGACGCAGCCACCATGGCGGGGCTCATCAACAAGGTCCGCCCCGTGGGAGAGCCCTGGCGGCCCTTGAAGTTGCGATTCGAGGAAGATGCGCAGATTTGCCTACCCGTCAGCTTGTCGGGATTCATGGCGAGGCACATCGAGCAGCCGGCTTCCCGGAATTCGAAGCCCGCTTCGGTGAAAATGCGATCGTAGCCCTTTTCGATCATCTGCTGCCGCAGCTTCTGTGAACCGGGCACGATCAGAGCCTTGACGTGTGGCTTTACTTTGAAGTTCTTGCCCTGAATCAGGCGAATGATGGACTCGAAGTCGCTCATGCGTCCGTTGGTGCACGACCCTACGAACGCCACGTCGATCTTCGTCCCGACGATACTTTGGCCCGGGCTAAAGCCCATGTACTCGTAGGCTTCCGAGACGCTGTCCCGCTCGCTTTCGTCGAATTCTCCGAGCTCGGGTATGCGGGCACCCACGCCAATCGATTGCCCCGGCGTGATCCCCCAGGTGACCATCGGTTCGATGCTGCTCGCGTCGAGCTTGACGACGTCGTCGTAGCGGGCGTCAGGATCGCTCTTGATCGATTCCCAGTAGGCCACGGCGCGGTCCCACTGCTCCGCGCTCGGAGCGTAGCGCCGCCCCTTCAGGTAGTCGTACGTGGTCTGATCCGGATTCACGTAGCCCGCGCGAGCACCCCCTTCGATGCTCATGTTGCAGACGGTCATGCGCTCCTCCATCGAAAAGCGATCGAACACGCTGCCGGCGTACTCGTAGGCGTAGCCCACGCCGCCCTTCACGCCCAAATGCCTAACAATGGCCAAAATCACGTCCTTGGCGTACACGCCAGGCGGAAGCTCGCCATTGACTTCGATGCGCCGCACCTTGAGCTTGCTCATGCTCAGCGTCTGAGTGGCGAGCACATCACGCACCTGTGACGTCCCGATGCCGAACGCCAGCGCTCCGAACGCTCCGTGAGTCGAAGTATGCGAATCACCGCAGCAAATGGTCATGCCGGGTTGCGTCAGGCCGTTCTCCGGTCCGATCACGTGAACGATGCCCTGTTCGGAGGCCGTGGGGGAGAAAAAGCGGATGCCGTGCTCCACCGCATTGGCTTCCAAAGCCACCATCATCTGTTCGGCGAGGTCGTCACCGAACGGCCGCCTGAGCGAGGCCGTGGGGATGATGTGGTCCACCGTAGCAAAGGTGCGATCGGGGCGCAGCACGCTCAGCCCGCGCTCTTTGAGCATGCTGAATGCTTGCGGCGAGGTGACCTCGTGAATCAGGTGCAACCCCATCAACAGTTGGTACTGTCCCGAGGGCAGCCTGCGCACAGTATGACGATCAAATACCTTCTCGTAAAGTGTGGTTCCCATGGTCGTCCTTTTGTTGCCTGGTCTTGTTTGCGTGTTGAAGCAGCGCGTCGGTCAATTCATTGGCAAACGTGGTGAATGCTCGCACTTGCTCGATATCGAGCTTCAGCCAGATCTGTTCGATGGCACGTGCTCGTGCCCGGCGTAGCTGGCCGAGCACGCGTTTGGCCTGCCCGGTGAGCTGGTAGTCTCGCTGCCGGGCGTCGGTCTTGTTCAGCGTCACCTCCACCAAGCCTTTGTCTACCAGCTGCCGGATGGTCTTGCTGACCGCGGCTGGGGAGCTATCGCGCTTCTTGGCGAACATGCTCGGCATGAAGTGTTCCGTCGAGATCTCCTCCAGCACGCCCCACTGGTGCTCCGTGAGCCCCACGCTCTCCGCAAGCTGTTGCCGGCGCTCACCAAAGGCGCTGGTCAGTCGCTGCAGGGATTCGATCGCAGCATGAATCTCAGGCAATCGAGCGTTGCTCACGCTCAATAGTTAACCCGGGTAAAGTAATTGGGCAAGAGCTTTTTTGCCCTAGGCGTGGCTACTGCTTGCGAAGCTCCCGCAGCAGGTGTTTGCGGTAGCGAATGACTTTCCAGGTGCCTTCGCCGGGCTGGCACCAGCGCTTTTGTCTCGGATAGTTGCGGCCTTGGTAGCTGGCCAGCCAGCGCGCGAAGAGCGCGCTACCGACCTTGGCTTTGCAGAACTTGCGGTTCTGCGTGATGAGATCGGCCATGACTTGAATGTTGTAGGTGGGGTCGAGCAAGCGTTGCTTTTCGCGGAGACAGGCTGGAGTCGGATGGCGAACGGGATCTTTCGTACCTTTGCACTCGCCGATGTAGCGCGCGCGGATTTGGGCGAGCCCATAGTCTTCGCCGTTGCGCGAGACAGCCTTCGCGTTGAATCCGCTCTCGTGGAAAATGATCGAAACCCCGGTGAGCGGATCGAAATCATGCTCGACGGCTTCTGTCTGCAATGCCTTGGCGATCACGTCGGCTTGGTCTGTGGCCAGATTGGGCTGACTCAACTGGATCGCCGCCACGATCATGGCTATCGATCGAAACACGGGGCCGCATTTTGCGGTGCACCTGCTCGTCGCGCAACTTTCACGCGCCCGCAGTGTCGATTACCAGTCGATCGGCTTACCGTGTCGGAAAAATCCGCCGCTGGGGCCGTCGTCATCGAGGGTGGCGGCCCACACGATGCCACGCGCCCCTTCTTCTACGCTGAGCTTGGCGTTCGGACCGCCTAGATCGGTGCGCACCCAGCCGGGGCATACGCTGTTGACCTTGATCTTCGTGTCTATCAGCTCTTGGCTCAAGATTCGCGTGAAGGCGTTCAGTGCGACTTTGGAGAAGCGATACGCAGGGGAGCCCTTGCCCATGTCCGAAAGCTGCGCCATGCCGGTGGACACATTGACGACGCAGCCCGAGCCCCGCTTTCGCATGACGGGCACCACGGCGGACGAAACGCGTAAAGCTCCCAACAAATTGATCTCGAGCACTTCGCGCAGATCAGCGAGGTCGAAATCGAGCACGCTCGCCGAGTAGCCCGCCTTTCCGACGACGCCCGCGTTGTTGACCAGAGTATCCAGCCTTCCCAGGCTTTCGACGCGCTGTCTCAGCGCGGGCATGTGCTCTTCTCTGTTGACGTCTAGCTCGATGGCTTCGGCCTGGTTGCCGATTTCAGCCTCGACCTTGCGGCCGTCAGAGAGCTTGCGACACCCGATCAGTACCTTGTAGCCCTGCTGAGCCAACTGTCTTGCTGTTTCTTTACCCAGCCCACGCGTTGCACCGGTAACCAGCGCTACTTTCGAGTCGCTCATGTTCGCCTCCACAGCGGGAAACGGGACGTGTAGTGTGCGACCACAGCTCCGTCAAGGCCAGCCGATCACTGGCGCTTTCGAGCGAGTGCCGCGCCGCGCCCATGCTTACT